>JBGAOO010000007.1:0-31628 GCA_044221765.1 Usitatibacteraceae bacterium | reverse complement strand
TGGGCGGTCGCCTCCTTGCAGCGCTGGCCGGGGCGGCAGCCCAGGGCCGCCGCCGCGTCGTTCACCGTGGAGAGGATGCCGTGCTCGAAGGCGTCCGCGCCGTCGCCGATGCGCGCGCTCTCGTGGCTCACCGCGCAGGCCGGGATGCCCAGGCCGCCCAGCCAGAAGAGGCCGCCGACCCCGGAGGAGCTGCGGCCCACGCCCGCGTCGTTGAAGAGGGCGGCGCGCACGCCGGCCCGGGCGGAAAGCCAGGCCGGGTAGATGCCGCCATGGGAGCCGCAGACCACGACCCGGCCGCGCGTCGTCGGGTCCAGTTGCGTGGCCGAATCGCGCACGAGGGGTTCCATGCCGCCATTCTAGCGTGCCGCCGGCCGTGCCCGGCCGGCCGGCACTTGACAAGGCCGCCGCCTTGTATCAAAGTGATATCACTTCAATAGCTCCCCCACCGGAGGGCGACGTGACCGACTATCGCAGGGAAGGCAATTTCGAGAAACCCGCGGGCACCGCGAACGGCATCGCCATGCTCGCGCTGCTCCTGCTGCTGCTGGGCGGCCTGGTGTTCGCGCTGCTCGCGTTGCGCGCGCCGGTGCTCGCCGTGCCGCTCGGGGTGGGCATCGTCTTCATCGCCGCCGGCTTCTTCATGCTGCAGCCCAACGAGGCGGTGGCGCTCACGCTGTTCGGGGATTACTCCGGCACGGAGCGCACCGCGGGCCTGCGCTGGACGTGGCCCTGGCTCATCCGCAAGAAGCTGAGCGTGCGCACGCGCAACCACAACGTCGAGACGCTCAAGGTGAACGACAAGCGCGGCAATCCCGTGGAGATCGCGGCGGTGGTCGTCTGGCGCGTGGAGGACACCGCGCAGGCGCTCTTCGACGTCGACGACTTCGAGAACTTCGTGCGCGTGCAGTGCGAGTCGGCGCTGCGCCACGTGGCCACGCGCTACAACTACGACTACGGCGAGGACCACGACGAGCACGAGGTCACGCTGCGCGCCGGGGCCGACACGGTGGCCGACGCGCTGTGCGAGGAGCTGCAGGCGCGCGTGCAGATGGCCGGCGTGCGCGTGACGGAGGCGAAGCTCACGCACCTGGCGTACGCGCCCGAGATCGCCGGCGCGATGCTGCGCCGCCAGCAGGCCGAGGCGGTGATCGCCGCGCGCTCGAAGATCGTGATCGGCGCCGTGAGCATGGTGGAGATGGCCCTGAAGAGCCTGTCGGAGAAGAACGTGGTCGACCTGGACGACGAGCGCCGGGCCGCGATGGTCTCCAACCTCATGGTGGTGCTCTGCTCCGAACGGGACACGCAGCCCATCGTGAACACGGGCACGCTCTACACCTGAGCCCATGACGCAGCTCGCCCTCACGCTCGCGTTCGCCTCGCTCTCGATGCTCGCGCTCGCCTGGCTGATCGGCGTGCAGGGCCTGCACGGGCTCATCAGCAACTACCGGCGGCACCCGGAACGCTTCCCCGATGCCGCCGGCCTGGGCCGGTGGATGGGCTGGACGCTCGCCGCCGGCGGGCTCGCGATGGGCCTCCTCGCGCTGCTGCTCGCGGGCGGCCTCCTGCCGCTGCCGGCGGCGGGCGCGGCGGCCGGGGTCACAGGCGCCGTCGTGGCGGCACTCGCCCTCGCGGGCGTCGCGCGCTTTCGCCGCCTGCCCCCGCCGGGTGCCGGACCGCGACGGCGCTGAACTTCCCCGGCGATGGCGAGCCCCGACAAGAAGGCCTTCCTGCTGCGCATCGATCCGGAGCTCTGGGCCGAGCTCGAGCGCCTGGCCCAGGCGGAGCTTCGCAGCGTGAACGGGCAGGTGGAGTACCTGCTGCGCGAGGCCCTCGACAAGCGCGGCATCCGGGCCCCGAACGCGCGCAAGCCCAGGAAGCCCTAGCTCAGGGCGGGCCGGCCGAGAACATCCCGCAGGGCGCGGCGAAGCCCTTGAGCGCGGTCTCGCCCGCGGGGGCGAAGCGGGCGGCGCCCGCGGCCAGCTCCCGCGTGCGCGCGTCCACGAGGATCGCGACGCCCTTCGCCTTGCAGGCCTGCTCCAGGCGCGAGGCGAGGTTCGCGGTGTGGCCGTAGACGGTGTACGCGCTGCGCCCGGCGTCGCCGATCACGCCGGCGTGCACGGGGCCGGTGGCGATGCCGATGCGCGTGGGCGGGGCGAAGGCGCCGCGCTCGCGCCGCTCCTGGAGGACCTGCTGCACCGCGAGGGCCGCCTGCACGGCCTCGCGCGCGAAGCCGGCCCGCTCGTCGGGCAGGTTGAACAGGGCCATCACCGAGTCGCCGATGAAGTTGTTCACGGTGCCGCCGTGCGCGTGGATCGCGCCGGCCACGGCCGCGACGTAGTCGTTCAGCCGGTGGAAGGTCTCCTCCGGCCCGAGCCCCTCGCACAGGGTCGAGAAGCCCTCGATGTCGGTGAACAGCACGCTCGCCTCGCGCTCGACCGCGCTCACGCTGCGGTCGCCGATCACGGCCTCGACGACGTTGTGCGCGCCCGTGAAGCGCTCGAAGGCATCGCGCAGCCGCTCGCGCTCGCGCAGGCCGCGCACCATGCGGTTGAACGCGACGGTGAGGCGGCCGAGCTCGTCGTCCGACACCACCGCGGCGCTCGCGCGCAGGTCGCCGGCCTTCCAGCCGCGCCTGGCCTGGGCCAGCAGGCGCACCGGCCGGGTGAGGCCCCGGCTCACGAAGAAGAGGAGACCGAGATCACCAGGAAGCGAGGCGATCACGCCGAGCAGCACGGTCTGCTCGATCGTAGGTTCTGCGCCGCGCGCACGTCGCGGAACAGGCCCAGGTCCAGTTCGACCAGCGCCGCGGGCACGACCGCGAGGAAGAGGAACACGGGCACGAGCCGGTGGACGAAGCGCCCGCGCGGGACGGCCGGGGCCTCGTGCAGGGCCGGCGCGAGCCGCGCGCGCAGCTCGGCGCTGCGGTCGGCCACGGCGTAGTAGGTGTAGAAGCCGTAGAGCGCGCGGCGTACATCGTGGCGAACCACAGGCTCGCGGCGCGCTTCATCGCCTCGGGCAGGCGTCCAGCCGCGCGGCGTCCGGGAAGAACACGCCCAGGTAGAAGGCGACGAAGCAGTAGAGCAGCGTGAGGATCACGGCCTGACCGCGCTCGCGGCGGGCAGGCGACGCAGCCAGGCCTCCAGTTCCCTCTCGGGGAGCGCATCGAGCGCCTGCGTGGTGCGCCTGGCGACGCTCGTCCCGAGCACGCCGAACACCGCCACGCTGCAGGCGAGGGCCGCGGCGAAGGCGGCGAAGCGCTGCGCGACGAGCGTGAGCACGCCCGTGGTGGCGAGGTCCACCAGGAGCAGGCTCGCCATCACGAGCCCGTGGTCGCGCCGGAAGGCGGCACGCTCGGGCGCGAGGCCGCCCTGGCGCGCCGGCGGGTCGGCCGGGCTCAGCGTGTCGGACGGAGTCACCGGCGGTCGGCCCTCCTCGTTCGGGGTGTGCCTCATACGCGGCGCGCGCCCGCGCGGATTCAGCCGGCGCCCGCGCGCTCCTCGGGCGGCTTCACGCGCTGGAACTCGCGCCAGAGGATGGCGTCGTAGGAGAGCTTGAGCGCGGCGGCGGCCACCAGGGGCAGCGCGAGGCTGCCCGACTGCATCATGAGCCCGCCGAGCATCGGCGCCATCGCCCAGCCCACGCAGCGCACCAGGTTGGTCACGCCCGCGGTGGCGAGGCGCTCGTGCGGGCGCACCACCGCCATCAGGTACGACTGGCGCGTGGGCACGTCCATCTCGTTGAGCGACTCGCGCAGCAGGAAGAAGAAGGCGGCGAGCGCGAAGCCGTCGGCGTAGACGATCGTGAACAGCAGCAGGCTCGAGGGCACGTGCGTGAACACCATCGTGTTGATGAGCCCGATGCGCCGGGCGAGCCAGGCCGCCGCGATGTGCGAGAAGGCCGAGAGCACGCGCCCGGCGCTGAAGAGGATGGCCACCGTGGCCGCGCTCGCGTCGAAGCGCTCGACGAAGTAGTACGCGAAGATCGCCGAGCCGACGAACCCGCCGCCGAAGGCATCGACCAGGAAGAGCAGCGAGATCTTGCGCACCAGCGGCCGGCTCTCGGGCGTGAGCTCGCGCAGGGACGCGGGCGCCTCGCCCACGCGCCCGGGCAGGCCCGCGTAGAGCATCGCGGCGGCCGCGTACAGCAGGCAGAAGAGCGCGAGCGTCGCGCGCATCGCATCCAGCGGCTCGAGCGCCGCCGCGCTCTCGAGCAGCGTGGGCAGCGCCGCGAGCAGCCCGCCGGCGGCATAGCCGGCATCGAGCATCACGTTGTACCAGGCGAAGACGCGCGTGCGGTCGCTGTCCGTCGTGGTCGCCGGGAACATCGCCTGCTCGAGGATCGGTATCGCCCCGCGGTCGCGGCCGTTCACGTTGAACATGCCCACGAACGCGGCCGCGGCGATCACGGGGAAGGTCTCGCTCGAGACGACGACGGCGCAGCCGATCGCGGGCAGCGCGCACAGCGCGAGCAGCAGGCCGCGCTCGGAGAAGGCGTGCCCGGCGACCAGCGTGAAGAGCGTGGCGGCCGCCGCGCCCCAGAGCGCCGCCGAGAGCACCAGGCCCACCTGCGCCGCCGGCAGCCCGCGCTGGGCGCAGTACAGGCCGATCAGAACGGCCATCATCCCGATGGCGAGGGCGCGCAGGAACGCGGCGGTGTAGAGGAGGCGCCGAAGCCGGGCCGGGGAAGGGCTCACGCGGGGATCATACCCGCGCGCCCTCAGATGGTCGGCTTGCGGCGCAGGAACTCGAGGCGGTCGATCGACTTCACCTTCAGCTCGCGCACGTCGCCGCCCTGCAGCAGGCCGAGCGTCACCTCCACGCCGGGCTCGCCGGCGGCCCACAGGCGCCGGTAGAACGCATCGAGCGTGCGCACCTTCTCGCCCGCGACGGACAGGATGATGTCGCCCGCCTTCACGCCGGCGCGCTCGGCCGGCCCGTCGGTGGTGACGCGCAGCACGCGCAGGCGGCCGTCGTCCTCGATGGAACTCACCCCCAGCCAGGGCCGGTAGCCCGCCTTCTGGCGGCCCGTGTCGATCATCTCCGCGAGGATGGGCTTGAGCAGGTCCACGGGCACGAACATGTTGCCCGGCAGCCGCTCGCCGGGGTTCATCGCGTCCATCACGAGCAGCGAGCCGATGCCCACCAGCTCGCCGTCCTTGTTGATGAGCGCCGCCCCGCTGTGGTCGAGCCGCGGCGGCGAGGTGAAGATCGCCCCGTCGATGAGGTATTCCCAGTAGCCCGCGAAGGGCCGGCGCGAGACCACGGTCGCCACCGACACGCCCCCTTCCGCGCCGCCGGAGGCGATCATCACGCGGTCGAGCTGCTCGAGGCGGCCGGAGGCGCCCAGCGCGATGGGCTTGGGCGCGAGCGGCACGATGGGGCGCACCAGCCCGAATCCCGTGGCGTGGTCGTACGCGACCACGCTGCCCGGCACGGTGCGGCCGTTGCTGTCCACCAGGTCGATCCTGTCCGCCTCGAGGATGAGGTAGCCGATGGTGAGCACCAGGCCCGAGGGCGCGATGAGCACGCCCGACCCCGTGCGCTCGCTGCCGAGGTTCTCGTTCGAGCGCGCGTTGCCCAGGGCCCGTGTCTTCACGTGGACGACCGCGCTGGTGGCCGCCACCAGCGTCCGGTACGCAGCGTCCTCCTCCTTTTCCTTCTCCTTGGCGGCCGCGCGGTCCGGGGCGGTGGCGGGCGCGGCGGGCCAGGCGGCAGGGGCGAGGAGGGCGGCCGCGAGGAAGGCGAGGGCCGGGAACGGGCGCAGCAGGGTCCGGGAACGGGGCATGGTCGCCTCCCGAGAGCTGACGAAGGGGTCCGGGAACCATCCTAGCACCGACCCACCGCCCTGCAAACGCGGTCCGCCGGGCCCGAAATGGGGGCGGAAGCGGGGTCTTATCGCGGCTTCGCGGCGCTCAAGTTTTCCAATAATGGGAACTCTCCCCCGAGGGGCATGCGCCATGGACACGAACCAGACACCGACCGGTACCGCCGCAACCGACTGCAGCTTCGAGGCCGTGCGCGAGGCCATCGCCCGCGTCGAATCGGAGGCCAAGGCCACCGTGGCGGGGATGGAGCGCGCCGAGGCCGAGCGCTGGCTGCGCGAGGCGGCCCAGCGCCGCGAGCAGGCGGACAGCCTGGCGCGACTGGAGATCGAGAAGCGCGTGCACGCCGAACGCGAGGCCCGCGGGCGCGCCGAGCAGCGCTCCGACGCCGAAAGGCGCGAACGCGAGGCGATACAGGCCCGGCGCGAGGTCGAGACGCGGCTCGCGATCGTGGCGCAGGAGCGCGCCGCGGCCGAGACGGATGCGTGCGAGCGCGCCCGGTTGCGCCTGGAGGCCGAGCGCGACCTCGCCGTCGCCGCGCAGCGCCAGCGTGACGAGGAGGCGCGTGCCGAGCTGGCCGCGCGCCAGGAGATCGAGCGCAGCAATGAGGCGACCCGGCGCGCCGCGGAGATCGCCGCGCGCATGCAGGCCAAGCCTGGCCTCGCGCGCCGCACCGAGGAGCGCGAAGCGGGCCGCCGAGCGCGCCCGCGACGAGCGCAGCACCGCTGCCGACATGGACGCGCGTCCGAGGCCCGCGCCGCCCGCGAGGCGAAGCGCCCGGGCAATCCGCGAAGCCGTCGAGGCCAGCGGCGTTACCGCGACCGCATGGCGGAGGAGTCGCGCACGCTCGCCTCGAACAAGGCGAGGCTCGCCGCGGAAGAAGGCGCTCGCCCGCCTGCCAGGCCGTCGCGAGCCAGGAAGCGAGCGCGCGAGCGAACCCGAGAACGCGAGCGGCTCGTGCCGCGAAGGCGCGCGGCGACGCAGCGCGCGAGCCGAGCAGGTGCTGCTGATTCCGCACCCAGGCGCGCCTGCGCGACGAGATGGAAGCGATGCGCCTGGCGCAGCACGAGGCCGGGCTCCGGGCCGACCAGGCCGTGGCCGCCGAACGCCGAGGTAGCCGCCGCGGAGGCGCTCGCCGCCCGCGGGCCGCGCTGGAGGCCGAGCGCGCAGCGGTTGCGCGCCGAGCGCGAGCGTGCGATGGCGAGCGCGGAGGCGCAGCGGGCCTGCGGGAGCGCGCCGACAGGCGTCGGAAGCCGCCCGCCAGGCCGCGATCGAGCGAGCCTCCACGAGGACGAGGCGGCCGGCAGGCGCGCGAGCGCCTGAAGGCCGAGCAGGAACGCGATGCCCAGGTGCGCCGCGAATCGAAGCAGGCTCGGCGCGCCGCGAGGATCGCGCTCGCGCAGTCGCGCCGCCTGGCCGAGTCGGCGGATGCGGCCCAGCTGGCCGCCCGCGCGAGCCTCGCCGCCGCCCTCGTGGCGCGCCGTCGCTGCCGGGCCGAGCATGCCGCCGCCCTCGCGCACCAGGAGCGCCGCCGCCACGAGGCCGATGCCGCGAGCCTCGCCGAGGAACGGATCGCCGAGGACCGCCGCCTGTCGCGGGCCGCCCTGGCCTCTCCGCATGCCGAAGCCGGGCGCGTGCGCTCGCGGCCGATCGACGCCGCGCGCGCGAGCGCCAGGCGCGCGCCATGGAGAACGTGGCCCGCCTCGAGGCGCAGGCCGCGAGCCTCGCGAAGGAGCCACGGTGGCCGCGCTCGAGTCGTGCGTGCGCTTCCACGAGGAACGCCGGGCCCTCGCCCGGCAGGACGAGCGCCGGGACGCCGATCGCCACGCCGCGCGGCTGGCCGCCGCCCGTGCCGAGGAGGAAGGCCGCGAGGCCGCGGCCGCCCTCCAGCAGGCACTCGTGCATGCCCAGGCCCGCCGCCTGGCGCAGACGCGGCGCCTCGCCACCGAGAGCCGCGCGGCCGCGCTGGAGGAAGTGGCCCGCCTCGAAGACAAACCTGGCCGGCTGGCGCTGCAAGAGCGCGATCGAGTCCACGCGGCGCAGCGCCCGGCTGGAGAAGGAGCAGCGCGCGCAGGCGGCGAGCCAGGCCCGGATCGAGGCCGAACGCGCCGCCGCGCAGGCCGCGCGCCGAGGAAGAGCGCCGCGCCGAGCCGGGCAGGCCGCACGCGCCTGCCAGCGCGCGTTGCGCAGGCCGAGGAACGGGCGCACGAGGCGGCTACTTGCCGCCGCGCGGGCCAGGCGCGCGAGAGGAGGCCGAAGCCGCCCGCGCGGGCGCCGAGGAAGCGCGCACCAGGAACGCGGGCGCGCCGCGCTCGCGGCCGCAGGAAGCCAGGCGAACACCCGGCGCGCCTGGCCGCCGAGCGCCACCGCGAAGGCCGAGCCTCGCGCGAGCGCCTGGCGCGCGAAGCCGAGCGGCTGCCGCCCAGGCCTCGCCCAGGAACGGCTCGAAGGCCCTGCGCCGCGAGTCGCGCGCGCCGAGGACGAATCCGCCCGCTGCCTGGCGCAGGCCGGCGGTCGCGACGCGCGCGCGCGCGTGGTGCCGCTCGATGCGGCCCGCCACGCTCCGCCATCCGCTCGCCGCCGCCATCGCGACGCTCGCCTTCGCCTCCGCTCGTCTGAAGCTGCCGCGCTCACCGCCCGCCGAGGCGGCCCCGGCTGGCCGGCGCCATCCACTCGGGCAGGCCGAACGCGCGACCCAGGCCGAGGCCGGCGCCGAAGGCGATGGCATCCGCCGCGCTCAGCTCTCCTACCCTCGCTGATGGCCGCTGCGGCTTCTGCGCCAGACTAGCCGCGCCGCTGGCCCGGCTGGAGCCGAAGGGCCGCCGCGGCGGAAGGGGTGCCGCTGCCGTCGAGGCCGTCATCGCCCGTCCCTCATGGCGCCACACCCCCTTCCGCAGCGACCCCAGAAGCCGCGCCCCCGCGCCCGCCAGCGGCGATGCCGGCGTCGTGAGGAAGCTCATCCCGTACCTGCTGGAGTTCCGCGGCCGGGTGCTGCTCGCGCTGCTCTTCCTGGTGACGGCCAAGGTCGCGAACCTCGCCGTGCCCCTGCTCATGAAGTCCGTCGTCGACGGGCTCTCGGGCCCGAAGGCGATGCTCGCCGTGCCCGTCGCGCTGCTGGCGGCCTACGGCCTGCTGCGCCTGTCCTCCACCGTCTTCAACGAGCTGCGCGACATCGTCTTCGCCAAGGTCGCGCAGCGCGCGATGCGCCGCGTGGCGCTCCAGGTGTTCGAGCACATGCACTCGCTCTCGCTGCGCTTTCACCTCGAGCGCCAGACGGGCGGGCTCACCCGCGACATCGAGCGCGGCACGCGCGGCATCTCGACGCTGCTGAACTTCATGGTGTTCAGCGTCCTGCCCACGCTCTTCGAGATCGCGCTGGTCACCGGCTTCCTCATCGTCAAGTTCGACGTGTGGTTCGGCGTGATCACCGTGGGCGCGCTCGTGCTCTACATCGCCACCACCTTCGCGATCTCCGAGTGGCGCATCCACCACCGGCGCACGATGAACGAGATGGACTCGAAGGCGAACACGCGCGCGGTCGACTCGCTGCTCAACTACGAGACGGTGAAGTTCTTCGGCAACGAGGCCTACGAGGCCAGGCGCTACGACGAGAACCTGCAGCGCTACGAGCAGGCGGTGGTGAGGAGCGAGTCCTCGCTCGGGCTCCTGAACTCGGTGCAGGCCTCGATCATCGCGCTCGCGGTCTCGCTGCTCATGTGGCGCGCGGCCGACGGCATCGTCTACGGCGCGCTCACCCTGGGCGACCTCGTGATGGTGAACGCGCTGCTCATCCAGCTCTACATCCCGCTCAACTTCCTGGGCGTGCTCTACCGCGAGATCAAGCAGTCCCTCACCGACATGGAGAAGATGTTCCGGCTGCTCTCGGTGAACCGCGAGATCCAGGACAAGCCCGGCGCCCCCGCCCTGGCGGTGGCCGGGGCGGCGGTGCGCTTCGAGCGGGTGGACTTCGCCTACGACAGCCGGCGCGAGATCCTCTCGGGCGTGGACTTCGAGGTGCCGGCCGGCCACACCGTCGCGGTGGTGGGCGCGAGCGGGTCGGGCAAGTCCACGCTCGCGCGACTGCTCTTTCGCTTCTACGACGTGAACGCCGGGCGCATCACGATCGACGGGCAGGACATCCGCGACGTGACGCAGCTGTCGGTGCGCACCGCGATCGGCATCGTCCCGCAGGACACCGTGCTCTTCAACGACACCATCTACTACAACATCGCCTACGGCCGGCCCACCGCCTCGCGCGAGGAGGTGGTGGAGGCCGCGCGGCTCGCGCACATCCTCGCGTTCATCGAGTCGCTGCCCGACGGCTGGGAGACCACGGTGGGCGAGCGCGGCCTCAAGCTCTCCGGCGGCGAGAAGCAGCGCGTGTCCATCGCCCGCACGCTGCTCAAGAACCCGCCGGTCATGATCTTCGACGAGGCCACCTCGGCGCTCGACTCGCGCACGGAGAAGGCGATCCAGGCCGAGCTCGCCGAGATCTCGCGCAACCGCACCACGCTCGTGATCGCGCACCGGCTCTCGACCATCGTCGACGCCGACCAGATCCTGGTGATGGACGCCGGGCGCATCGTCGAGCGCGGCTCCTTCCGAGAGCTGCTCGCGCTGGGCGGGCGCTTCGCCGAGATGTGGCGCCTGCAGCAGGAAGAGGCCGGGGAGGCCTGAGGCCCCCCGCCGACCGGAATCGAATCGAGGAGAACCGCATGAGCCCGACCGCCGTCCCCCGCCTCGCCGCCCTCGCCCTGCTGGCCGCGCTCGCCGCCGGGTGCGCCGCGCCGGCCGTGTTCACGCAGAAGCGCCTGGCCCCCGGCGAGCCCATCGTCATCCAGCGCATCGAGCGCCTGGCCTGGAACGCCCCGCCGGAGCCGAACCTCTTCCGCGTGGAATTCGGCGAGCGCGCCTCGCGCGAGATCCGCCGCCGTGCCGAGGTGAGCGCGGCGGAGACGGGCGTCCCCGCGACCCATCACGAGTTCACGCTGATGGAGACCGAGTCCGAGGGCGAGTTCCAGTCGCGCGGCCTGTGCCCGGAGGGCGGGCGCGTGGTGAACCTGCTCGCCGACGGCGAGAAGCTCACGGCGCATTTCCGCTGCCGGCCGAAGCCCCTCTTCTGAGGCCGTCGCCGCGCTAGGCGGCGAGGAACTCCCGCAGCAGCCGCGCCACCTCGCGCGGGGCTTCCGAGGGCAGGCTGTGCCCCGAATCCAGCAGCTCGAAGCGCGCGCCGGGGATCTGGCCCGCGAGCGCGCGCCCGGCACGCGCGGGCGTCATCTGGTCGCGCGTCCCGCCGATCACGAGCGTGGGTACCGCCAGGGCCGCGATCGCCTCGCGCGAGGGCGCGTACGCGTGGCAGGCCGCCAGGTCGGCGTGCTGCACGCCCGCCGCGGCGCGCGCGACCAGTTGCCGGGAGGCGCTGGCGAGCGACACGCCCGGCACCGGGCTGGCCGACAGGGCACGCAGCCGCGCATGGCCCCACGCCGTCTGCATGTCGAGCCCCGCCGGGGAGTCGTCCTTCGCCGCGGCGAGGAAGGCCTCGCCCACGGCCATGGGAATCGCCGCGCCCGCGAGCACGAGCCGGCGCACGCGTGCCGGGAAGCGCAGGGCGGCCTCGAGCGCCACGAGCGAGCCCAGGCTGTGGCCCGCGACGGCCGCCTGGGGCAGGCAGGCGCTGTCGAGGAAGGCGCCGACCCAGTCGGCCAGGGCCTCGACCGACGTGCGCGGCGTGCCGGGGCTGCGTCCGTGGCCGGGCAGGTCGACGGCGAGCACGCCGAAGCCGTGGTGCGCCAGGTGGCGCGCCTGCCACTGCCAGCTGCTGTGGTCGAGGGCGGCGCCATGCACGAAGACGACGGCCGGGCGCGCGGGATCGAACGCCTGCCCGCCGGTATACGCGTAGGCCGGGTAGCCCTGGACGATGAACCTCATTTCTGCGACGCCTTCAGGGCGCGGGCGAGGTCCTCGAGCAGGTCGTCGGGATGCTCCAGGCCGATGGACAGGCGCACGGTGCCCGCCGTGATGCCCGCCTGCGCGAGAGCGGCGTCGTCCATGCGCAGGTGCGTGGTCGAGGCCGGGTGGATCACCAGGGATTTCGCGTCGCCGATGTTGGCCAGGTGCGAGAAGAGCTGCAGCGCCTCGATGAACCGGCGGCCGGCCTCGCGCCCGCCCGCCAGCTCGAAGGAGAGGATGGCGCTCGCGCCCGCCGGGTAGAGGCGATTCGCGAGCGCATGGTCCGGGTGCGAGGGCAGGGACGGGTGGTGCACGCGGGTGACGGCCGCGTGGCCGGCGAGGAAAGACGCGACCGTGGCCGCGCTCGCCACGTGCCGGGGCATGCGCAGGTGCAGCGTCTCCAGGCCCTGCAGGATCTGGAAGGCGCTCATCGGGGCCATGCACGCGCCGAAGTCGCGCAGCCCCTCGCGGCGGGCGCGCAGCTGGAAGGCCGACACCGTCGACTCCTCGCTGAACACCATGCCGTGGAAGCCGTCGTAGGGCTCGGTGAGCGTGGGGAATCTTCCGCTCGCTTCCCAGTCGAACCGGCCCCCGTCCACCAGCACGCCCCCGATCACCACCCCGTGGCCCGACAGGAACTTGGTCGCCGAATGCATCACCAGGTGCGCGCCCTGCTCGAGCGGCCGCGCGAGGTAGGGCGTGGTCACGGTCGCGTCGACGAGCAGGGGCAGGCCGTGGCGGCGGGCGAGCCCGGCGAGGGCGGGGATGTCGAGCATGTCCACCGAGGGGTTGCCCACGCTTTCGCCGAAGAGCAGGCGCGTTTCCGGCCTGATCGCCGCTTCCCAGGCCGCCAGGTCGCGCGAGGATACGAAGGTGGTCTCGATCCCGAAGCGGGGCAGGGTGTAGTGCAGCAGGTTGTGCGAGCCGCCGTACAGGCTCGCGGAGGAGACGACGTGCCCGCCGCGGCCCATGAGCGTCGCGATGGCCAGGTGCAGGGCGGCCTGGCCGCTGGCGGTGGCGATGGCCCCGGCCCCGCCCTCGAGCGCGGCCATGCGCTCCTCGAAGACCGACACCGTCGGGTTCGACAGGCGCGAATAGACGTGGCCGGGCAGTTCCAGGTTGAAGAGGGCCGCGGCGGTGTCCGTATCCGGCAGGACATAGCTGGCCGTTTGGTAGATGGGGACGGCCCGGCTGCCCGTCGCCGGATCGGGCGATTGGCCCGCGTGCACGGCCAGGGTATCGGGGTGGGGCGTTTTCGGGCCTGAATGAGCCATGGAATCAGGGATTTGGGAATTACAGTTGAGAAAAATCTCATCTTGTCACGGAAGGGTCTTGTTTGCTATGGTCTGTCTTCGTCTGGCGTCACCCCCCACCCCATGAAGAAACTCGTCGCGTTCCTCGCCGTCCTCGCCCTGTCCGGCGCCGTCCAGGCCGCGGACAAGGCCGCCCCCAAGGCCAAGGCGGGCAAGGGGTCGCGCCCGGCCGCCCTCGCCGAGTTCGACAAGGACGGCGACCCGAACCTGCAGTCCACGGCCGCGCTGGTGCTCGACGCCAAGACGGGGCAGACCCTGTTCGCGAAGAACGCCGACACCGTCCACCCCATCGCCTCCATCACCAAGCTCATGACGGCGATGGTGGTCCTCGACGCGAAGCTGCCCCTCGAGGAGGCGGTGCAGATCACGAACGACGACCTGGACACCATCAAGGGCACGCGCTCGCGCCTGCCGGTGGGCGCGCATTTCCGGCGCGACGACCTGATCCGCATCGCGCTCGTGGCCTCCGACAACCGCGCCGCCGCCGCGCTCGGCCGGTCCTATCCCGGCGGCACGCACGCCTTCGTGGGCGCGATGAACGCCAAGGCGAAGCTGATGGGCCTCACCGCCACGCACTTCGTCGACGCGAGCGGCCTGGACCCCGAGAACGTCTCCAGCCCCACGGACCTCGGCCGCCTGGTCTCCGAGGCCTCGTCCTACCCCATCATCCGCGAGTACTCCACCACCCCCGCGCTCGACGTGACGCTGCCCGACACCGGGCGCAAGGTCGCGTACGTGAACACCAACGCGCTCGTGCGCGCCGGCACCTGGGACATCGGCCTGTCGAAGACCGGCTATATCAGCGAGTCGGGCAAGTGCCTCGTGATGCACGCGATGATCGCCAACACGCCCATCGTCATCGTGCTGCTCGATTCCTGGGGCCGGCTCACGCGCATCGGCGACGCGAACCGCATCCGCAAGTGGCTGGAGAAGAACCCGGCCAAGCTCGCGGTGAGCGGCTTCAAGAGCGGCTGATCGCTTCCGCGGGGCCCCGCGCGGGCCCCGTCACCCTGCAGCGCCTTCTTCCCGTCCGGCCGCCTCGCGGCTCGCGCGCGAGGCTTCCACGCGCAGGCGAAAGCTCAGGCCGAACGCGACGCAGAGCAGGACCGCCTCCAGCACGAACACCGTCGCGTAGGCGGGGAAGGCCGTGCCCGTCACGAGCCGCATGCCGTCCACGACCGCGCCCCCGAGCAGGCTGCCGAGCGCCTTGCCGAGCAGGCTCGCCGTGCCCCACACCCCCATGAGCAGGCCGGCGCGCACCGAGGTCGCGAACGTGGCGATGCCGCCCAGCAGCCCCGCGCCGGCGAGGCCGGTGCCGAAGCCCATGAAGGCCACGAGGGTGCGGAAGGCGCCGGTGCTGCCGGCCAGGCCCGCCGCCACGACGCCCGCGAACACGAGGACGGTCGCGACGAGCCCGACGCGAAGCAGCACCAGGTGGCTCGTCACGCGCAGGAGGAAGCCGCCGCACAGCAGCATCGCGAGCAGCACCCCGCCGCCCCACCAGGCGGTGAGCCGCGTCGTGTCGGCGACCGACATGCCCAGCACCAGCGCGCCGTAGGGCTCGAGCAGCACGTCCTGCGCGAGCGTGCCGACGAAGGTGCAGACGATGAGCAGGAAGAAGCGGCGCACCTGCGGGTCGCCGAGCAGGAACTCGCGCAGCGCTTCCAGGAAGGGCTTCTCGCGCGAGAGCTGCGCGGCCTGCGCGATGCGGGCCGAGCGGCGCTCCTGCCCGAGCACCGCGAGGAGCGTGAGGACGAGCAGCGCCGTGACCGCGGCGGCCGTGGCGGCGACCAGCTTCGCCGGCGTGTAGTCGCGCAGCAGGTGGCCCAGGCCGCCCGCGCCCGCGACCAGGCCGAGCATGGTGGCGACTTCGTAGAGCGTGAGGGCCCGCGAGCGCGCGCTGCCCTCGAACCGGTCCGCGACGAGCGCCTGGAACACGTTGTGGCCGAGGTTGCGCCCGAAGCCGTAGACGACGAACGTGAGGAAGAGCCCGGCCGCGACCGCTCCCTTCGACGCCCCGGAGGTCATCAGCCAGACGGTCGAGGCGAGGCCCAGGCTCGCGAGCACCGAGCCGGCGACGATGTACGGCTCGCGCCGCCGCCCCAGGACGGGATGGCTGTCGGAGCGATAGCCGAACCACACGCGCAGCGGCGCCTCGAGCAGCGGCAGCGCGAAGAGCAGGCCCACGAGCGTGAGCGGCAGCCCCAGCTCGGCGACCATGATGCGGTTGAGGGTCCCGCCCGCGAGGGCGCCGGCGATGCCGTAGCCGAGCGGGAAGGCGGCAAGGCGCAGCGCATCGCGCGCGCCGCGCGCGGTAAGCGAACTCGGTGACAAGTCGAAGGGAGCCTCGCGATTTCCTCTCGCCCATTTTCATCGCGCGCGCGGGTCCTGTCGATGTTCGCGGCGAGGTTCACCGCGATGGTGCATGGCGTCCGGGCGTGCACGCTTTCGGTGCGAGTGTGCGCGATGCCCTGCCGGCGGCAGCGGCGGGCACGGAGTTTTTTCCTTGGCGATCAATCGACTGCGCTTCGCGCGCGGCCTTGGCACGGACGTTGCGCTTAGCGGTTCCGAGGCAGCCCGAGGCTGCCGGACCACAAAGCCCACGACATCCACATCCAGGGAAGGATCTCCATGAAGCGACGCTCATTCTTCAAGGCGCTCACGCTGGCCGCCGCCCTCGCGGCCGCCGGCTTCGGCTCCACCGACCTGCAGGCGCAGGCCAAGTCCGTCAAGGTCGGCGTGCTGCACTCGCTCTCCGGCACGATGGCGATCAGCGAAACGGTGCTGAAGGACGTCGCCCTCATGGCGATCGAGGAGATCAACGCGAAGGGCGGCGTGCTCGGCGCGAAGCTCGAGCCGGCGGTGGTCGACCCCGCCTCCAACTGGCCGCTGTTCGCCGAGAAGGCGCGCGGCCTCATCACGCAGGACAAGGCCGTCGTCGTGTTCGGCTGCTGGACGAGCGTCTCGCGCAAGTCCGTGCTGCCGGTGTTCGAGGAACTGAACGGCCTGCTCTTCTACCCCGTGCAGTACGAGGGCGAGGAGCTGTCGAAGAACGTGTTCTACACGGGCGCCGCGCCCAACCAGCAGGCCATCCCCGCCGTCGAGTACCTGATGAGCAAGGACGGCGGCAGCGCCAAGCGCTGGGTGCTCCTGGGCACCGACTACGTCTACCCGCGCACCACGAACAAGATCCTGCGCGCCTTCCTCAAGAGCAAGGGCGTGGCCGAGGCCGACATCCTGGAGGAGTACACCCCCTTCGGGCACTCGGACTACCAGACCATCATCGCGAAGATCAAGAAGTTCGCCTCCGAGGGCAAGAAGACGGCCGTGGTCTCCACGATCAACGGCGACTCGAACGTGCCCTTCTACAAGGAACTGGGCAACCAGGGCCTGAAGGCGACCGACGTGCCCGTCGTCGCGTTCTCCGTGGGCGAGGAGGAACTGCGCGGCGTCGACACCAAGCCGCTGGTGGGCCACCTGGCCGCGTGGAACTACTTCATGTCGCTCAAGAACCCGACCAACGACGAGTTCACGAAGAAGTGGGCCGCGTACGCCAAGGCGAAGAACCTCGCCGGGCACAAGGACAAGCCGCTCACCAACGACCCGATGGAGGCCACCTACATCGGCGTCTACATGTGGAAGCAGGCCGTCGAGAAGGCGAAGAGCTTCGAGACCGACAAGGTGATCGCCGCGATGGGCGGGCAGACCTTCAAGGCGCCCTCGGGCTTCACCGCCAAGATGGACGAGAAGAACCACCACCTGCACAAGCCGGTGTTCATCGGCGAGGTGAAGGCCGACGGCCAGTTCAACGTCGTGTGGAAGACGCCCGGCCCGGTGAAGGCCCAGCCGTGGAGCCCGTTCATCCCGGGCAACGACAAGAAGAAGGACGAGCCCGAGGCCCCCGCCAAGAAGGCCGACGCTCCCAAGAAGTAGCGCTTCGCGCGGACGGCGGCGGGGTCGTGGGGGCCCCGCTGCCGGGCCGCATCCTCCGGAAGAGAACCGATGAAGTCCATGAGCGCATGGTGGGGACCGCTTTGCCTGTGCCTCGCCCTGGCCTTCCCCGCCCGCGCGGGGCTGGACGCGGCGATCGTCACGAGGCTCGCCACGGGTGACGGCGACGAGAAGGTCGCCGCCATCGCCGCGCTCATCGCCACCGCGGAGCCGCGCGGGGTCGTGGTGCTGCAGGCCCTGGCCGACGGCGAGATGCAGGTGGCCGCCGGCCGCGTGCTGCTGGTGAAGGGCGAGGAGGGCGTGGACGCCCTCACGGGCGAGAAGGTCTCGCCGCTGCCCTCGCCGCGCGAGGAGGTGGTCGCCAACAACCGGCTGCGGCGCGAGATCGAATCGGCGCTCGCGGTCCTCAAGCTCTTCTCGCCCGATCGCGAGGCGCGCCTCGCCGCGGCGAAGGAGCTCGCCGGCGGCGCGAGCGAGGCGATGCTGCCGCTCGTCACCAGGGCGCTCGCCACCGAGTCGGACCCGGTCATCCGGCCGATGCTCGAGCTCACGGCCGCGGGCCTGAAGATCCGCAGCGCCGACAGGGCCGAGCGCCTGGCCGCCATCCGCACGCTCGGCGGCTCGTCGAACCCGAGCTCGCGCACGCTGCTCGCGCCCATCGCCGAGCGGGGCAAGGACGGCACCTACGCGGAGAAGGACGACGAGGTGCGCGTGGCCGCGCAGTCGGCCCTGTCCGCGGTGGAAGGCCGCCTCGCCTGGGCGCAGCGCGCGGGCCTGCTCTTCTCCGGCGCGAGCCTGGGCTCCATCCTGCTGCTCGCCGCCCTGGGCCTCGCGATCACCTACGGCCTGATGGGCGTCATCAACATGGCGCACGGCGAGCTCATCATGATCGGCGCCTACACCACCTGGCTGGTGCAGAACCTCTTCCGCGCGCAGCTGCCGGGCCTGTTCGACTGGTACCTGCTCGCGGCGGTGCCGGCGGCCTTCGCGGCGTCCGCGCTGGTGGGCATGCTCCTCGAGCGCTCCGTGATCCGCTGGCTCTACGGCCGCCCGCTCGAGACGCTGCTCGCCACCTGGGGCCTGTCGCTCGTGCTCATCCAGGGCGTGCGCACGCTCTTCGGCGCGCAGAACGTGCAGGTGGAGAACCCCGCCTTCATGTCCGGCGGCATCGAGGTGCTCTCGGGCATCGTGCTGCCCTACAGCCGCATCGTCATCATCGCCTTCGCCGCCGTCGTGCTCGCGGGCATGGGGCTGCTGCTCGCCCGCACGCGACTGGGCCTGTTCGTCCGCGCGGTCACGCAGAACCGCTCGATGGCCGCGTGCGTGGGCGTGCGCACCGCGCGCGTGGACACCTGGGCCTTCGGGCTGGGGTCGGGCCTGGCGGGCCTCGCCGGCTGCGCGCTCTCGCAGATCGGCAACGTGGGCCCGGACCTGGGCCAGTCGTACATCGTCGACTCGTTCATGGTCGTGGTGCTCGGCGGCGTGGGACAGCTGGCCGGCACCGTCTACGCCGCGCTGGGCCTGGGGGTGCTGAACAAGCTGCTCGAGTCCTGGGCGGGCGCGGTGCTCGCCAAGATCGCGATCCTCGTGGTGATCATCCTCTTCATCCAGAAGCGCCCGCAGGGCCTGTTCGCCCTCAAGGGCCGGGTGGTCGACTGATGTTCCTCGCGCGGCTCTACGGACCGAAGGGATGGCTCGCGCTCGCCGCGGCGGCGCTCGTCGTGTTCGTGCTCTTCCCGCTCGCCAACCGCGTGGTGCCCGAGGACAGCCTCTTCCACGTCTCGGCCTTCGGCGTGACGCTCGCCGGCAAGATCATGTGCTACATGATCGTGGCGGTGGCGATGGACCTGGTGTGGGGCTACGCGGGCATCCTCTCGCTGGGCCACGGCCTGTTCTTCGCGCTGGGCGGCTACGCGATGGGCATGTACCTCATGCGCCAGATCGGGCGCGACGGCGTGTACAAGGCGGACCTGCCCGACTTCATGGTCTTCCTCGACTGGAAGGCGCTGCCCTGGCACTGGACCCACAGCGACAGCTTCCTGTGGATGCTCTTCCTCGTGGTCGCGGTGCCCGGGCTCCTCGCCTTCGTCTTCGGCTGGTTCGCCTTCCGCTCGCGCATCAAGGGCGTTTACTTCTCGATCATCACGCAGGCGCTCACCTACGCCGCGATGCTGCTCTTCTTCCGCAACGAGACCGGCTTCGGCGGCAACAACGGCTTCACGGACTTCAAGCGCCTGCTGGGAATGCCGATCACCACGCCCGAGGCGCGCATCGTGCTGTTCATGCTCACGGGCGCGGCGCTCCTCGCCACGCTGCTGCTCGCGCGCGCGATCGTCACCTCGCGCTTCGGCCGCGTGCTCGCCGCCATCCGCGACGCCGAGGCGCGCGTCATGTTCTGCGGCTACGACACGCTCTGGTACAAGCTCTTCGTGTGGACGCTCTCGGCGGTGCTGTGCGGCATCGCCGGCGCGCTCTACGTGCCGCAGGTGGGCATCATCAACCCGGGCGAGATGTCGCCGGCCAATTCCATCGAGATCGCGATCTGGGTGGCGGTGGGCGGGCGCGGCACGCTGGTGGGCCCGATCCTGGGCGCGGGGCTGGTGAACGGCGCGAAGAGCGTGTTCACCGTCGCCTTCCCCGAGGTCTGGCTCTACTTCCTGGGCCTCATCTTCATCCTCGTCACGCTCTTCCTGCCGCAGGGCGTGATGGGGCTGCTCGCGAAGTGGAGGAACCGGTGAGCGCCGAGCCCGCGCGGCGCGATCCCGACGCGCCCCGCCCCTGGCCGTGGTGGCCCCCGGCCGGCGCCACGGCGCGGGAGGGCGCGGGCGAGGCGGCGCCGAACTTCGCGAAGAGCGTGCCCGTGGGCGAGCTCGACCTCTCGCACGGCGTCGTGCTCTACCTGGAGGACATCAGCGTGTCCTTCGACGGCTTCCGTGCCCTGAACAAGCTCAACCTCACCATCGACGCGGGCGAGCTGCGCTGCGTGATCGGCCCCAACGGCGCCGGCAAGACGACCATGATGGACGTGATCACGGGCAAGACGCGTCCCGACGAGGGCAAGGCGTTCTTCGGCCAGACGATCGACCTCACCACGCGCACCGAGGCGCAGATCGCGCACGCGGGCATCGGCCGCAAGTTCCAGAAGCCGACGATCTTCGAGCAGCACACCGTGTTCGAGAACCTCGAGCTCGCGATGAAGGCCGACAAGCGGGTGCGCCGCGCGCTGACGGCGAAGCTCTCCTCCGAGGAGCACGGGCGCATCGCCGAGACGATGCGCGAGATCCGCCTGGCCGAGTCGGGCGAGCGGCCGGCGGGGCTGCTGTCCCACGGCCAGAAGCAGTGGCTCGAGATCGGCATGCTGCTCATGCAGGAGCCCCAGCTGCTGCTGCTCGACGAGCCCGTGGCCGGCATGAGCGACGACGAGACCGAGCGCACCGCCGAGCTCTTCCTCTCGCTCGCCGGCCGCCATTCGCTGGTGGTGGTCGAGCACGACATGGCCTTCATCGCGAAGATCGCGAAGAAGGTGACCGTGCTGCACGAGGGCAGCGTGCTCGCCGAGGGCACGCTGGACGGCGTGCAGAACGACCCGCGCGTGGTGGAGGTGTACCTTGGCCGGTGAGTCGCTCGTCGTCGCGGGGCTGAACCAGTACTACGGCGGCAGCCACATCCTGCGCGAGCTGTCCTTCGAGATCCCGGCCGGCCAGGTGACCACGCTCCTGGGCAGGAACGGCGTGGGCAAGACGACGCTCCTGCGCACGCTCATGGGCCTGGTGCCCTCGAGGACGGGCAGCATCCGGTTCGGCGAGGCGGATCTCACGCGGGCACGGCCCGAGGATCGTGCCCGCGCCGGCCTCGCCCTCGTGCCGCAGGGCCGCGAGATCTTCGGCCGGCTCACGGTCGCCGAGAACCTCGAGATGGGCCTCGCCGCGCGGCCCTCGGGGGAGGGCGTGCCCGATCGCGTGTTCGAGCTCTTCCCGGTGCTGCGCCAGATGATGAGGCGCCGCGGCGGCGACCTCTCCGGCGGCCAGCAGCAGCAGCTCGCCATCGGGCGCGCGCTCGCGATGCGCCCGCGCCTGCTCATCCTGGACGAGCCCACCGAGGGGATCCAGCCTTCCATCATCAAGGACATCGAGCGCGCCATCCGCACGCTCGCCGCCTCGGGCGACATGGCGATCCTGCTGGTGGAGCAGTACTACGACTTCGCGCGCTCGCTCGCCGACCAGTACCTCGTGATGGAGCGCGGCGAGATCCTCGCGCGCGGCCGCGGCGCCGACATGGACAAGGACGGCGTCCGGCAACTGCTGGCCGTATGATGCGGCGATGCGCAGGGACGACCTCGACATCGCCGCCGGATGGCGCGCGCGCCTGGAGCTGGACTTCGAGCGCCGCGGCGCGCGCAGCGTGCTCGCCGGCCGCCGCCACGACGGGCCGCTCGTCGTGCAGCCGGCGCTGCACCCGGAGGGCGAGGGCGTGTGCCACGCGATCGTCGTGCATCCGCCGGCCGGCCTCGCGGGCGGCGACGACCTGGGGATAGCGGTGCGGGCCGGCCGCGAGGCCCACGCGCTGCTCACCACGCCGGGCGCGGGCAAGTGGTACCGCTCGGCCGGCGCCTGGGCGCGCCAGCAGGTGGCGATCGAGGCGGCGGCCGGCAGCTGTGTCGAATGGCTGCCGCAGGAGACGATCCTCTTCGACGGCTCGCGCGCGGACATCCGGCTCGAGGCGCGGCTCGAGGGCGACGCGCGCCTGCTCGCCTGGGACATCCTGTGCCTCGCGCGCACCGGCTCGGGCGAGCGCTACGAGGCGGGCCACGCCCGCCTCGAGACGCGCGTGTCCCGCGACGGACGCCTGCTCTGGCTGGAGCGCGGGCGCCTCGCGCCCGGCGCCCCCGTGCTCGCCGCGGACGCGGGCCTCGCCGGGCACACCGTCGTCGGGACGATGCTCGCCGCGGCCGGCCCGGTGGGCGACGAACTGCTCGCGGCCTGCCGCGCGCTCGCCCCGCGCGAGGGAACCGGGGCCGTGACGCGGCTGCCGGGCCTCCTCGTCGCGCGCTACCTCGGCGACGAGGGCGAGGCGGCGCGCGAGTATTTCGCCGCGCTCTGGCATTTCATTCGCCCGGCGCTCGCCGGGCGCGAAGCGGCCACGCCGCGCATCTGGGGAACCTGAAGGAGACCGCGTTGGAACTCACGCCACGGGAGAAGGACAAGCTCCTCATCTTCACCGCCGGGCTGCTCGCCGAGCGGCGAAAGGCGAAGGGGCTCAAGCTCAACTATCCGGAAGCCGTCGCCTACCTCTCGGCCGCGCTGCTCGAGGGCGCGCGCGAGGGGCGGAGCGTCTCGGAGCTGATGGGCTGGGGCGCGACGCTGCTCGCGCGCGAGGACGTCATGGAGGGCGTGCCCGAGATGATCCCCGAGATCCAGGTCGAGGCGACGTTCCCGGACGGCACGAAGCTCGTCACCGTCCACCACCCCATCGTGTGAGGCCGATCATGATTCCCGGAGAGATGAAGGTCGCCTCGGGCGACATCGAGCTGAACGCCGGCCGCGAGCGGCGGACCGTGAAGGTGACCAACACGGGCGACCGGCCCATCCAGGTGGGCTCGCACTACCACTTCTTCGAGACGAACGACGCGCTCTCGTTCGAGCGGGAGAAGGCGCGCGGCTTCCGCCTCGACATCGCCGCGGGTACCGCGGTGCGCTTCGAGCCGGGCCAGTCGCGCACGGTGGACCTCGTGGCCCTCGCCGGCGACCGGAAGGTCTTCGGCTTCCAGGGCAAGGTGATGGGGCCGCTGGGAGGGAAGGCGAAATGACCGCGAAGATCTCCCGCAGCGCCTATGCCGAGATGTTCGGCCCCACCACCGGCGATCGCGTGCGCCTGGCCGACACGGAACTGTGGATCGAGGTGGAGAAGGACTTCACCGTGTACGGCGAGGAAGTGAAGTTCGGCGGCGGCAAGGTGATCCGAGACGGCATGGGGCAGGGCCAGCGCCTGGCCGCCGAGGTCGCCGACACGGTCATCACCAACGCGCTCATCGTCGACCACTGGGGCATCGTGAAGGCCGACATCGGCCTGAAGGGCGGGCGCATCTGGCGGATCGGCAAGGCGGGCAATCCCGACATCCAGCCGGCGGTCACCATTCCCGTGGGCGCCGGCACCGAGGTGATCGCGGGCGAGGGCTTGATCGTCACCGCCGGCGGCATCGACAGCCACATCCACTTCATCTGCCCGCAGCAGATCGAGGAGGCGCTCATGTCGGGCGTCACCACCATGCTGGGCGGCGGCACGGGGCCCGCCACCGGCACCTACGCGACGACCTGCACGCCGGGCCCGTGGCACCTGCACGCGATGCTCGCGGCGGCCGAGGCCTTCCCGATGAACCTGGGCTTCATGGGCAAGGGCAACGCGTCGCTGCCCGGCCCGCTGCGCGAACAGGTCGAGGCAGGCGCGATCGGCCTGAAGCTCCACGAGGACTGGGGCACCACGCCCGCGGCCATCGACAATTGCCTCGCCGTCGCCGACGAGATGGACGTGCAGGTCGCGATCCACACGGACACGCTCAACGAGTCGGGCTTCGTCGAGGCGACCGTCGCCGCCTTCAAGGGCCGCGCGATCCACACCTTCCACACCGAGGGCGCGGGCGGCGGCCACGCGCCCGACATCATCAAGGTCGCGAGCCTGCCCAACGTGCTCCCCTCGTCGACGAACCCCACGCGGCCCTACACGGTGAACACGATCGCCGAGCACCTCGACATGCTCATGGTCTGCCACCACCTGGACCCGGCCATCGCCGAGGACGTGGCCTTCGCCGAGTCGCGCATCCGCAAGGAGACGATCGCCGCCGAGGACATCCTGCACGACCTGGGCGCCTTCTCGATGATGTCCTCCGACTCGCAGGCGATGGGCCGCGTGGGCGAGGTGGTGATCCGCACCTGGCAGACGGCGCACAAGATGAAGGTGCAGCGCGGGAGCAGCAAGGGCGACCCGAAGACCCACGACAACGCGCGCGTGAAGCGCTACGTCGCCAAGTACACGATCAACCCCGCCATCACGCACGGCATCTCGCACCTGGTGGGGTCCGTGGAGGCCGGCAAGCTCGCGGACCTCGTGCTCTGGAAGCCCGCCTTCTTCGGCGTGAAGCCCTCGCTGATCCTCAAGGGCGGCATGATCGCCGCCGCCGCGATGGGCGACCCGAACGCGTCCATCCCCACGCCGCAGCCGGTGCACTACCGGCCGATGTTCGGCAGCTTCGGCGGCGCCCTGCGCACCTCGGTCACGTTCGTCTCGCAGGCGGCGCTCGCGAACCCGGCGGTGCAGGGCCTGGGCCTTCGCCGCCCGCTCGAGGCGGTGAAGGGCACGAGGCGGATCGGCAAGAAGGACATGGTGCACAACGACTGGCGCCCGCGGATCGAGGTCGATCCCGAGACCTACCAGGTGCGCGCCGACGGCGAGCTGCTCGTGTGCGAGCCCGCGAAGGTGCTGCCCATGGCGCAGCGCTACTTCCTCTTCTGACCATGCTCGAGATCCGCTCGCGCTTCCCCGTGGCCCCCCGCGCGGAATACGGCGTCACGGTGAAGGGGCGCCTGGTGCTGCCCTTCGACCGGCGCCAGAAGAGCCGCCAGCTGGCGCGCCTCGACTCGGGCGAGGAGGTCGCGATCAACCTGCCGCGCGGCGCGGTGCTGCGCGGCGGCGACCTGGTGGTCGCCTCCGACGGTCGCGTCGTCGAGGTGGTCGCGGCGCAGGAGCCCTTGCTGCACGTGACGTGCGGTTCCCCCGAGGCGCTCGCGCGCGCCGCCTATCACCTGGGCAACCGCCACGTGCCGGTGCAGGTGGGCGAGGGCTGGCTGCGCCTGGGCGCCGACCACGTGCTCGAGGAGATGCTGAAGGGCCTGGGCGCGCGGGTGTCGGGCGTGGAGGCGCCCTTCGAGCCCGAGGCCGGCGCCTACGGCGCGCACCACCGCCACGACAACGAGTCGGGGCATGGCGGCAGGATCCACGAGTTCGACGCGAGCGGCGCGCTCGCGAAGCGGCCATGACGCGCGGGACGGGCGCGCTCGTGCGCCTGCTCCAGCTCGCGAGCCCCGCGCTGCCCGTGGGCGCCTACAGCTATTCGCAGGGCCTGGAGAGCGCGGTCGAGGCCGGGCTGGTGAAGGACGCGGCGGGCGCCGAGCGCTGGATCGGCGAGGTGTTCGAGCTCGCCGTGGCCGCGATGGAAGCGCCGGTCGCCTGGCGCCTGCTCGCCGCCTGGGGCGCGGGCGATGCGGCGGCCGCGAGGCGGTGGAACGAGGAATTCCTCGCGAGCCGCGAAAGCGCGGAGCTGCGCGCGGAAACCGTCCAGATGGGCTACTCGCTGCGCCGGCTCGCGCGCGAGATGGGCGTCGCCGGGGCGCAGGCCCTGGAGGCCTTCGACGAGCTGTCCTATCCGGCCGGCTACGCGTTCGTCGCGCACGCCTGGGGGATCGCCCCGCGCGATGCGCTCGCCGCCTACCTGTGGGCGTGGCTCGAGAACCAGGGGCTCGCCGCGGTGAAGACGGTGCCGCTCGGCCAGACGGACGGACAGCGCCTGCTGCTCGCCCTGGGCGGGCGCGTGGCGCCAGCCGTCTCCCGCGCCGCGCGCCTGCCCGACGACGAGCTGGCCAACTTCGCGCCGGGCCT
This sequence comes from Usitatibacteraceae bacterium, assembly GCA_044221765.1. GTDB lineage: Bacteria > Pseudomonadota > Gammaproteobacteria > Burkholderiales > Usitatibacteraceae > FEB-7. The sequence continues at coordinate 5,945 of JBGAOO010000007.1, read as the reverse complement.
CGCGATCCTGTGCGCGCGCCACGAGACGCAGTACTCCCGACTCTTCCGCTCCTAGGAATCCATGGACGACAACACGACGCTTCGCGTGGGCATCGGCGGGCCGGTGGGCTCGGGCAAGACCGCGCTCACGCTCGCCCTCTGCAAGAGCCTGCGCGACAAGTACAACATCGCCGCCGTCACGAACGACATCTACACCGAGGAGGACGCGAAGTTCCTCGTGAGCCACGGCGCGCTCGCGCCCGAGCGCATCATCGGCGTGGAGACGGGCGGCTGCCCGCACACGGCGATCCGCGAGGACGCCTCGATCAACCTGGAGGCGGTGGCGCGCCTGAACGCTCGCTTCCCGGGCCTGGACGTGATCTTCATCGAGTCCGGCGGTGACAACCTCGCGGCCACCTTCAGCCCGGAGCTCTCCGACCTCACGCTCTACGTGATCGACGTGGCCGCCGGCGACAAGATCCCGAGAAAGGGCGGGCCGGGCATCACGAAGTCCGACCTGCTCGTCATCAACAAGATCGACCTGGCGCCGATGGTGGGCGCCTCGCTCGAGGTGATGGACCGCGACTCGCGCCGCATGCGCGGCGAGCGCCCCTTCCTCTTTACGAACCTCAAGACGGGCCAGGGGCTCGCCGAGGTGATCGACTTCATCGAGACGCGCGGCCTGCTCCGGCCGGCTGGCGCCGGGTAACCACCCGGGCAGGCCTCCCCGGCGGTTGCAACGGTTGCAACCGCGGGACCGTGACAACGCGACGGCGGCGGCAGACAATGGCCGGCGCGCAAAAGACGCGTCTCGAACGAACACACCCTGGGGGAGTCACCATGAACCGCATCACACGCATCGCCGCGCTCGCGGCCGGCACGGGCCTTCTCGCCTGCGCCGGCGCCATCGCGCAGCAGCCGGCACCCGCCGCTGCACCCGCGGCTCCGGCCGCCACGCCCGCCGCGCCGGCGGCCACGCCCGCCATCCCGCCCACCTGGGCGCAGGGCAGGAAGCCCGGGCAGGAGGCAGCCAACCTCGCCCCGCACCCGCCCGGCCTCACCTCGCTCGACCCGAAGGACATCCCGCTCGACAAGATGAAGCTGCCCAAGGGCTTCGAGATCTCGCTCTTCGCGAGCGGCATGCCCAACGCGCGCTCGATGGTGTACGGCAAGAACGGCACGCTCTTCGTGGGCACGCGGTTCGTGGGCAACGTGTACGCCGTGGTGGAGAAGGACGGCAAGCGCGAGGTGAAGACGATCGCCAAGGGCCTGCACCGGGCCAACGGCGTGGCCTTCAAGGACGGCGCGCTCTATGTCGCCGAGCTCTCGCGCATCCTGCGCTACGACAACATCGAGGCGAACCTCGACAGCCCGCCCAAGCCCGTCGTCGTGTTCGACGCGCTGCCCAAGGACGAGCCGCACGGCTGGAAGTACATGAGGCTCGGCCCGGACGGCTGGCTCTACTTCCAGATCGGCTCTCCCGGCAACATCGTGATGCCGCCGGACACGCACGCGACCATCATGCGCGTGAACCCCGAGAAGGGCGTGATGGAGACCGTGGCCAAGGGCGTGAGGAACAGCGTGGGCATGGACTTCCACCCCGTCACGCGGCAGCTGTGGTTCACCAACAACGGGCGCGACTGGGTCGGCGACGACCTGCCCAACGACACGCTGCACCGCGTGACGCGCAAGGGCATGCACTTCGGCTTCCCGTATTGCCACCAGGGCGACCTGCTCGACGACGAGTTCGGCAAGGGCCGCTCCTGCGGCGAGTTCGACCCGCCGGTGGCCAAGCTCGGCCCCCACGTGGCCGCGCTCGGCATGCGCTTCTACACGGGCACGCAGTTCCCCGCGCAGTACAAGCACAACATCTTCATCGCCGAGCACGGCTCGTGGAACCGCACGAAGAAGGTGGGCTACCAGGTCTCGCGCGTGATCCTGGACGCCAAGGGCAACGTGAAGGGCAAGGAGCCCTTCCTCGAGGGCTTCCTGCAGGGCGACGGCTTCTTCGGCCGCCCGGCGGACGTGCAGGTGACCAAGGACGGCTCGCTGCTCGTGTCCGACGACGTCGCGGGCGCGATCTACCGCATCTCCTACAAGAAGTAGCTTCCCGCCCGACCACCCGCTGCCGGGAGACCGGCGGCGGGTTTTCACGCCAGGGACCCGACCGATGCGACTGCTGCCGGCCTCGATCGCCTTCGCCGCGCTTTGCGCCGCCAGCGCGGGCGCGCCCGCGGCCGATGCCGAGGCGGGCCGGCGCAAGGCGGAGCCCTGCGCCACCTGCCATGGCGCCGACGGCAACTCGCCCAACGCGACCTACCCCTCGCTCGCCGGTCAGGCGCCGCTCTACCTCTATTTCCAGCTGCTCCAGTTCCGCGAGGAGCGCCGCGTGGACGCGCAGATGAGCCCCATGGCCGCGAAGCTCACCGACGCGGACATGAAGGACATCGCCGCGCACTACGCCGCGCAGAAGCCGCTGGGCACCGGGCGAGGCCCCGACGCGGCCCGCGATGCGGCCGGCGGCGCGGTGGCCGCGCGCAACCACTGCGGTTCGTGCCACATGCCCGACTACACGGGGCAGAAGCACATCCCGCGCCTGGCGGGCCTGCAGTACGACTATCTCGTGAAGCAGCTGCGCGGCTTCAAGACCGGCGCGCGGCCCGACATCGACGGCACCATGGCGAGCGCGGCGCAGCCGCTCAGCGAGCAGGACATCGCCGACATCTCGTGGTACCTCGCGGGCCTTCGCTAGCCCCGTGATGCGCCGCGGCCGATCCTCGCTCGCCCTGCTCGCCGCCGCCGGCGTGGCCACCGGGGCGCTCTCGCAGTCCCCGCCCGCGCCGCCCGCCCCGGTGCCCGGCCTCACGGTCACCGCCACGCGCATCCCGCAGCCGGGCTTCGAGGTGCCCGCGGCGATCGACTCGGTCGACGCCCGCGTGATCGCCGAGGACCGCGCGCAGGTGAACCTCTCGGAGGCGCTCGGCCGCGTGCCCGGGCTCGTCGTGCAGAACCGCCAGAACTACGCGCAGGACCTGCAGGTCTCCTCGCGCGGCTTCGGCGCGCGCAGCACCTTCGGCGTGCGCGGGGTGCGCCTCATCGCCGACGGCATCCCCGCCACCATGCCGGACGGGCAGGGGCAGGCGGCCACCTTCAGCCTGGCCTCGGCCGAGCGCATCGAGGTGCTGCGCGGCCCGTTCTCGAGCCTCTACGGAAACGCCTCCGGCGGCATCGTGCAGGTCTTCACCGCCGACGGCCCGCCCGATCCCACGCTCGCCATCGCGGCGGTCGCGGGCAGCCACGGCACGCGCCGGCTGGGCGCCGTGTTCGGCGGCCAGGCGGGCGCCCTCAACTACAACGCCGACCTCGCGCGCTTCGAGACCGACGGCTACCGCCAGCACAGCGCGGCGGTGCGCGAGACGCTCAACGCCAAGTTCGCGCTGCCCCTGGCGGGCGGCAAGCTCACGCTGGTGGCGAGCGGGCTCGAGCAGCCCGGCACGCAGGACCCGCTGGGCCTCACCCGCGCGCAGGCCGAGGCCGATCCGCGCCAGGTCGATCCCTCGGCGATCCTGTTCGACACGCGCAAGAGCATCCGCCAGGCGCAGCTGGGCGCGGTGCACGAGGTCGCGCTCTCGGCGTCCGATGCCGTGCAGGCGAGGCTCTATGGCGGCACGCGCAAGGTCGTCCAGTTCCTCGGCCAGGCCGGCGACACCCCGCTGGGCTCGGGCGGCGTGGTGGACCTGGACAGGACCTACGGCGGGGCGGGGCTTCGGTGGACGCACCAGGGGTTCCTGCTGGAGGGCAAGGCGACGCTCACCGCGGGCCTGGAGCACGACCGCCTCGACGAGCGCCGCCGCGGCTACGTGAACGACCTCGGCGTGCAAGGGGCGCTTCGGCGCGACGAGGACGACCGCGTGCAGAACACCGATGTCTTCGTGCAGGGGGAGTGGCAGTTCGCGCCGGCCTGGCGCGCGAGCGCCGGGGCGCGCCGCAGCAAGGTGGGCTTCCGCAGCGACGACCGTTACGTGGCCGGCCCCAATCCCGACGACAGCGGCCGCCAGTCCTACTCGCGCACCACGCCCGTCGCGGGGCTGCTCTTCCAGGCCGATCCGCGCTGGAACCTGTACGCGAACCTGGGCGAGGGGTTCGAGACGCCGACCTTCGCCGAGCTCGCCTACCGCCCCGGCGGGGCGACGGGGCTCAACTTCGCCCTGCGCCCGGCGAAGAGCCGCCACCGCGAGATCGGCGCGAAGGGCCGCTTCGCCGGCGGCGCGCGCGTGGGCGCCGCGCTCTTTCGCATCGACACCACGGACGAGATCGTCACCAACGGCAATGCGGGAGGACGCACGGATTTCAAGAACGCCTCGCGCACGCGGCGCGACGGGCTGGAGCTCTTCGCCGAGGGCGCGCTCGGCGCGGGCTTCGAGGCCGTGGTCGCGGGCACCTGGCTCGACGCGCGCTTCACCGAGGCCTTTTCCACGGGCACGCCGCCGGTCACGGTGCCCTCGGGCGCGCGCCTGCCAGCGTGCCGGCGGTGGTGATCTACGGCGATCTCGCGTGGCGCCATGCCGCGAGCGGCTTCCACGCCGCGGCCGAGGTGCGGCATGCCGGGCGCGTCTTCGTGAACGAGGCCAACGCCGACGCCGCGGCGGCCGCCACGGTCGGCAACCTGCGCGCGGGATTCGAGCAGGTGCTGGGCCGATGGCGGCTGCGCGAGTTCATCCGCGTGGACAACGTGACGGACCGCCGCTACGCGGGCTCGGTGATCGTGGCCGAGGCACGGGGCCGCTACTTCGAGCCTGCGCCCGGCCGCAACGTGCTCGTGGGCCTGTCGGCCTCGGCGAGCTTCTAGCGGCCCCTCAGGACAGTTCGCGTCGCACGATCGCCGCGCCGGCGGCGAGCGAGGCGAGCTTGCCGGCGGCGATCTCCCGGGACAGGGGCACCATGCCGCAGTTGGTGCAGGGGAAGAGGCGCTCCTTCGGCACGAAGCGCAGCGCCGAGCGGATCACCTTCGCGACGTCCTCGGGGGTCTCCACCCGCGTCGTCGCCACGTCGATCGAGCCCACGAGCACGTCCTTGCCCTCGAGCAGCGCGATGAGCTCGATCGGCACGCGCGAGTTGGCGCACTCCAGGGACACCTGGTCGATCGAGGACTTCGCGAGCAACGGGAAGGTCTGCTCGTACTGGCGCCATTCGTCGCCCAGCGTCTTCTTCCACTGGATGTTGGCCTCGATGCCGTAGCCGTAGCAGATGTGCACGGCCGTCCTGCACGGGACGCCACGGCGCGCGCGCTCGAGCGCGGCCACGCCCCAGTCGCGCACCTCGTCGAAGTAGACGTTGAACGCGGGCTCGTCGAACTGCACGACGTCCACGCCAAGCGCGGCCAGCTCGAGCGCCTCCTGGTTCAGGATCTCCGCGAAGGCAAGGGCGAGCTTCTCGCGGCTGCCGTAGTGCTCGTCGAAGAGCGTGTCGACCATCGTCATGGGGCCGGGCAGGGTGAACTTGATGGGCTTGCCGGTGACCGACCGGTAGAAGCGCACGTCGTCGGCATGCACCGGCCGCGGGCGCACGACCGGCCCCACCACGCGCGGCACGTTGGCGTCGTAGCGGTTGCGGATGCGCACCGTCTTCAGGTTCGCGAAGTCGATGCCCTCGAGCTTCTCCATGTAGCCGTTCACGAAATGCCGGCGCGTCTGCTCGCCGTCGGAGACGATGTCGATGCCCGCCTTCTCCTGCATGCCCACGGCCAGGCGCACGGCATCGCGCTTGCCCTCGGCGAGCGCCGCCCCCTCGAGCTTCCAGGGCGCCCAGAGCGTGTTCGGTTCGGCGAGCCAGGCCGGCTTGGGCAGGCTCCCGGCGAGCGTGGTGGCGAGCAGCGGAACGTCCATGGCCTTTTCTCCTCTCGGGCTGGCGGGTCGCCTCGCGAGCGCGACCCGCCCTGGCGTCCCGAGCACCATACGCCCGTCCGG
>JBGAOO010000318.1:0-3915 GCA_044221765.1 Usitatibacteraceae bacterium | reverse complement strand
AGGACGTGACCGAGAAGGCCTGGGCGATGGCGGCCCTGCGGCTCACCGAGGAGCGGCAGAAGACGATCCTGCAGGCGGTGATGGAGGGTTTCTGGCTCGTCGACATGGACGGGCGCATCCTGCAGGTGAACGAGGCCTATTGCCGGATGTCGGGCTACGGCAACGACGAGCTGCTGGGCATGACGATCGCATCGCTCGAGGACCACGGGTCGGCCGCGATGACCGCCGCCCGGACGGCGGTGATCCGGGCGCGGGGCGAGGACCGGTACGAATCCCGCCACCGCCGCAAGGACGGGACCTTGTTCGACGTCGAGGTGAGCGTCCAGTACCGGCCGGGCGAGGGCGGCCGGATGGTCGTCTTCCTGCGCGACATCACCGAGCGCAAGCAGGCGCTCGAGCAGCTTCGCGAGCGCGAGCGCCTGCTCGCCCAGGCGGAGTCGCTCGCGAAGGTGGGGAGCTGGCAGGTCACCTTCGGCCGCGGGGGCGCGCCGGACCGATGGTCGTTCTCGGCCCGGCTGGGCGCCCTGTTCGGCACGCTGCCGGCCCGCAAGGATCCGATCAAGAGCCTGCTCGAGCACGTCCCCGAGCCCGATCGCGCGCGGTTCGCCTCGTGCTGGGAGGCGACCCGCCAGCGCGGCGTGCCCTCGGAGCTGGAGCATCGGATGGTGGTGGACGGGGAAACCCGCTGGATGCACGGGCGGGCCGAGATCGTCCGCGACGACGAAGGCGTGGCCCGCGGCGCGCGCGGCACGATGCAGGACATCACCGAGCGCAAGCACATCGAGATGCAGTCCGAGCGCGAGCGCACGCGCCTCGCGACCATCCTGCAGACCGCGAGCGACGGGATCCACATCCTGGACGGCGAGGGCGTGCTGGTGGAGGCGAACGACGCCTTCCTGCGGATGCTCGGGCGGGACCGCACGGCCGTCGGCCGGCTGCACGTCACCGACTGGGACACGCGCGAGAGCTGGCCCGACATCAAGGCGCGCATCGACGAGCTCCTCGTGCCGTGCGGCCACACGGTGTTCGAGACGCGGCACCTGCGCAGCGACGGCACGTGGCTCGATGTCGAGATCAACGCCTCCGGGATGACGATCGAGGGCCGGCACTATGTCTGCGCCGCCTCGCGGGACATCACGCAGCGCAAGCAGACCGACGCGGAGCTCGAGCGCCACCGCCACCACCTCGAGGAACAGGTCGAGTCGCGCACGGCGGAGCTGCAGCGCAGCCGCGACGCCTCGGAGGCGGCCAACCGGGCCAAGAGCGTGTTCCTCGCCAACATGAGCCACGAGCTGCGCACGCCCATGAACGGCATCATGGGGATGCTGAACCTCGCGCTCAGCCGGGCGACCGACGCGCAGCAGGCCGGCTGGCTGGGCAAGGGCCTGAACGCGGCGCAGCACCTGCTCGCGGTGATCAACGACGTCCTGGACATCTCCAAGATCGAGGCGGGCCAGCTCGCCCTGGCCAACGTGGAGTTCAACGTCCGGGCCGCGATCGACGAGGTCGTGCAGGGGCAGGCCGACGCGGCCCGCGCCAAGGGCCTGGACCTCTGGTGCGAGATCGCGGCGGACGTGCCGGAGTGCCTGCGCGGCGATGCGACGCGGCTGAAGCAGATCCTGCTGAACTTCCTGGGCAACGCGGTGAAATTCTCCGAGCGCGGGCGCATCGCGGTGCGCGTGCGGGTGCAGGAGGACGACGGCGCCGGCATCCTGCTGCGCCTCGAGGTCGCCGACCAGGGCATCGGCATCAGCCCGGCGCAGCAGGCGCGGCTCTTCCAGGCGTTCACCCAGGCCGACGAGTCCATCGCCCGCAAGTACGGCGGCACGGGCCTGGGGCTGGTCATCTCCCGGCGCCTCGCCCGGCTGATGGACGGCGATGTCGGCGTCTCGAGCCGCGAAGGGGAGGGCAGCACCTTCTGGGCGACGATGCGCCTTCGGCGCGTGGCGCCCCGCCCGGCCGAGGCGAGCGATCCGCCGGCCGACTCGGCGCGCACCGTGCTCGCGCGCGACTTCCGGGGAGCACGGGTGCTCCTGGTGGAGGACGAGCCCGTGAACCGCGAGGTGGCGACGTACCTGCTCGCGGACGCCGGGCTCGAGCTCGACGTCGCCGTCGACGGCCAGCAGGCCGTGGACCTGGCGCGAAAGGGCGGCCATGCGGCGATCCTGATGGACGTCTACATGCCGGTGATGAACGGGCTCGATGCCACGCGGGCCATCCGCCGGCTGCCCGGCCTCGCGGACCTGCCCATCCTCGCCATGACCGCGAACGCCTTCTCGGAGGATCGCGACCGGTGCATCGAGGCGGGCATGAACGACCACATCGCCAAGCCGGTGTCGCCGGAGGTGCTGTACGCGACCCTCGTGCGCTGGCTCAGGCGCCCGCCCGGGGCGGCGTAGGCGCGGCCGGCTGTCCTCGCCGGCCTGCGCTGGCCCTGCGGCGCCCCGTCATTTCTCCAGCGCCGCCCGCGAATCCGCCGGCGCCTGCGCGCGGTCGGCCTTCGTGTAGTCGCGCAGCACCTGCGCCACGCGCAGCCGGTAGTCGCGGAAGATCGTGCGCCGGCTGTAGTCCTGCACCTGGCGGTGCACCTCCACCTCCCGCCAGCGCCGCGCCGCCTCCTCGTCGCGCCACCACGAGATCGAGACGAACTTGCCCGGGGTGGCGAGGCTCTCGTAGCGCTCGATGCCCAGGAACCCGTCGTGCGCCTCGACCAGGGGCCTCAGCCTCGCGGCGGCGTCCAGGTAGGCCTGCCCGCGGCCCTCCTCGGGCCAGGATTCGAAGATGACGGCGATCATGCGGCCTCCACGGTCTCGAGAAAGGTGCGTCGCTCGCGCCGGATGAAGCGCTTCTGCCGCGCGAGCGCGAAATTGGCGCGGCCGGCCGGATCCTCGCGCAGGCGCGCGCGGTAGGCCTCGTAGTCGGCGAGGCTCGCGAAGGAGACGATGCCCCAGGCGATGTCGCTCGTGCCCTCCCAGGGCAGGAAGTAGCCGAGCAGCTCGCCCCCGCACGCCGGGATGATGCGCAGCCACGCCCGCGCGTAGTCGCGGAAGGCCTCGCGCTGGAACGGGTCGATCTCGTAGCGGATGAAGACGGTGACTTTCATGGCCGCCACGGTAGCGCCTTGCGCGGCGCCTATGGTTCGCTTACGATCGAACCATGAAAGACGGTCCCCGCATCGCGAGCGTGGCGGCGCTGGTCGGCGATCCGGCCCGCGCCGAGATCCTCACCGCGCTCATGGGCGGCCAGGCGCTCACGGCCACGGAACTGGCGCAGGTGGCGGACATCACCAAGCAGACGGCGAGCAGCCACCTGGCCAAGCTGCTCGCGGCGGGCCTCCTCGCGGTGGAAAGCCAGGGGCGCCACCGCTACTTCCGCCTGTCGGGCCTGGATGTCGCGCACCTGCTCGAGAGCCTCATGGGCCTCGCCTACCGCACCGGCGCCGTGCGCCTTCGCTCGAGCCCTCGAGAGCCGCTGCTGCGCAAGGCACGCGTGTGCTACGACCACCTGGCGGGCGAACTGGGCGTGCTCGCCTTCGAGTCGCTGGAAAGGCGCCGCTACCTGCGCCGCGAGGGCGAGGCGCTCGAGCTCACGCCCGCCGGGCGGCGCTTCCTCGAGGGGCTGGGCGTGGACCTCGAGCCCCGGGCCGGCGAGCGGCGCCCGCCCTGCCGCGCGTGCCTGGACTGGAGCGCCCGGCGCCACCACCTGGCGGGCCTCGCGGGCGCGCGGCTGCTCGCGCGCCTCTACGCGCTGGGGTGGGCGAGGCGCGCCAGGGCCGGGCGCGTGGTCGAGTTCACGCCGGCCGGTGAACGCGCGTTAAGGGAAGCCTTCGCCTAGTCGACTATAATTGCGCCCGAACCGACTCCCCGTTCCGGCGATGAGTTCCCCCAGCGAAACGCACTACGACCTGCTCGGCGT
>JBGAOO010000317.1:0-4504 GCA_044221765.1 Usitatibacteraceae bacterium | reverse complement strand
CGATCGCCCGCGCGTGCCTCGGGCTGCGCCGGGGCGGGCATCGGACCGGTACCGCCGAAGCCGAGAGCGAGGCCGGCGCCTTCCTGATGAGAAAGGCTCTCGTCGAGGGAGGTGGACGTGTGCGCCATGCCGGTCCGGTGATTCTTTCTTGTGGCTTCCTCGACTGGCTCCCTGGCCGTACCGTCGAAGCGCCTGACTACTTGGTCTGAGTGCGTCGTTAGCATGCTTATTATGTGCTCTTCTTGGAAGCTGGTGTGCGCGAACCGTCGGTCGATGGTGTCGGCCTCCGGTGCACGGCCCGAAACAGCGCTTCGGCGCGCGATGACGAACTATCAGGCCCGCAGGGTTCCATTCGTATGACGGTTTTCACGAACGGGATTTCAGTTGAAATGCGCGGACCGTCCCGCCGCCGCCGGGCGCGGATTACCATTGGTTTCGTGATCGTCGGCTGGCATTCCTGGCCGTCGCGGGAGCGTTTTTCACCCTGAAGAACCCGCGTCGCGCGGCTGCGGGCCGCGATCCCCCCATAACCTGGAGGCATGCCCTTTGAGCAAGGTGCTGGTCACCGGCGGAGCCGGCTACATCGGCTCGCACGTCATGGCCGTCCTGGGCCGCCTGGGCCAGGCGTGCGTGTGCGTCGACAACTTCTCCAATTCCTCGCCCGCGGCCCTGGAGCGCGTGCGCCAGCTCGTGCCCGGCGCCATCGAGTCCCACGAGACCGACATCCGCGACACGGACGGCCTGCGGCGCATCCTCTCGCGCGGCGACATCACGAGCGTCATCCACCTGGCGGGCCTCAAGGCCGTCGGCGAGTCCGTCGCCTTCCCCGAGCGCTACCACGACAACAACGTGAGGGGCACGCAGTGCCTGCTCGAGGCGCTGGCCGATTCCCCCGTGCGCCGCTTCGTCTTCAGCTCCTCGGCCACCGTCTACGGCAATCCCGAGGCCGTGCCCATCCCCGAGACCGCCCGGACCGCGCCTCAGAGCCCGTACGGCGAGAACAAGCTCGAGATCGAGCACCTGCTCCGGCGCCTGGCGCAGGAGGACCCGACCTGGTCGGTGATCAACCTGCGCTACTTCAATCCCGTCGGCGCGCACGAGAGCGGGCTGCTCGGCGAGCACCCCTCGGGCGTCCCGAACAACCTGATGCCGTACGTGTGCCAGACCGCCGCCGGCCTGCGCCCCGAGCTGCGCGTGTTCGGCGGCGACTACCCCACGCCCGACGGCACCTGCGTGCGCGACTACATCCACGTGATGGACCTCGCCGAGGGACACGCGGCGGCGCTTCGGGCCATCGCCCTGGCCGAGCCCGGCAGCACGCTCACGGTCAACCTCGGCACCGGCCGCGGGCACAGCGTGCTCGACCTGGTGCAGACCTTCGAGCGGGTGAACGGCGTCCCCGTGCCCCGCGTCATCGCCGACCGCCGCGAGGGCGACATCGTGGCCTGCTACGCGGATTGCTCCCTCGCCAGGCGCGCGCTCGACTGGTCCGCCCGGCGCGACCTCGAGACCATGTGCCGCGACGCGTGGCGCTGGCAGCGATTGAATCCCGATGGCTACGCGAGCGCCTGAGCCGCCATCGCCCGGAAGACGCGCCCGCGCGAAATGAAACGCGACCCCGGCACGGACGGCATCGGCTTGCGACAGCTCGGGGTACCCACCGGCAGTGCCTGCGTCGAATTCGCGTTCGCTTCCCGCGACCTGCGGGCCGGCCTCGCGCAAAGGTCGGTGGAGCTGGCGAGCGTGCACCGCTGGCGGCGCGATGCCGTGCCGGCCGCCGCCTGGGCCCTCGTGCTCGACCGGCTGCTCGGCGCGCCGGACCTGCCGTTCCACGAGATCCGCGAATCGGGAGGGCGCTGGCAGGCGGCCCTTCCCGTCCCCGTCGAAGGCATGACGGCCTGGGCGTGGATCGCGGCGATCGAGCGGGCGCGCGATGCCGCCTTGCCCGCGCCGGACGGCGTCGAGACCGACGAAGCCTGGTTGTGCGGCGCGCCTGAGTCGCAGGCCACGCCCGCGGCTTTCGCGGTCGGGTTCGAGCCCGGCGTCCCGCCCGCTCGCCACGCGCTACGCCCCGGCCGCGTTCGAGCCCGGCCAGGCGGACACCCTGCTCGATGGCCTCGAGCGTGCGCTGGAAGCGCTCGCTGGCGACCCGGAAGGACCGCTCTCGCGCATCGACCTCCTGGGCGAGGAGCAGCGCACCCGGCTCGCCGACTGGAATCCCGCGCCGGCCCTGCGCGATCCCCGGGACAGCGTCGCGAGCGAATTCGCGCGCCGCGTGGCGGAAGGCGCCGACCGGATCGCCGTGCTGACGGACGAGCGCACGATGTCCTACGGCGAGCTCGACCGACTCTCCACCGCGCTCGCGCACCGGCTGTTGCCGGCGGACCCTGCCGCGGCCAGGTGTGGTCGGCCTCGCGCTGGAGCGCTCGCCCGAGGCCATCGTGGCGCTGCTGGGCATCCTGAAGGCCGGCGCCGCCTACCTGCCGCTCGACCTGCGCTATCCCGCCGAGCGCATCGCCTTCATGCTTCGCGAGGCGCGGGCTGCGTGCGTCATCGCGCACGCGGCCGACGCGGAGCGCTTCCCGGCCGGCACGCGGGTGCTCGAGGCCGACCTCGCCTGCGCCGACGACGCCCGGGTGGCGCCGCTCCCCGACGACACGCATCCCCAGGGCCATGACATCGCCTACGTCATGTACACCTCGGGCTCCACCGGCCTGCCCAAGGGCATCGAGATCCGTCATGCCGCCATCCTGAGGCTCGTGTCCGGCACGCGCTACGTCGGATTCGACACGCGAAGCGTCGTCCTTCAGGCAGCGCCGCTCGGCTTCGACGCCTCGACCTTCGAGATCTGGGGCCCGCTCCTGAACGGCGGGCGCTGCGTCCTGCACCCGGAGGCGGTGCCCACCGGGCCGGGGCTCGCGCGCTCGATCCGCCGGCACGGCGTGCGCACGGCCTGGCTCACCGCGGCACTCTTCAACGGCATCGTCGATCGCGAGCCCCGCGACCTCGAGGGGCTCGCGGAACTGCTCACCGGGGGCGAGGCGCTTTCCGTGCCGCACGTGCGCCGCGCGCTCGAGGCGCTGCCCGGCGTGCAGCTCCTGAACGGCTACGGGCCGACGGAGTGCACGACCTTCACGGCCACCTACCGCATTCCCCGGGCACTCGACGCACGATGCCGCTCGATCCCCATCGGCCGCCCGATCGACGGCACCACGGTGCACGTGCTCAACGCGCGCCTGGAGCCGCTGCCCGTCGGGCTCGCGGGCGAGCTGTGCGTGGGCGGGCCCGGCCTCGCGCGCGGCTACCTCGGCCAGCCCGCGCTCGACGGCGAGCGCTTCGTCGCGAGCGCGCTGGGCGGCGAGGAGCGCCGGCTCTACCGCACGGGCGACCTCGCGCGCTTCCTGCCCGACGGCAACCTCGAGTTCCTCGGGCGGCGCGACGGCCAGGTGAAGATCCGCGGCTACCGCATCGAGACCGGGGAGATCGAGGCCGCCCTCGCGAGCCACGCGGGCGTGAAGTCGTGCGCGGTGATCGTGCGCGAGGATTCGCCGGCGGGCGCGCGCCTGGTCGCCTACGTCGTGCCGCGGGAGGCGCCGCTCGCGGCGGCCACGCTGCGCGAGCACCTCGGCTCGCGGCTGCCGGACTTCATGATCCCGGCCGCCTTCGTGAGCCTGCCCGCCCTGCCGGTCACGGTGAACGGCAAGCTCGACCGTCGCGCGCTGCCCGCGCCGGAGGCGAAGCGCCCGGAGCTCCGGACACCGTACCAATCGCCCGAGGGCGACCTGGAGCGCACGCTCTGCCGCCTCTTCGCGCAAGTGCTCGGCATCGACCGCGCCGGCCGGCTGGACAACTTCTTCGAGCTCGGCGGCAACTCGCTGCTCGTCATGGCCGCGCTCGCGCAGCTGCGCCAGGAGAGCGGCCGCGAGCTGCCCGCGGCCCGGTTCTTCGACGACCCGACCCCCGCCTCGCTCGCCCGGGCGCTCGAGGACGGCACCGCGGGCGAGATCTCGCCGCGGCGGCTCGCCCGCGCCGACCGGAATGCCGGCCTGCACGAGCCCATCGCGATCGTCGCCATGAGCGGGCGCTTCCCCGGCGCGGCGAGCGTCGAGGCCTTCTGGGAGAACCTGCGCGAGGGACGCGAGAGCATCACGCGCTTCTCGCCGGCGGAGCTGGACCCCTCCATCGGGACCGCGCTGCGCGAGGACCCGGCGTACGTGAGAGCGCGCGGCGTGATCGAGGGCGTGGAGGATTTCGACGCGGCCTTCTTCGGCATCGCGCCGCTCGAGGCGCGCCTGATGGACCCGCAGCAGCGCCTGTTCCTCGAGCTCGCCTGGGAATGCCTGGAGCGCGCCGGCTACGTGCCCGATGCCTGCCCCGTGCCCGTGGGCGTCTTCGGCGGCATGTACAACGCCACCTACTTCCAGCGCCACGTCGGCGCGCACCCGGACGAGGTCGCGAGGCTCGGCGAGTTCCAGACGATGCTCGGCAACGAGAAGGACTACGT
>JBGAOO010000316.1:0-3942 GCA_044221765.1 Usitatibacteraceae bacterium | reverse complement strand
CACCGACCCGATCGGCAGCGGCGAGGCGCGGTCGCGGCCGTAGACCTCGCCGATGGCGCGCGCCTCGATGGGATCGCCGACTGCCGTGCCGGTCCCGTGGGCCTCGATGTAGGCCACCTGCCCCGGCGCGACCCCGGCCTTCGCGAGGACGCTGCGCATGAGCTCCGCCTGCCCGGCGCCGCTCGGGATCGTGATGCCGCTCTTGCGCCGGCCGTCGGAATTCACCCCGCTCGCCAGGATGACGGCCTCGACCGGATCGCCGTCGGCCTGCGCCTGGGCGAGGGGCTTGAGCAGGAGCACGGCCGCGCCCTCGGCGCGCACGTAGCCGTCGCCCGCCTCGTCGAAGGCGCTGCACTGCCCGCGCGCCGACAGCATCGAGGCCTTGGTGAAGCCCACGAACGGGTACGGGTGCAGCAGCAGGTTCACCCCGCCCACGAGCGCGAGCGAGGATTCGCCGCGCTCGATCGCGCCGCAGGCCTGGTGCAGGGCGACGAGCGAGGAGGAGCAGGCCGTGTCCACCGCCATCGACGGGCCGCGCAGGTCGAAGGCGTAGGAGAGCCGGTTGGCCGCGATGCTCAGGGTGTTGCCGGTCATCGAGTGCGACGACATCGCGGCGAGGTCGTCCAGGCCCCGCATGCCGTAGTCCAGGCCGGAAATGCCCACGAAGACCGCGGCATCCGAGCCGGCCAGGCGCGAGGGCACCTGCCCGCCGTTCTCCATCGCCTCCCAGGCCAGTTCGAGCAGCAGGCGCTGCTGGGGGTCGAGCCAGGCGGCCTCGCGCGGGGAGATGCCGAAGAAGGACGCGTCGAACTCGTCGATGCGCGAGAGCACGCCCGCGGAGAAGGTGATGCTGCGCCCGGGCTCGCCGCGGCGCGGATGGAGCAGGCGGTCGGTCGCCCACCGGTCCGGGCCGATGGCGCTCACGAGGTCGCGGCCCGCGCAGAGCGCCCGCCAGAGGTCGTCGTCCGACGACAGGTCCCCCGGGAAGCGGAAGGCCATGCCGACGATCGCGATGGGAACGGCGCCTCGTCTCTTGACTGACTTTTTCACTGTGGTCCGTGGAGGACGTTCGCCTACGGGTACCCGGTCACCGCCTCGCGCGCCCAAGCGGCCGCCCGAGGATCAAGCCAATTGCGTGCCACGCTGCATCAACAAACGCCGCCCGCCGACCCTTCCGGCCATCGCGGACTGAATTCCGCCCGCCCGGGGCACGCGTCTTCCCCGGGCCCGGCCGGGTCGAAACTCGTAACCGATTGAGCCAGAAAGAAAAATGTCCTGCCTTGCGAGAATGTTACCACCCCGCCGCGGATGCGTCCCGCGCCGAGGCCCGGGCGGGCGGCCCCCGGCCTACATGCCGGCGAGGGGCTTGAAGCCGCGGAAGGTCTTCTTCGCCCAGAGGAGCGTTCGGCCGCACCGGGACTTGAGGCGGTCGACGAGCTCGGCGGTGCCCGGGTCGCGCGGCGACAGGCCCAGTCGGCGCAGGGCGTGGTTCCAGAAATGCAGGTGGGCGCGCCGGCGGGTGTGCTCGGTGAAGAACACGATGCCGATGGAGATGCTCACGCCGTCGCCGGGCGTGGCCCACGATGGCTCGCTGCGGGTCATGTGCGGCGAGAGACTCGGGAAGTACACGCCCTCGCCCGGGCCGACGTCGAACACGTGCCGGCGCGCGAGGCTCGCCTCCTTCAGGCGCACGTTCTCCAGCGAGCGCGTGGCGATGAAGCGGTCCACGTCGGCGCCGGCCACGACCTCGCGATCGGCGGGGTCCCAGACGCTCATCTCCTTGCGACCGCGCACCTGCAGCCAGAAGTTGTTCTCGCGATCGATGTGGAACGGGGTCACCGAGGGCGGCGCCGAGATGAAGATGAAGCCGCCCACGCCGTGGACGCCGGGCTGCTCGCGGCCCGCGAGCGCGAGCACGCTCCGGGTCACCTCCTCGATGAACGCGCGGGCGGCCGGGTGCGTCTCCACGTTGTAGAGCGCGATCCACGAGCCGGGCTCCTCGATGCGGCGGAAGACCTCGTCGATGTCGCGCCCCCCGGGATGCTGCGCGTCATGCTCGAAGGGCGCGCCCTGCGTGGCGCCGGGGCGGATGAACCGGCACTGGCCGGTCGCCGCCAGGCCGTGCGCCAGGGCCTGCAGCGCCGGCAGCTGCAGCATCGGGTGGGCGTGGAAGTCGTGGCGGATCGCCGAGATGCGGTGCGTCGAGAAGGAAGCCGGGTCCGCGGGCCAGATGCGCGCGCCGCCGGCGCTCGAGGCAGCCGGGTTCGCGGCCGGTTGGGTCACGTCCATGGGTGGGTCCGGGGCTGGGTCACGGCGCCAGTATAGGGAGCCGGACCCGGGCCGCGCCAGCGACAGCCGCCGGCGCTAGCGCTTGCCGAAGTCGCCCGCCTTCACGACGGTGACCCGGGCCGGATCGAGGTGCTTGCGCAGCGCCGCGTTCGCCTGCGCGACCGTGACGGCGAGCAGCCGGTCCTCGAAGGCCTTGCTGAAGGCGAAGGTGCGCCCGAGGTGCTGGTAGGCCACCCAGCCGCCGGCGAGCGGGCCGTCCTGCGCCCGGGTCTGGAGCCGCTGCTGCAGCGCGCCCGACTTGGCGCTCGCGAGCTCGGCCTCGGTGAACCCGTCCTTCAGCGCGCGCGCGAGCTCCTCGCGGAAGCCGGCCTCCACCTTCGCGATGTTCTGCGGCGCGGCGATGGCGTAGGCGGTCCAGGTGCCGGTGCGGTCGACCGAGGGCGCGGAAAGGCCGGAGCCGGCCGAGTACGACAGGCCGTCCTGCTGGCGCAGGCGCCTGCCCAGCCGCGAATCCAGGCCGGCCTCGCCGCCCAGGATGTAGTTGGCGAGGTAGAGCGCCGGGTAGTCGGCGTCGTCGTCGCGCAGGTCGAGGTCCTGGCGCGCGAGGAAGATGGCGTTCTCCTTGTCCGGGGTCTCGATGCGCAGGTCCGCCGGCTTCACGTCGGCGTGCGTGCGGGGCACGCGGGCGTAGGGCCTCGCCGACTTCCAGTCCTCGAAGAGCTCGCGCAGCACCTTCGTCACGGCCGCCTCGTCGAAATCGCCGACGATCGCGATCTCGGCCTCGCTCGCGCCGTAGAACTCGCGGTGGAAGCGCTTCACGTCCTCCAGGCTCGCGGCGCGCGCGAGCTCGATGGATTCCTCGAGCGAGGGGCTGTAGCGCCAGTCGCCCTTCGGGTAGTGGTTGAAGTGGCGCGCCAGGGCCTCGGAGGCGCGCGCGTTGGGCTCGGCGAGCTGGGCCTGGATCGAGGTGATGGTCTGGGTGCGCAGCTGCTCGAACTCCGCCGGCGGGAAGGACGGCTCGCGCATCATGTGCACCGCCAGGCGCAGGGCCGCCTCGAGGTTCGGTCGCGTGGTCTGGAAGCTCGCGCCGGTGCCGGCCACGCGGCCGGAGACCTTCAGGCGGTCGAGCTCGTCGGAGAGCTGCGCGCGCGAGAACCGCGACGTGCCGCGCGAGAGCATCTGCCCGGCGAACTGCGCGGCCGTGCGCTGGCCGGCGAGCGACTTCTCGTCGCCCACGTTCAGCTGCAGCGCCACGTTCACCGTCTCGCCGCGGTTCTTCTTCGCGAGCAGGGCCACCTTCAGTCCGCCCACGCGAAAGCGCTTCGTGCGCGCGTCGATGTTGGCCTGGGTGGGCTCGAAGGCCTCGGACACCGTGACGTCCGCCCGGGCGGTGAACCCCTTCATCACCTCCGCGACCGCGGGCGCGGGCGGGATCTCGGCGCGCTGGGGCGACTCCTCGGGCAGGTACAGGCCCACGGTGCGGTTGTCGCGGCGCAGGTAGGCCTTCGCGGCGCGGGCGACCGACTCCGGCGTCACCTTCTCGAGCAGGTCGCGGGAGCGGAAGAACAGGCGCCAGTCGCCCAGCGCGATGTACTCCGAGAGCTGGACGCCGATCGACTCGTGGTTGGCGAGCGTCTTCTCGATCTGGTTCTC
>JBGAOO010000315.1:0-3957 GCA_044221765.1 Usitatibacteraceae bacterium | reverse complement strand
GATGCAGGACTCGCCCGGGAGCCTCACCATCGTCTCGACCATCGTGACGCTGGCGCGCTCGCTGGGCCTGCACGCGATCGCCGAGGGCGTGGAGACCGCCGCCCAGGCCGAGCGCCTTCGCGCCCTGGGCTGCGACCAGCTCCAGGGCTACTTCCTGGGCCGCCCCGTGCCCTTCGACGAGCTGCACGCGAGCCTGTCCTATCGGCGCCCCGGACGAAGGTCCCACGCGCGCGAAGCACTGTTGACGAGGGTCAACCCGCGGGGCGGGTGCCGGGCTTCCAATGATGCAGATTGCATCCATCTTAAGAACCCGCCCGGGGCCCTTCCCATGAACCTGTCCGGCATCCTCGTCGTCGTGCCGCCCGAACGGCTGGCCGACTGCGCCGCGGACCTGCGCACGCTCGAAGGCGTCGAGGTCCACCACACCGACCCGGCCACCGGCCGCCTCATCGTCGTGCAGGAGGCGCCGGACGTCGACGCCGAGATGGCGGGCTTCCTCGCCATCCGCGGCCGCCCCCACGTGGTGTCGGCCGAGATGGTCTACCACTACTTCGCGGGCGGCGAGGACGACGACCTCGCCGCCGGCGCCCCCCATTGACGAACGCAGCCCAGACCGCAGGGAGACCGAGATGACCAGCCTCACGCGCCGCCATTTCCTGAAGAACAGCGTCGCCGCCGTGTCGGCGGCCACCGTGGGCCTGCCCGTGAGCCGGGCCGCCCTCGCCCAGGCCAAGGGGGCCGAGGCCGGCTGGCAATGGGACAAGGCCGTCTGCCGCTTCTGCGGCACCGGCTGCGGCATCCAGGTGGCCACCGCCGGCGGGAAGATCGTCGCCACCAAGGGCGACCCGGACGCGCCCGTGAACCGGGGCCTCAACTGCATCAAGGGCTACTTCAACGGCAAGATCCTCTACGGCGAGGACCGCCTCACCCAGCCGCTCCTGCGCATGAAGGACGGCAAGTTCGACAAGAAGGGCGCCTTCGTGCCGGTGAGCTGGACGGTCGCGATGGACGAGATGGAGCGCCAGTTCCGCAAGGCCTATGCCGCGAAGGGGCCGGCGGGCGTGGCGATCATCGGCTCGGGCCAGTACACCATCCAGGAAGGCTACGTCGCCGCCAAGCTCATGAAGGCGGGCTTCCGGTCCAACAACATCGACCCGAACGCGCGCCACTGCATGGCGAGCGCCGTGGCGGCGTTCATGCAGACCTTCGGCATCGACGAGCCGGCCAACGTCTACGACGACATCGAGCTCGCCGACAGCGTGATCCTGTGGGGCGCGAACATGGCCGAGGCGCACCCGGTGCTCTGGTCGCGCATCACCGACCGCAAGCTCACGGCGCGGGGCACGAAGATCGTGAACCTCACGACCTACCGGAACATGAGCTCGGACATCGCCGACCTCGAGATCGTGATGGCCCCCTCCTCCGACCTCGCCATCCAGAACTACATCGCGCGCGAGCTCATCGCCCGCAACGCGGTGAACTGGGCGTTCGTGAAGAAGCACTGCGTGTTCGCCACCGGTCCCACGGACATCGGCTACGGCATGCGGCCGGTCTCGACCTTCGCCTACGAGGCGGAGAAGGACATCCAGGCGAAGGAGCTGGAGGTGACGCTCTCGAGGAACGAGGCGATCGCCCAGCGCCGCCAGCCCGGGGAGAAGGTCGCGCAGAAGAGCCGCGCGAGCGCCGGGCGCCACTGGCTCATCTCCTTCGAGGAGTTCAAGCGCGGCCTGGAACCCTACACGCTCGACTTCGTGGCCGAGATCGCGCGGGGCGACCCGGACGAGCCGATGGACAAGTTCAAGGCGAAGCTGGTCGAGCTGGTCGACCTCTACGCCGACCCGAAGCGCAACGCGATGTCCTTCTGGACGATGGGCTTCAACCAGCACCAGCGGGGGGTGTGGGTCAACGAGCAGTGCTACATGATCCACCTGCTGCTGGGCAAGCACGCCACGCCCGGCAACGGCGCCTTCTCGCTCACCGGCCAGCCCTCCGCCTGCGGCACCGCGCGCGAGGTGGGCACCTTCGCGCACCGCCTGCCGGCCGACATGGTCGTCGACAACCCGGCGCACCGCGCGCTCACGGAGAAGACCTGGAAGCTGCCCGCGAAGACGCTCAACCCGAAGGTGGGCAGCGACATCATGGGCATCCTGCGCGACCTCGAGGACGGGGGCGTCAAGTTCCTGTGGGTGCAGGTGACCAACCCGTTCCAGTCCTCGCCCAACGCGAACCACTGGATCAAGGCCGCGCGAGAGATGGACAACTTCGTCGTCGTCGCCGACTGCTATCCCACCGTCTCCGGGAAGGTGGCCGACCTCGTCCTGCCGGCGGCGATGATCTTCGAGAAATGGGGCGCCTACGGCAACGCCGAGCGGCGCACGCAGGTGTGGCGCCAGCAGGTGGACCCGCCCGGGGAGGCGCGCACCGACGTGTGGATGATGCTCGAGTTCGCCAAGCGCTTCCGCCTGTCCGAGGTCTGGGGCGAGAAGGCGCTGCCGGGCCTGAAGCTCGAGGGCTACGCCGACGGCAAGCTGCCGGACGTCATGGCCGACGCGCAGGCGATGGGCTACAAGCCCGAGACCACGCTGTACGAGGCGCTCTTCGCGCGGCCGGAGAACAAGGCGTTCGCCTGGCCCGACCCCGTCGCCCAGGGCAAGTCGAACTCCACCGTGAAGGCGCTGGGCGAATCCTGGTTCGTCGAGAAGGCGCTCTTCGAGGAATACGCGCAGTTCGGCCGCGGCCACCACCACGACCTGGCGCCCTTCGACCTCTACTACCGCGACGACATCCGCGGCCTGCGCTGGCCGGTGGTGAACGGGAAGGAGACGAAATACCGCTTCCTGGAGGGCCACGACCCCTACGTGAAGGCCGGCGAGGGCTTCAATTTCTACGGCGGCGCCTTCAAGGCCCTGCCCACCGGCACGCTGGACGAGGTGACCGACCCGAAGGCCACCGCGCTCGCGGGCAAGGCGAAGATCTTCTTCCGGCCCTACGCGGCGCCGGTGGAGCAGCCGGACGCGAACTACGACCTGTGGCTGTGCACGGGCCGCATCCTCGAGCACTGGCACACCGGCTCCATGACGCGCCGCGTGGCGGAGCTCAACCGCGCCGCGCCCTCGGCCGTGCTGTACATGCACCCGAAGGACGCGGAGAAGCGCGGCGTGAAGCGCAACGACACCGTGTGGATCGAGTCGCGCCGCGGCAAGATCAAGCTCGTGGTCGACACGAAAGGCCGCAACCAGATGCCGCGCGGCTCGGTGTTCGCCGCGTTCTTCGACGAGGCGCTGCTCGTCAACAAGCTGGTGCTGGACGCCGTCGACCCCATCTCGCGCGAGACCGACTTCAAGAAGTGCGCGGTGAAGGTCTACAAGGCCTGAGCGGGACGGCCGCCGGGGCACCCCATGGGCGAGAACGCCGCGCGCCGCCAGTTCCTCCTGCGCTCGGCCCAGGGCGCGGGAGCGGCCGCCTGCGCGGGGCTCGGCTGGAACGCGCTCCTGTCGCAGCAGGCGCATGCCGCGCCCTTCGCCCTGCGCCCGCCGGGGGCGAGGCCCGAGCGCGACTTCGGCGCCACCTGCATCAAGTGCGGCTCCTGCGTCGTCGCCTGCCCCTTCCGCACGCTGCGCCTCGCGACGACGGCCACCGGCGTGCCCGTGGGCACGCCGCATTTCGTCCCCCGCGAGGAGCCGTGCCGCCTGTGCCCCGACATCCCGTGCGCCAAGGCGTGCCCGACCGGCGCCCTCGACCGGGAGATGAAGGACATCGCCGGCGCGCGCATGGGGCTCGCCGTCATCGACGCCGAGAATTGCCTGTCCTGGAACGGGCTGCGCTGCGAGGTGTGCTACCGCGTGTGCCCCGTGAAGGGCAAGGCGATCACCATCGAGCCGCACCCGCGCCTCACCTCGAGGCACGCCGTGTTCGTCCCGCACGTGCACTCGCAGGCCTGCACCGGCTGCGGCCTGT
>JBGAOO010000314.1:0-3963 GCA_044221765.1 Usitatibacteraceae bacterium | reverse complement strand
ACGGCCTGGAGGCGGCGCGGGCCATCGCGCCCCTGGCGCACGTGGTCTTCGTCACCGCCTACGACCGCTACGCGGTGGAGGCCTTCGAGCGCGGCGCCATCGACTACGTGCTCAAGCCCGCGGCCCCCGCGCGCCTGGCCGAGACGGTGCGCCGGCTCCAGGGGCGCCTCGCGACGCCCCCGCCGCCGCTCGAGGCGCTGGTGGCCGAGCTCGCCCGGCGCCTGCCGCCCGCCACCGGGCGCCTGAAGCTGCTGCAGGCGAGCGTGGGCAGCACCGTGCGCCTCATCGACGTGGACGAGGTGCTCTACTTCCGCTCCGACACCAAGTACACGAAGGTGGTGACGCGCGAGGGCGAGTCGCTGCTCAAGAAGACGCTCAAGGAGCTGCTCGCCGAGCTGGACCCCGAGCGCTTCTGGCAGGTGCACCGCGGCGTCGTGGTGAACGTGCGCGAGGTGGCGGCGGTGACCACGGACGAGTTCGGGCGCAAGGAGGTGCAGCTCAAGGGCCATGCGGACCGGCTCGAGGTGAGCCGCACCTTCGCGCCGCTCTTCCGCGGGGGCTGAGCGCGTCGCTGCGGTTACAATCGGGCGAACGAACCTGCCCGGGCCCGCCCATGATCTACCGACTCGACGACCGCACCCCCCGCCTCGAGGGCGGCAACTTCATCGCGCCCAACGCGGCCGTCATCGGCTCGGTGATCCTCCGGCGCGGGGCGAACGTCTGGTGGAACGTCACCATCCGCGGCGACAACGACACCATCGACATCGGCGAGAACGTGAACGTGCAGGACGGCTGCGTGATCCACACCGATGGCGGGCTGCCCGTCACGCTGCACCGCAACGTGAGCGTGGGCCACCTGGTGATGCTGCACGGCTGCACCGTCCACGAGAATTCCCTCATCGGCATCGGCGCCATCGTGCTCAACCGCGCCGTGATCGGGAAGAACTGCCTCATCGGCGCCGGCGCCCTGGTTCCCGAGGGCAAGGTGATCCCCGACGGCTCGCTCGTGATGGGGATGCCGGGCAAGGTGGTGCGCGAGATGACGCCCGCGGACATCGCCAACAACACGTGGATCGCCGAGCACTATGTCGAGCGCGCCGGCAAGTACCTCGCGGGGCTCCAGCCTGCCGGCTGAATCCGCCCGCCATCGCGGGGCGCTGGCGGTCTGGCTGCTGCTCATCGCCTACGCGAGCCTCTACCCGTTCCTGCCCCTGCGCTGGCCCGGCCCGGACGCCTTCGCCGTGTTCCTGCGGCCCAAGGTCTTCCTGGAGTTCGACGTGGTGCTGAACATGCTCGCCTACGCGCCGCTGGGCGCGCTGGCGTGGCTCGCGCAGCGCGGCCGGCACGGGCGCTGGCCGCGCCAGGCGGTCGCGGTGGGCGCGTGCGCCGCCTTCAGCCTCGCGATGGAGCTCTGCCAGGCCTTCGTCACCACGCGCGTGCCCTCGCTCTACGACGTGCTGGCCAACGCCACCGGCGCGCTCGCGGGCACCCTGCCGTTCACGCAGCCGGCCTATCGCCTCGCCACGCGGCCGCTCGTGCAGGCGAGGGAGCGCCTGGTGACGGCCGGCAGCTGGGGCGACGCGGGGCTCATGCTCGTGGCGCTGTGGCTGCTCGCGCAGCTCAATCCCGCGCTGCCCTTCTTCGAGGCGGGCAACATCGGCACGGGGGGCGCGCCGGACCCGCACGAGTTCGCGGTCACCGCGACCTCGGTCGCGCTTTCCGTGGCGGGCTTCGGCCTGTTCGTGTCGGCGGTGCTCAAGGGGCCGGGAGGGGCGCTGCGCTGGACGCTGCTGCTGCTCACCGCCGCGCTCTGGTGCAAGTTCGCGCTGTCCTCCACGATGCTCAAGCCCCATCTCTCGGCGGGGTGGCTCACGCCGGGGCGCCTGGCGGGCCTCGCGGCCGGGCTGCTCGCGTTCGTGCCGCTGCGCCTGGCGGGGCGACCGGCGCGCATCTACCTCGCGCTCGTGCTCACCCTCGCCGGGGCGCTCATCGGCAAGATCTTCGGCGCCTACAGCGAGTTCCCGGACTTCCTGCGCCTGTTCAGCTGGCCCTACGGGCAGCTCGCCACCTTCGCCACGCTCACGCGGTACCTGCACGAGAGCTGGCCGGCCCTCGCGCTCGCGTGGCTCTTCGCGCTCTTCGTGTGGCGGCGCGCCGAGCCGATACAATGAGCACGACCCTTCCCGGAGCGAGCATGGGCTACTACAGGCATCACGTCTTCTTCTGCCAGAACCAGCGCGACGCGCCCGAGGCGTGCTGCGCCAACCACGACAGCGCGGCGATGCGCGACTACTGCAAGGGGCGCGTGAAGGCGCTGGGCCTCGCGGGCGAGGGCAAGGTGCGCGTGAACCAGGCCGGGTGCCTGGACCGCTGCGAGCAGGGCCCGGTGATCGTGGTCTACCCGGAGGAGACCTGGTACACCTACGTCGACAAGGAGGACATCGACGAGATCATCGAGGAGCACCTGGTGAACGGTCGCGTGGTCGAGAGGCTGAAGATTTGAGCGCAGGCGGCGGCCGCCACCAGACGATCGAGGGCGCCGCCGGCGCGATCGAGATCGCGTACGCCGTGCCCGCCGAGCCGCGCGCCCTCGCGGTGATCGCGCACCCGCACCCGCTCTTCGGCGGGACGATGGACAACAAGGTCGTGACCACCCTCGCGAAGATCTTCGCCGGGGAGGGCGCCGCCACCTTCCGCTTCAACTTCCGCGGCGTCGGCTCGAGCGAGGGCCGTCACGACGAGGGGCGCGGCGAGACGGACGACCTGCTCGAGGTCGCGGCCTACGCCTCGCGCGCCGTGGGCGAACTGCCCCTGTGGCTGGCGGGGTTCTCCTTCGGCGGGGCGGTGGCGCTTCGCGCGAGCGGGCGCGTGGATTTCCGGCACCTGGTGCTCGTGGCGCCGGGCTTTCGCCGCATCACCGGCCACGGGCTGGGGGAGCCGCCCGACCCGGCCGACCCGGGGCTCGGCGAGCCCGGGCGACACCACGCCGCCAACACGATCGTGGTGCACGGCGACAAGGACGAGACGACGCTCCTGGCCGATTCGATCGCGTGGGGCGCGGCGCGCGAGGTGCCCGTGCTCGTGGTGCCCGGGGCGGACCACTTCTTCCACCGCAAGCTGCACGTGCTGCGCGAGACCCTCGGGCGCCTGGTGCGCCCGGTGCCGGGCGAGGCCTAGCCCAGGGCGCGCGCCTTGCGCGGGCGCAGCGGCATGGGCAGGAAGAGCGCCTTGGCGAGCGCCCGCCGGTTCTTCACCACGTCCTCGAGCGTGTGGCGGCGCAGCACCGCGTAGAACGCGTCGACCGCCTCGGCCAGCGCGAACTTGAGCTTGCAGTCAGGCGTGATCGCGCAGGCGTTCGAGTCCTTCTCGAAGCACTCGGCCGGCACGTCCCCGCCCTCGGTGAGCTTCACCACCTCGCCCACGTTGATCTCGGCCGGGTCGCGCGCGAGCTTGAGGCCGCCGCCGCGGCCGCGCAGGTTGTCCAGGTAGCCTTCCTTGCCGAGGAAATGCACCACCTTGGTGAGATGGTGCTCGGAGATGCCGTAGGCGCGCGCGATCTCGGCGATCGTCGCCCGGCCCTCCTGTTGCGAGGCCACGTACATGAGCACGCGCAGGCTGTAGTCGGTGAAGGTGGTGAGGCGCATGGCTTCGGCGTCGTGACGTGGCGCGAGTGGCCGGCATGGCCGGTCGCCCGTGCGCGAAGACGCCATCTTACGTAAGTGCCAAGCCGGATGCACCTTTCCGCGGGACGGAACCGCGGCCGCCGGCCCCGGGATTCGCGGCGCCACAGGCGAAGGCCCGCGCGAGGCGGGCCTTCGGGTGGAGGTGGGCTTTCCGGCGCCGGTATCTCCGGCGTCCGGCCTGCCCGTGCGCCCTGGCCCTGTCGGGCCCCGGCACACCGCCATCATGCCGGACCGGCGTGACGGGATCGTGACGACGAGCGGCGCTTTTCGGGCGCTATTC
>JBGAOO010000313.1:0-3965 GCA_044221765.1 Usitatibacteraceae bacterium | reverse complement strand
CCCGGGTGCGTCAGTCCAGCTTGATGTCCAGCTGCTTGATGAGCGCCGCGTAGTCGGCGGTCGCCTGGGCGATGAACTTGGTGAACTCCGCGCTGCCCTGGCACATCACGGGCTGGTTGAGGTTCGCCATCGACTTCCTGAAGTCGGCGTCGGCGCAGACCTTCATCATCGTCGACTCGATCTCGGCGACCACTTCCTTCGGCGTGCCGGCCGGGGCCGCGACGCCCTTGATGGAGCCCCAGGTCGCCACGTTGATGCCCTGCTCCTTGAGCGTCGGGACATCGGGCATCGAGGGATCGCGCTCGGGCAGCACCACGGCCAGGGCCTTGAAGCGGCCGGCCTTGATGTGCGGGATGACTTCCGAGGGGTGTCCGCCGCCGATCATGAGGTGCCCGCCCGCGAGCGCGGTCGTGGCCTCGGCGCCGCCGGAGAAGGGCACGGTCACGATGTTGACGCCCGCGGCCTTGCCGAAGGCGGTGAGCGCCAGGTCGACCGCGCCCGCCTTCACGGACACGGCCGTCGTGACGGGCTTGCCTTCCTTCTTCGAGAAGGCGATGACGTCCTTGATCGAGTTGAAGGGCGACTTGGCGCCGGTCACGATCACGACCGAGTGGATCGACACGCGCGCGATGGGGATCAGGTCCTTCACCGGGTCGTAGGGCATCTTCTGCAGCGTGGGCATGACGACGTCGTGACCCGAGCCGTAGCCGATGTAGAGCGTGTAGCCGTCGGGCTTGGAGCGCACCACGCCCTCGGTGCCCACCACGCCGCCGCCGCCGGGCTTGTTCACGATCACGAGCGGCTGCTTCGAGTACTTCGACCAGGTCTTCTCCACGGCGCGCGCGAGCAGGTCGCTCGAGCCGCCGGCGGCCATGGGCACGACGCCCGAGACGGGCTTGGCCGGGTACGGGTCCGCCGCGAGCGGCGAGCCCGGCAGGGCGAGGGCCACCAGCAGCGTGGCGAGGGGGAGGGCGAGGCGTTTCATGCGGCTTCTCCTTATCAGGGGCGGTTGCGCGCGCGGTTCTTCTTCATCAGGACGACGACGAGCTGGCCGAGCGAGAGGACCGCGAACAGCCCGACCAGCGTGAGCGATATCGGGCGCTCGACGAAGATGCCGAAGCTCCCGCCGGACATGAGCAGCGACTGGCGCAGGGCGCCCTCGACCATCGGCCCGAGCACGAAGGCGAGGACGAGCGGCCCGGCCTCGAAGCCGAGCTTGCGCAGCACGTAGCCGAAGAGGCCGAAGCCCACGAGGCTGTAGATGTCGAACACCTGCCCCTGGATGCTGTAGGAGCCCACGGCGGTGAACAGGATGATGACCGGCGCGAGGATGCCGAAGGGCACGCGCACGAGCTGCGCCCACAGGCCCACGAGCGGCAGGTTCAGCACGAGCAGCATCACGTTGCCGATGTACATCGAGGCGATCACGCCCCAGAAGACGTCCGGGTGCTCCTGGATGAGGAAGGGGCCGGGGGTCACGCCCTTGATGAGCAGCGCCGCGAAGATCATCGCGATCGAGGCGTTGCCCGGGATGCCGAGGGTGAGCAGCGGGATGAAGGACGAGCTCGAGGCGGCGTTGTTCGCCGACTCGGGGCCCGCCACGCCGGCGATCGCGCCGTGGCCGAACTCCTCGGGGTGCTTCGCGACCTTCTTTTCCATCGCGTAGGAGACGAGCGAGGAGATGACCGCGCCGCCGCCGGGGATCACGCCGACGAAGAAGCCGACGAGCGTGCCGCGCACGATCGCCCAGCGCGACTGCACCCAGTCCTGCATCGTCGGCCACACGTTGCCCACCTTCGTGGTGGCGAGCTGGCCCTTCACGATCGACTCCAGGCCGTAGAAGATCTCGCCCAGCCCGAACATGCCCATGGCGAGGGTCACGAAGTCGAAGCCGCTCTGCAGCTCCGTCACGCCGAAGGAGAAGCGCGTCTTGCCCGAGATCGGGTCCAGGCCCACGCTGGCGAGCAGCAGCCCGCACGCCATCATGATGAGGCCCTTGATGACCGAGGCGCCCGAGAGCGTGACCGCCAGCAGCAGGCCCACGAGCGCGAGGGCGAACTTCTCCGGCGGGCCGAAGCTCAGCGCGAACTCCGCGATGGGCGGGGCGAAGAGCGTGAGGCCGACGATGCCGATCGTCCCCGCGATGAAGGAGCCGATGGCCGCGATGCCGAGCGCGGCGCCCGCGCGGCCCTGCTGCGCCATCTTGTAGCCGTCGATGCAGGTCACCACGGAGGCGGCCTCGCCCGGCAGGTTCATGAGGATCGAGGTGGTGGAGCCGCCGTACATCGAGCCGTAGAAGATGCCGGCCATGAGGATGATGGCGGTGACCGGCGACTCGATGGCGTAGGTTGCCGGCAGCAGTAGCGCGATCGTGGCCGCCGGTCCCAGTCCCGGGAGCACGCCCACGGCGGTGCCCACGAGCGCGCCCAGGAAGGCGAACAGCAGGTTGAGCGGCGTGAGCGCGATGGAGAACCCGTTCAGCAGGCCGGCGAACATGTCCATGGCGCCGGCCGCTCAGGAGAACCAGGTGCCCGAGGGCAGGACGCCCTTCAGGAGGAACGAGAAGAGCGCGTACATCGCCGCCGCGCACACGAGCGCGACGACCAGGGAGCGCACCCAGCCCTCGCGCTCGATCCCCTTCTGCCAGGCGACCATGAAGAGCACGGTGGAGGCAAAGTAGCCGGCCTTCTCGAACACCCACGCATAGGCGAGGATGAGCGCGACGCCCGGCAGGAAGCGGGTGAGGATCCTGGCGTTGCGCAGCTCGCGCTCGTGCGCGATGTCCTGCGCGGGCCGGGAAGGGTCGGGCGCCGCGACGCGATGGCGCGCGAGGAACGTGGCGATGAACCAGGCGAGGCCCAGCGCGGCGAGGGCGAGGCCCACGTAGAAAGGCAGGAAGCCCGCGCCCGGCGAGATCGCGATGCCGAGCTTCAGGTGCTCGCGCGAGTACCAGGCCACCGCCAGACCGAAGGCGGCGAGCAGGACCGAGGCGATGCTCTCAGCGCGGTTCATGCGCGTTTCCGGCCGCGACGCCTCCGCTGGGGCCGGGGGCGGCCTTTCTCCGGAAGCGAAGGCCTGCCCGGCTTGTCGCGGCGGGTCAGGTCCGCAAAGCATCGCCCGAAGCGATGCGCCCCGACTTGAGGTGGGTCAGGACTTCATGCCGCCGCGCGTTCAGGGCAGGGCGTAGGGCAGCGACTCCAGGACGAGCGAGGGTCCCGCGGGCGAGTGCAGGTGCAGGGACTGCTGGCCGATGGCCTCCAGCTGCGCGACCACGAGCGCCTCGAAGCCGCCCTCGGGCGAAGGCGCGGCATTGGCGACGAGGCCGGCCGATTGCTCGCCGAAGGCGGGGCTGTACACGCTCTCGCCCGGCCGCAGCGGCACGGCCGAGCGCACGCGCACCATGCGCTTCTTGAGGATGCCGCGGTACTGCGTGCGCGCCACGATCTCCTGGCCGGGGTAGCAGCCCTTGCGGAAGTTCACGGCGCCCACCAGGTCGAAGTTGGCCATCTGCGGCACGAACTCCTCCTGCGTGCCGGGCACCACGGTCACCACGCCGGCGCGGATGAGCGAGAGCGACCACGCCTCGAGCCCGGCGGGCCGGCCGGCCGCGGGCGCGCCGAAGGCGAGCGCGTGCGAGTCGCCGAGCCGGAACGTCCCCGCGGGCAGCTCGCCGCCCCAGAGGCCGAAGCGCGGCGTGGTCGCGGAGACATCCTCGATCGTCACCTTCGAGCGCAGCACGAACATCCGCAGCCGCTTGGCGACGGCCTCGGCCAGCGGCGCCGGCAGCAGGAGCAGGAAACCCCGGGCGTCGCGCGCGAGCGCGAAGGTGGCGAGCAGCCGCCCCTTGGGCGTGCACCAGCCGTTCCAGTGCGCCGCGCCCACCGTGAGGGCCTTCACGTCGTTGGTGAACTGGTTGTGCAGGAATCCGGTCGCGTCGTCGCCGCAAACGCGCAGCAGCGCGTTAT
>JBGAOO010000312.1:0-3972 GCA_044221765.1 Usitatibacteraceae bacterium | reverse complement strand
TGGGGCAGCCGCGCGACCGCAATCCCGCCGCCGCCTATGCGGTGATGGACGTGGCGCGCGAGACGCTCACCTTCCACCGCGTGCCCTACGACAACTTCCGCGCGGCGCGCAAGGTGCGCGAGGCGGGCCTGCCCGAGGCCCTCGCCTTCCGCCTGGAGAAGGGCATCTAGGACGCGCGCATGATCGAGATCGAGTCGGGCGTCGCGATCGACGGGTTCGTGGTGGGCGAGTGCGTGCACGCCGGCGCGATGGGCCGGCTCTTCCGCGCGAAGGGCCCGCACGGCGGCGAGGACCTCGCGATGAAGGTGCCGCGCCTGGGCCAGGGCGACTCCGCGGAGCTGCTGCTGGGCTTCGAGACCGAGGCGATGATCCTGCCGATGCTCTCGGGCGCGCACGTGCCGCGCTTCGTCGCCGCGGGCGACGTGCTCACGGCGCCCTACCTGGTGACGCACTGGGTGGGCGGCGAGAGCCTGGACCGGCGCCTCACGGGCAAGCCGCTGCCCGTGGACGAGGTCGCGCGCCTGGGCGCGGCGATCGCCGACGCGCTGCACAGCCTGCACCGGCAGGACGTGATCCACTGCGACCTGAAGCCCGACAACGTGATGATCCGGCCCGACGGCGTGGCCGTGCTCGTCGACTTCGGCCTCGCGCACCACGCGCGGCTGCCGGACCTGCTCGCGCAGGAGCAGCGCTTCGCCGCGGGCTCGGCGCCCTACATCTCGCCCGAGCAGGTGTTCGGCAACCGCGCGGACCCGCGCAGCGACCTCTTCGCCCTGGGCGTGCTGCTCTACGAGCTGGCGACCGGGCGCTTTCCCTTCGGCACGCCCGCGACGCCGGCCGGGCTCAAGGACCGGCTCTGGCTGGACCCGCGTCCGCCGCGCCTGCGCAACCCCGAGGTGACGCCCTGGCTGCAGGAGGTCATCCTGCGCTGCCTGGAGACCGACCCGGAGGACCGCTACCAGACCGCCGGCCACGTCGCCTTCGACCTGCGCCACCCGGACCAGGTGAGCCTCACCGCGCGCTCGCGCAAGAGCGAGCAGGCGGGCTTCTTCGGGCAGATGGCGCGCTGGTGGCGCTCGCGCGGGGAGAAGCCCGCGCCGCGCTCGCCGCGCATCGTCGCCGACAGCGCGCCGGTGATCATGGTCCCGGTGGACACGATGAACCCCGAGGACGAGCGCCACCCGGTGCTGCGCGCCACGGTGCAGCGCATCCTCTCGCTGCCGGGCGAGTTCCGCCTCATCTGCGTGACGGTGATCCCGGGCGGGCCCGGGGACGCGAACGCGTCGGACCCGACGGTGGAGCACCACGTCCGGCTTCGCCATTGGGTGGAGCCGCTCAGGCTGCCGGCGCAGCGCCTGTCGCTGCACGTGATCGAGGGCAGCGACCCGGCGCAGGCGATCCTGGACTTCGCGCGCGTGAACCTCGTCGACCTCATCGTGATCGGCGCGCCCGGCCCCGGCGAGATGAAGATGGCGTGGTGGCGCTCGGTGGCCTCCTCGGTCACCGCGAACGCCGCGTGCAGCGTGCACGTGGTGCGCGTGCCGGAGGAGCGGGCGGGCTAGTCCGCGGCGCCGCGCGCGCGCAGCCGCGCGAGCAGCCGGTAGGCCGGGTCGGTGAAGACCATCACCACCACGAAGCGCAGCACGTGCGCGGCGGTGACGAAGGCGACGCCCACGCGCAGCACCTTGGCGGTGATCGCCATCTCGGCGATGCCCCCGGGGGCGCAGGCGAGCAGCAGCGTCGCCACGGGCATGCCCGCCCACCAGGCGAGGGCCGCGCCCAGCCCCGCGCTCAGCGCGACGATGAGCAGCACCGAGCCGAGCACGGCGGCGACGAAGCGCGGGGCCTCGCGCAGGAAGCTCTGCTGGAAGCGGGCCCCCAGGCTGCAGGCGAGGAGCAGCTGGGCCGCGTTGGTCACCGGCGTCGGCATCGACGTGAACGAGACGCCGCTCGCGGTGAGCGCGATCGAGGCGAGGAGCGGGCCCATCGTGAACGCGTTGGGCACGCGCAGGCGCCGGGCGAGCAGGGCCGCGGCCAGCGCGATCGCGGCGAGGATCGCGAGGCCGCCGGCGTCGAACGGGACGAGGACGGGCCGGTAGTCGTCGGTGCCGGCGCGCCCGAGCAGCGTGATCGCCACCGGCACGAAGGTCACCACGACGAGCAGGCGCAGCGAGTGCGCGAGCGCCACGCGGTCGGCGAGCGCGCCATAGCGCTCGGCGAGGTTCACCATCTCCTGCGCGCCGCCGATGGCGCTCGAGAAGAAGGCGGTGGCGGCGTCCACGCGCGCCACGCGGGCGAGGAAGGCCGAGGCGACGAAGCCCACCGACAGCACGCCGAAGGCGGTGAGCACGAGCGGGGGCCAGTAGGCGAGCACAGCGCCCGCCACGGCCGGCGTGAAGTACAGGCCGAGCGCCGAGCCGATCGTGAGCTGTCCGGCTTCGCGCCCGAAGGGCAGCGCCTCGAGGGAGGATCCGCCGAACTGGAAGATCGCCATCGCGAGGAGCGGGCCGATCATCCAGGGCAGGGGCGTGCGCAGCCACGCGCACAGCAGCGCCCCGGCAAGGCTCACCGCGAGCGCACCCGCGATCGCGAGGCCTTTTTTCCTGTTCATGTAAACACATTGTGACGCGCGCGCGCGTTCGCCGCACGCGACCTCGATCATTGACGAATTCGCGCCGGCCCGCACGCGCCCCCCGGGTTGACTTGCGTCAAATGGGGCATTGGCCTTAGGTCTAACCTCTGACGCGAGGAGAAGAGCGGGCGCAGGCACAGGCCCGCCGAAAATCCAGATGACCCGTGCAAGCGCATCGCCGTCCGCCCCCGGAGCCCGACTCCGGCAGGCAAGGAACATGCCGCGATGAACCCCTACGTCGTCTTCCTGCTGTACATGGCCGCGATCCTCGGGTTCGTCGGCGTGACGCTGCTGCTCAACAAGCTGCTCGGCCCCAAGCCCGTGGACAGCGAGATGAAGCTCGAGCCCTTCGAGTGCGGCGCGACGGCGGTGGAGACGCTCAACGTGAAGGCCGTGCCCATCAAGTACTACGCGGTGGCCATCGTCTTCATCCTCTTCGACCTGGAGACGGTGTTCCTCTTCATCTGGGCGCTGGCGGCCAAGCCCCTCACCGGCTTCATGCTCTTCACCTTCGCCGTGTTCGGCGTCCTGCTGCTCGTGATCCTGCTCTACGTCTACAAGGCGCGCCTGCTCGAGGGCGTGACGGAGGCGCGCTCGTGAGCGGCAAGACCATCCCGATCGTCTCGGCCGCCGGCGGCAAGTCCGCGGCCTTCGAGTACCTGTGCACGCGCAAGGACGAGCTGATCGGCTGGGGGCGCAAGTTCTCCCTCTTCCCCTACCCGTTCGTCACCGCCTGCTGCGCCATGGAATTCATGGCGGTGAGCTCCACGCCCTACGACACGGACCGCTTCGGCGCCGCGCTGCCGCGCTTCTCGCCTCGCCAGGCCGACCTGCTCATGGTCGTGGGCACCGTCACCCACAAGCAGGCGCCGATCCTGCTCAAGGTGTGGGAGCAGATGTGCGAGCCCAAGTGGGTGATGGCCTTCGGCGTGTGCGCGACGAGCGGGGGCTTCTACCAGAACTACGCCGCGCTGCCCGGCATCGACAAGATCCTGCCGGTCGACGTGTACATCCCCGGCTGCCCGCCGCGCCCCGAGATGGTGATCGACGGGATCATGCAGCTGCAGGAGAAGATCGCGAACCAGCAGCACCTCATCGTGAACAAGGAGTTCTGATCATGGTCGAGGCGTTGTCGAGGCGTGGTCGAGGAACGAGCCGGACAGGGATCATGCCGTCGCTGAAGAAACGAAAGATCGCCGGACCATGACGATGGGCGCCGAGGTATTCGACCGGGTCAAGGCCAAGCTGGCGGCCACGGAGGAGGAGAGTCGTGGCGAACACGGCATCCTGGTCGTGCACCTCGCGCCCGACGCGGTGGCCGCCGCGGCGCGCGCGCTCAA
>JBGAOO010000311.1:0-4048 GCA_044221765.1 Usitatibacteraceae bacterium | reverse complement strand
CACCGGACAGGAGCGCGGCGTGCGCCTCACGGACATCGTCGCGCAGGCGGGCCTCAACCGCCCGACGGTGCACCGCATCCTGCGCGTGCTCGTGGAGGAGGGCGCCGTCGAGCAGGACGCGCAGACGCGCCGCTACATGATCGGCCCGGAGGTCTCGCTGCTGGGCCTCGCGCGCACCTCGCGCTTTCCCGTGCGCGCGGCGGCCGACCCCTACCTGCGCCACCTCGCCGACGAGCTGGGCGACACGGTCTTCCTCACGATCCGCGCCGGCCCGGACTCGATCTGCATCGACCGCAAGACCGGCGACTACCCGGTGAAGGTGCTCTCCCTGGAGGTGGGCGGGCGCCGGCCCCTGGGCGTGGGCGTGGCGGGCATCGCGCTGCTCGCCGGGATGCCGGCGACGGAGGCCGCGGCGCTCGTGAGGCAGAACGCGCAGCGCTTCGCCGGACACGACCTCTCGGCCGCGCGCGTGATGGAGCGCGTGAAGGCGGCGCGGGCCAAGGGCTTCGCCTACGCCGACACCGGCATCGTGAAGGGCACGCGCGCGCTCGCGCTCGCGGTCCGGGCGCCGGGGGGCGAGGCCGCGGCGGCGGTGAGCGTCGCCGCGCTCGCCGACCGGCTCTCGTCCCGGCGCCTGCCCGGGGTGCTCGCCTCGCTGCGCGAGCAGTGCGCGCTCGTCGAGCGCCGCCTGGCCGTGGTGATGCGCGCGCGGGGGTGAAGAAGGGCGCGCGCCGCGCCTTGCTCCTGCGCCCGGCGGCGGACGATAATGACCGATTGGCAGGCATCCCCGAAACCCCCGCAACCAGGCAGGACATTCCCATGAGACTCGTCACCTACAGCGTCGGCCCCGGCGGCCCGGCCCGCGCCGGCGTTCGCGTGGGCCACCGCGTGCTGGACATCGAGATGGCCTCGCGCGTGAAGGGCGAGCCCCTGCCGAGCACCATGCGCCAGCTGCTCGCGGCCGGGCGCGGGGCGCTCTCGCGCGTGCAGGCGCTCGCGAAATCGGCGGTCACGGAGGCGGGCGCGTTCTCCCACGCGATGCGCGAGGAGCGGGCCATCCGCTTCCTGCCGCCGGTGCCCGATGCCGACAAGTTCCTCTGCGTGGGCAAGAACTACCGCCAGCACCTGGACGAGCTGGTGAAGAACGACCTGATCCGGGAGATCCCCCAGGAGCCCACCGCCTTCGTGAAGCTCAACTCGTGCCTCGTGGGGCACGAGGCGAAGGTCGCGCGGCCCGAGGGCATCGTGCGCCTGGACTACGAGCCGGAGCTGGTGTTCGTGATGGGCCGGCGCGCCCTGGGCGTGAAGAAGGAGGACGCGATGGACTACGTCGCGGGCGTCACCATCCTGAACGACCTCACCTGCCGCGACATGCAGAAGCGGGAGGTCGCCTCGGGCTCGCGCTTCTGGACCGCCAAGAACATCCCGGGCTTCGGCCCCCTGGGGCCGGAGATCGTCACGATGGACGAGATCCCCGATCCCTACGACCTGTGGATGACCTGCAGCGTGAACGGCGAGGAGCGCATGCGCGTCAACACGCGCGACCAGATCTGGAAGCTGCCCGACATCGTCGAGCATTTCTCGCGCCACATCCCGATCGAGCCGGGGGACATGTTCTCCACCGGCGCGCCCGGCGGGGTCGCGGTGGGCAAGCCCAACGCGGCCGAGCTCTTCCTGAAGCCCGGCGACGTCGTCGAGTGCTCGATCGAGGGCATCGCCACGCTGCGCACCACGATCGTGGCGCCGGGAGAAGGCTGATGCGGGCGCTGGCGCGCCTTGCCGCCGGCCTGCTGCTCGCGGCCTTCGCCGCCGGCGCCGCCGCGCAGGGCTATCCCGCCAGGCCCGTGCGCATCATCGTGCCCTTCCCGCCCGGCGGCGGCGCGGACACGCTCGCGCGCGTGATGTCCGCGCCGCTCGCCAGTCGCTGGGGCCAGCCGGTCATCGTCGAGAACCGGCCGGGGGCGAGCGGCCACATCGGCGCCGACGCGGTGGCGCAATCGGCCCCCGACGGCTACACGCTCCTCATGGCCTCCACCGCGGCCCTCGATGCCCGCAACGTCTCGAAGTTCGCCCCGCTCACCCTCGCCTCGGCCTCGGCCTACGTGATCGTCGCGAACCCGAAGGTGAAGGCCTCCAGCGTCCGCGAGCTCATCGCCGAGGCGAAGGCCCGCCCCGGCGCGCTCTCCTTCGGCTCCTCGGGCACCGGCGCCGCCTCGCACCTGGCGGGCGAGCTCTTCGCCGCGATGGCGGGCGTGAAGCTGCTGCACGTGCCGTACAAGGGCACGGGCCAGGCGGTGACGGACCTGCTCGCCGGCCAGATCGACCTGATGTTCGCCCCCGCGCAGACGGCCATGCCGTACGTGGCGGCCGGCCGGCTGAAGGCCCTCGCCGTGACGAGCGGCAAGCGCGCGGCCACGCTGCCCGACCTGCCCACGGCCGCCGAGTCGGGGCTGCCCGGCTACGAGGCCCTGGGCTGGTTCGGCCTGCTCGCCCCGGCGGGCACGCCCGCGGCGATCGTCGACAAGGCGAGCACGGACGCGAACGCGGTGCTGCGCCTGCCCGAGGTGCGCGAGAAGCTCCTCGCGCTGGGCGCGGAGCCCACGGGCAACCGGCCCGAGGAGTTCGGCGCCTTCATCCGCGACGACCAGGCCAAGTGGGCGAAGCTCATGCAGTCGCTGGGGATCAAGCCCGAATAGGAATCGCCTTGGCCGCACTCTTCCGCGTCCTCTTCCCCGGCCGGTTCGCCCTGGTCGGCGTGGCGCTCGTCGCCTTCCTGGGCGTGAGCCTTGCCACTCGCCTCGCGCTGCTCGCCTTCAACGGCGACGCCTCGCTCGCCTTGCCCGGGCTGCTCGTGCCGATCCTCGCGATCGGCTTCGCCTTCGACCTGGCCACCGCCACCTGCTGGCTGGTGCCCTTCGCGCTGCTCGCCTGGCTGCACCCGGACGGGCCGCGCTCGCGCCTTTCCTTCACCATCGCCTCCTTCGCCCTCGCCATCGCCGCCATCGGCACGTGGATCTTCGTGGCCGCCTCGGAGCTGGTGTTCTGGAACGAGTTCGCCACGCGCTTCAATTTCATCGCCGTCGACTACCTCATCTACACCAACGAGGTGATCGGCAACATCCGCCAGTCCTACGACCTGCGCCCGGCTCTCGCGGGCATCGGCCTCGTCACCCTGGCCGTGGTCGCGCTCGCGGCCCGGCCCCTGCTCGCCGCGGCGCGCCCCACGGGCAGCCGCCTGTCGCGCCGGCTGCCGCGGTTCGTCCTCTTCGCCCTGCTGCCGGTGGCCGCCTTCTTCGCGATGGAGGACCGCTACAAGGAGTTCACGGCCCAGGCGCAGGCGGTCCAGCTCGCGGGCAACGGCCACTGGGAGTTCTTCCACGCCTTCCGCACCAACGAGATCGACTACGAGCAGTTCTACCGGACGGAGAAGCTCGCCAAGGGCTGGGCGATGCTGCGGCACGAGTTCGAGCACTCGCACGCGGCCCGCTTCACGGGCAGCACGGCGATGCCCATCGAGCGGCAGGTCGCGGGCACGGGCACCCCGCGCAAGCTCAACGTGATCCTGGTCTCGGTGGAGAGCCTGGGCACGGAGTTCCTCGGCAGCTTCGGCAACCCGAAGGGCCTCACGCCGAACCTCGACGCGCTCGCGAAGGAGAGCCTCTCCTTCACGCGCCTCTACGCGACCGGCACGCGCACCGTGCGCGGCCTGGAGGCGATCGCGCTGTCGATGCCGCCCACGCCCGGCTACTCGATCATCAAGCGCCCGAACAACGAGAACCTGCTCACGATGGGCGAGATCCTGAACGAGCAGGGGTACGAGTCGCTCTACGTGTACGGCGGCTACGGGTACTTCGACAACATGAACTACTTCTTCTCGAACAACGGCTACACCGTCGTCGACCGCACGGCGATCGCCTCGGGCAGCATCCACCACGAGAACATCTGGGGCGTCTCGGACGAGGACCTCTTCACGCTCGCGCTCGCCGAGGTCGACCGGCGCCACGCCGCGGGCAAGCCCTTCTTCGCGCACGTGATGACCACCTCGAAC
>JBGAOO010000310.1:0-4099 GCA_044221765.1 Usitatibacteraceae bacterium | reverse complement strand
CCGTCGGGGTGGGCGCGCGCACGTCCGCCACGAAATCGGCGATCGTGAAATCCGTTTCGTGGCCCACCCCGCTCACCACCGGCAGGCGCGAGGCGACCACGGCCCTCGCGAGCACCTCCTCGTTGAAGGCCCACAGGTCCTCGAGGCTTCCCCCGCCGCGCGCGAGGATGAGCACGTCGCATTCCTGCCTCGCATTGGCGGTCTCGATCGCGCGGGCGAGCTGCGCGGCGGCGGCCTCGCCCTGCACCAGGGCCGGGTAGAGCACCACCGGGATCATGGGCGCGCGCCGCGCCAGCGTGGTGAGGATGTCGCGCAGCGCCGCGGCGGCCGGCGAGGTGACGATGCCGATCGCACAGGGAAAGGCGGGCAGGGGTCGCTTGCGTCCTTCCTCGAACAGGCCTTCCGCGGCGAGGCGCGCCTTGAGCTTCTCGAATGCCTCGAACAGCGCGCCCAGGCCGGCCTTGCGCATCTGCTCGACGCCGAGCTGGTAGGCGCCACGCGGCTCGTAGAGGGTGACCTTGGCCCGCACCTCCACCTTCAGGCCGTTCTCGGGCTTGAAATCGAGGTACTGCGCGCGGCCGCGGAACATCGCGCAGTCGATCGCGGCGTTCTCGTCCTTCAGGACGAAATACCAGTGGCCCGAGGCGGCGAGCGTCGCCCGCGAGATCTCGCCCACCACCCAGATCACGCCGAATCCGTCCTCCAGGATCTGGCGCGAGCGGCGGTTCAGCTCGGTGACGGAGAGGGGGGCGGAAACCCCGGGCAGGGCCATGGGCCCGAATGCTAGTCGTTTTCCCCCCGCGCACCAACGCCCATTTCGGCCGTCCAGGGGCGAAAGGGGACGTGCCCGCGCCCCTTCCCAGAGGGAAAAGCGGCGCGCCGGTTGCCCCTTCTATCCACCGTCATCGGCCTGTCGCCGAACGGAAACAACCCGCGCGGAAAATCCGCCGCTTGACAGGCGAAAAAAAGTCGTAACTGTATGAAAACAAAGAGGTTACGGAGAATGCCTAAAAAATGAGCGAAAGAAAAAAAAGCCTTATCGGCGCAAGACTTGGCGAATCGCTCCGGTAACCGCCCACAGGGTTATCCACAGGCTCTGTGGATGATTCGACGGCCCCCCGCGAACCACACTCGAGGCGCCCCGCGAACACGAGAATCGATGCGGACTTCGAGGCGATTTCCGGCGCGAACCCGCGCCGTTGCTCGGTTCCCGCCGCGAGGGCCCTCGCGCACCTCGCGTGAGTTCTCAACGCCCTTGTGGATCGCGGCGCACGCGGGCACAAGGGCTTGTGGAACGCGGGTCGGCAGGCTAAAGTGCCCTCCGGTTTCCGCCGAGGATTCAATCGCGTGCTGTCCATCATCGAAGCGGCCGGCTGGCCGATCTGGTTCATTCTCATCACGTCCGTCGTCGCGCTCGCCATCATCGGCGAGCGCTTCGGTCCCTGCGCACGAGCCTGGTCGCCCCTCGCGAGCTGCTGCCCGCGACGATCCGCGAATACCAGTCGAAGGGCGTCACGCAGGACCTGCTGATCCGCCTGCACAACGGCCCGCTGATCGGCCGCATCTTCGCGGCGGCGCTCGCCAACGAGAAGAGCCCGCGCGAGGCGATCCGCGATGCCGTGGAGGACGCCGGTCGCGCCGTCTCGCTCGACCTGGAGCGCTTCCTCAACACGCTCGGCACCATCGCGACGGTGTCCACGCTGATGGGCCTGTTCGGCACCATCGTCGGGATGATCGAGATCTTCGGCTCGCAGACGCCCTCGGGCGGCAACCCGGCGCAGATGGCGCACGGCATCTCGGTGGCGCTGTACAACACCCTCTTCGGCATCGGCGTGGCGATCCCGGCCGTGATCTTCTACCGCCACTTCCGCAACCGCGTCGACGTCCTGGTGGTGGAGATGGAAAGCCAGGCGATCAAGCTGGTCGAGATCCTGCACGGCGAACGGCGGGCATGAATTTCCGGAAGGGGCGCGTCCGCGAGGAGCCGGAGATCAACCTCATCCCGTTGATCGACGTCCTCATCGTCGTCCTCATCTTCCTGTTCCTCACCACGACCTACAGCCGGTTCGCCGAGTTGCAGATCAACCTGCCGGAGTCCTCGGCCGAGAAGTCGGCGGACCGCCCGCAGGTGCTGTCGGTGGCGGTGGACGCGAACGGCCGCTACGCGATCAACGGCGCGACGGTCGCCTTCGACGGCCCGGCCGGTCTCGCCGCGAGGCTGCGCGAGGCGGCCAAGGGCGCCAAGGAGCCGGTCGTGTCGATCAGCGCCGACGCGGCCGCCACGCACCAGTCCGTCGTGAACGTGATGGAAGCCTCGCGGATCGCGGGCTACAACCACATCTCGTTCACCACGCAGACGAGGAAGTAGGCGCCCCGGCGCGCCCCGCGAGGGCCGCGGGCGGCACGCCCGGCCCCGCCTCGACAACCGGCATGCGCTCCTGGCTCGAATCCGAATGGCAGAAGCTCGGCGGCGGGGCGCTCGTCCTGCTGCCCCTCGCGCTCGCCTTCCGCGCCGTGACCGCGCTGCGCCGGGGCCTGTACCGCGCCGGGATCCTCGAGCCCTGGCACGCGCCGGTGCCGGTGATCGTCGTGGGCAACATCACCGCCGGGGGGACCGGCAAGACCCCGCTCGTGATCGCCGTGGTCGACTCGCTCGCGCGTGCGGGCTGGCACCCGGGCGTGGTCTCGCGCGGCTACGGTCGCGTGCCGCCGACCGACGCCGATCCGCGCGGGGTCGTGCGCGTGCTGCCCGGCGTCGCCACGCCGGAGCATTTCGGCGACGAGCCGGTGCTCATCGCCCGGCGCACGCAGGTGCCGGTGTACCTCTCGCCGGACCGCCCGGCCGCGGCGCGCGCGCTGCTCGCCGCCCATCCGGAGACGGACGTGCTGGTGAGCGACGACGGGCTCCAGCACTACGCGCTCGCGCGGGACCTCGAGATCGCCGTCGTCGATGGCGAGCGCGGATTCGGCAACGGCCTGCCGCTGCCCTCGGGCCCGCTGCGCGAGCCGCTCTCGCGCCTGGCGGGCGTCGACTGCGCGGTGGTGAACGGCGGCAACGTGGGGCCCGATGCGCCGCCGGGCCTGGCGGGCCGCGTGCCGCCCGGGCGCCAGTTCGGGATGCGCCTCGCCCGCGAGCGCTTCGTCTCCTTCTCGGGCGAGGAGTACGCGCCCGAGGACTTCGTCCTGCATGCCCGCGGGCAGCGCATCGTGGCGGTCGCGGGCATCGGCAATCCGCCGCGCTTCTTCGACCACCTCGTGCGCCTGGGACTCGCCGTCGAGAAGCGCCCCTTTCCCGACCATCACCACTTCCAGCCCTCGGACCTGCGCCTGCCCGGCGCGGACTTCGTGGTCATGACGGAGAAGGATGCCGTAAAATGCGCGGCATTCGCGGATGCGCGCATGTGGTTCCTGCGCGTCGAGGCCGTCCTCCCCCCCGCCTTCGACGCCTTCCTGCACGAGCGCCTCGCTGCCCGAAAGAAAGCCTGATGGACGCCAAGCTGCTCGAGATCCTCGTCTGCCCGATCTGCAAGGGCCCGCTCGTCCACCGTCGCGAGGCGCACGAGCTGCTGTGCCGCGCCGACCGCCTCGCCTTCCCGGTGCGCGACGACATTCCCGTCATGCTGGAAGAGGAAGCACGCAAGCTCGCCCCCGACGAGGAGGCCTAGGCCGTGCCCGCCGCCCGAGCGCTACCCGCCCCGCGGTGAAGACGCTCACCTTCAAGGTGATCATCCCGGCGCGCATGCGCTCCACGCGCCTGCCCGGCAAGATGCTCGCCGACATCGCGGGCAAGCCCATGGTGGCCTGGGTGGCCGAGCGCGCCGCCGACAGCGGCGCCGAGGACGTGATCATCGCGACCGACCATGCCGACATCGCCGACGCGATGGCCGCGCTCGACTGGCGCGTGTGCACCACCTCGACCGCGCACGCGACCGGCACCGACCGGCTGGCCGAGGCCGTCGACCTGCTCGAGCTCGCGGACTCGGAGATCGTGGTGAACGTCCAGGGCGACGAGCCGCTCATCGACCCGCTGCTCGTCCGCGAGGTGGCGCGCGAGCTGGCGCTGCGCCCCAAGGCCTCGATCGCGACGGCGGTGCACCCG
>JBGAOO010000309.1:0-4083 GCA_044221765.1 Usitatibacteraceae bacterium | reverse complement strand
GATCTTGATGCCGATCGCCGTCATGTTCTTCTGCCACTGCTCGATGAGCTGGCGGCTTAAAGCGTCGGGCTGCGTGGCGTACTCCAGCACCAGCGGCTTGCCGTCGGGCTGGTCGCGCCAGCCGTCGCCGTCGCGGTCGATGAAGCCGTACATGTCGAGCAGCGCCTTGGCGCGCGCCGGGTCGTAGCTGCGCCCGAGCGAGAACGCCGGGTCGTGGCCCAGCACGCCCGGCGGCAGGGGCGAGCGCGCCTCGATGGCCGCCCCGCTGCGCACCAGGAAGATCTCGGCATCCATGTCGTAGGCGAGGCTCATCGCGCGCCTGAGCGCCACGCGCTCGGGCGTGTAGCCGCCCCAGACCGGGTCCCTCATGTTCCAGTACATGTACGTGATGTCCATGTCGATGCCCGGGATGTACTTCACCCCCTTCTTCGCGAGCCAGGGCGCGACCTGGTCGCCGGGCAGGGCCATGCTCGTGAACTCGTAGGGCATGTTGATCCAGTCGAGCTCGCCGTTCAGGAAGGCGAGCCAGCGCGGCTGGGATTCCTCGATGATCGAGATCTCGACGCGGTCGACCTGCGGGATGCGCTTGCCCTTCATCTCGCGGTAGAGGCGCTGCGAGACCGGGTCGTCGGCGGGCGGCTCGGCCTCGAAGTACTCCTCGCGAAAGCCCGGGTTCCTCTCCAGCACGATCTTCGAGGAGCGCTTCCATTCGCGCAGCACGAAGGGGCCCGTGCCCACCGGGTGCGCGCCGATGTCCGAGCCGTAGTGCTCGACGACCTCGCGCGCCTGCGCGCCCAGCGTGCCCACCGCGAGGATGTACAGGAAGTTGTAGTCGGGCTTGGCGAGGCGGATGCGAAGCGTGTGCGGGCCCAGCACCTGCAGGCCGCGGATGGGCCGGTCGTAGTCGAGCCGGCCGGCCTTCTTCGCCTCGGCGGCGGCCTCGTCGAGGCCCTCGATGCGGCCCTCGACCAGCCAGGCGTTGGGCGAGGCGATCTTCGGGTCGATGAGGCGCTTGATCGCGAACTCGTAGTCCTTCGCCTGCAGCTCGCGGCGCTTGCCGCCGAAGGCCGGGTCGTCGGCGAAGTAGATCCCCTTGCGCAGGTGCAGCAGGTAGAGGCGCCCGCCCTCGGTGATCTCGGGCATCGCCTCGAGCGTCTGCGGGCGCAGCTTGTAGGGCCGCGCGAGGAAATCGTAGGTGAGCGGCGGCTCGAGGATCTCGTCGATCACCGTGTTCGAGTAGGTGTCCGAGGCGAAGGCCGGGTCGAAGTTGGTCTCGGCGATGAGGAAGGGGACGCGCAGCACCTTCTGCGCCGGCGCGGCGGCGGCGCCCGCCGCGAGGAGCGCGAGCGCGCAGGCCAGGAGGATGCGGGCCGCGGCCTTCACCGGCTGGCGGCCGCGAGCGCGGGCAGGTCGATGTCGAGGAACTTCCACCAGCCGCGCATCACCGGGTGCCGGTAGTACCCCAGGAGCCAGGGCTGCGCCAGGTCGTTGTAGTAGCGATGCACCTCGAGGCGCCAGGGCGCATAGACCAGGAAGATGCGGTTCATCTCCCGGTAGATCGCGTTCCGCTCCGGCCCGTTGGGCAGGCGCTTCGCCTGCTCGTAGAGCCGGT
This sequence comes from Usitatibacteraceae bacterium, assembly GCA_044221765.1. Lineage (GTDB taxonomy): Bacteria > Pseudomonadota > Gammaproteobacteria > Burkholderiales > Usitatibacteraceae > FEB-7. Next base: position 2,471 of record JBGAOO010000309.1, on the reverse strand, counting down.
CGAACTCCGGCCGGCTGAAGCGGGAGTGGTTCGCCTGGCCCGCGTTGGGACCGTAGAGCATCACGAAGAACGAGTCGGCATCGGGCACGGCGGCGCTCCAGCCCACGCCCCACATCTGCAGCCGCCCCGCCTTCGACTCCTTGAGCAGGTCCGGCCACTTCGCCTTCTTGAACGTCATGCGGATGCCCAGGGCATCCATGTTCTTCTTCCAGTTCTCGTCCAGGGGCTTCTGCGCGGCGTCGGGGCGCGAGGCGTATTCGACGGACAGGGGCCGGCAGGCGTCCGAGGGCTGCGGGCGCGGCAGGTCGCGCCAGCCGTCGCCATCGCAATCCACGTAGCCGAAGAGGTCGAGCAAGGCCTTGGCCTTGGCGGGATTGAACTCGGTCGCCGTGGAGCGGAAGTCCGGGTCGTATCCCAGCGCCCCCGGGCCGATGGGGGTTTGCGCCGGGATCGCCTGGTTCTTGCGGGCGATGCGGATCTCCGTCTCCACGTCCTGCCCCATCACGATCGCGCGGCGAAGGGCCACCTTCTCGGGCGTGTAGCCGCCCACCACCGGGTCCTGCATCGCGAAGTAGGAGTAGGTGAGCTCCATGCCCGGCTGGCGGTCGAGCCGGATGCCGCGGCGCTGCAGGTTGGCGGCCAGGCGGTTGTTGGGCACGACGACGTTCGAGAATTCCTCGGGCACGCGCTCGATGAAGTCGTGCTCGTTGTTCAGGAAGGCGAGCCAGCGCGGCTGCGGCTCCTCGATGATGTACACCTCCACCTTGCCGATGATCGGCAGGCGCTTGCCGCGATTGGCCGCGAGGGCGGCCTCGCCCTTCGCGTCGCCCGCGGCCGGCTCCGCGTCGTACACCTGCTCGCGATAGCCCGGGTTCGCCTCCAGCACGATCTTGGACGAGCGCTTCCAGTGGGCGAGGCGGTAGGGACCGGTGCCCACCGGATGCTCGCCCACCTTGTTGCCGTAGAACTCGTCGACCTCGCGCGCCACGGCGCAGGTGAGGTTGCAGTAGGCGAGGTAGTAGAGGAAGTTGTAGTTGGGCTGCTTCAGGCGCACCTGGAAGGTGTACCGGTCGAGCGCGCGCAGGCCCTCGGCCGGCGCGTCGTAGTCCATGCGGTTGCGCCGCCGGGCCTCGGCGAGCACCTCGTCCATGCCGACGATCTGGCCCTCGAACTGGTAGAGGTTGGGCGACTTGCGCTTCGGGTCGAAGAGCCGCTTGATCGCGTAGACGTAGTCCTCGGCCACCAGCTCGCGCCTCGCCCCCTTGAACGCGGCGTCGTCGGCGAAGTAGATGCCGGGCTTCACGCGCATCGTGTACAGCGTGCCGTCTCCGGTGATCTCCGGCATGGCCGCGAGCGTGTTCGGCTTGAGCCTGATGGGGCGCGCCAGGTAGTCGTACTCGAGCGGCGGGTCGAAGATGTTCGCGATGAGGTTGCTCGAGTACAGGTCCGAGAGCTCGGCCGGGTCGAAGCCCGTCTCGGCGACGGGGAAGGCGTAGCGCAGCACCTTGGCCGGATCCGCGCCCGCGGCCGGCAGGCACAGGACCGCCAGCGCCAGCGCGATCGCGCGGCAACGGGCAGCAGCCAGGGGGAAACAGCCGTTTCTCATGGGGGGTGGAGTCCGGGGGGCGCGGGCGATTATGCGCTACACTTCGACCCCGTCTGTAACCGAAATTTGCCGCAATTCTACTGGGAAAGGGCACCGGATCATGGGGTTCCTGAAGGGCAAGCGCATCCTCGTCACCGGGATGCTGTCGAACCGGTCGATCGCCTACGGCGTGGCGAAGGCCATCGCCCGCGAAGGCGGCGAGATGGCCTTCACCTACCAGGGCGAAGGCATCCGGGAGCGCGTGAAGGACCTCGCCAGCGAGTTTCCCGGTTCCCCGGTCTATCCCTGCGACGTCGCCGACGACGCGCAGATCGACGCCCTGTTCGCCTCGCTCGCCGCGCACTGGCCCGAGGGGATGGACGGCGTGCTGCACGCGATCGCCTTCGCCCCGCGCGAGGCGCTCAAGGGCGAGTTCCACGAGAGCGTGACGCGCGAGGCCTTCCGCATCGCGCATGACATCTCCAGCTACAGCCTGGCCGCGCTCGCGAAGGGCGCCGCCCCGCTCATGAAGGGGCGCGCGGGATCGATCGTGACCCTCACCTACCTCGGGGCCGTGCGCTCGATCCCCCACTACAACGTCATGGGGCTCGCCAAGGCGAGCCTGGAGGCGTGCGTGCGCTACCTGGCGGCCGGTCTCGGCCCGGAAGGCATCCGCGTGAACGCGATCTCCGCCGGCCCCATCAAGACGCTGGCGGCGGCGGGCATCGGCGACTTCGGCAAGATCTTCCGCTTCGTCGAGAAGAACGCGCCGCTCCGGCGCAACGTGACGACGGAGGAAGTGGGCAACGTGGCGGCCTTCTTCCTCTCGGACCTCTCGAGCGGGATCACCGGCGAGGTGACATACGTGGACTCGGGCTTCAGCACC
>JBGAOO010000308.1:0-4083 GCA_044221765.1 Usitatibacteraceae bacterium | reverse complement strand
GGAGGGCAAGACGCTGCCCGAGGCGATCGGCGAGGTCGTGCGCGCCGGCAACATCTTCAAGTTCTTCGCCGGCGAGGCGCTGCGCATCGGCGGCGACGTTCTCGCCTCGGTGCGGCCGGGGGTCGGCGTCGAGGTCTCGCGCGAGCCGCTCGGCGTGGTCGGCCTGATCACGCCGTGGAACTTCCCGATCGCGATCCCCGCCTGGAAGCTCGCACCGGCGCTCGCCTTCGGCAATTGTGTCGTGATGAAGCCGGCCGACCTGGTGCCGGGCTCGGCCTGGGCGCTGGCCGACATCCTGCACCGCGCCGGACTGCCCAAGGGCGTGTTCAACCTCGTGATGGGGCGCGGCTCGGAAGTCGGCGCGGTGCTGCTCGAGGACCGCGGCGTCGACGCGATCAGCTTCACCGGCTCGGTGGCGACCGGCCAGCGCGTCGCCGCCGCGTGTGTCGCGCGCATGGCCAAGTTCCAGCTCGAGATGGGCGGCAAGAACCCCTTCGTCGTGCTCGACGACGCGGACCTGAACGTCGCCGTCAACTGCGCCGTGCAGAGCGGCTTCTTCTCGACCGGCCAGCGCTGCACCGCCTCGTCGCGTGTGATCGTCACCGAGGGCATCCACGACCGCTTCGTCGCGGCGGTGGCCGAGAAGATGAAGGCGCTGAAGGTCGACGACGCGCGCAAGGCCGGCACCGACATCGGCCCGGTGGTCGACGCCTCGCAGCTCGCGCAGGACCTGGACTACATCGAGATCGGCCGCAAGGAAGGCGCGAAGCTCGCCGCCGGCGGCGAGGCGATCGAGCGCAACGCCGACGGCGCGCCCGGCTTCTACCTGCGCCCAGCCCTCTTCACCGAGACCACGGCGCAGATGCGCATCAACCGCGAGGAGATCTTCGGCCCCGTGCTCAGCGTGATGCGCGCGAAGAACTACGACGAGGCGCTCGCGCTGGCCAACGACACGCCCTTCGGTCTGTCGAGCGGCATCGCCACCACCTCGCTGAAACACGCCACGCACTTCAAGCGCCATGCGCAGGCCGGCATGGTGATGGTCAACCTGCCGACCGCGGGCGTCGACTACCACGTGCCCTTCGGCGGCCGCAAGGGCAGCAGCTACGGGCCGCGCGAGCAGGGCCGCTACGCCGCCGAGTTCTACACCACCGTCAAGACGGCCTACACACAAGCCTGATGAAGAAGATCCTGTTCGCCGCGCTGGCGGCCTGCGCCCTGGGCGCCCAGGCGCAGAGCTACCCGAGCCGCCCGGTCACGCTGGTCGTGCCCTTTCCACCCGGCGGCGGCACCGACACCGGCGCGCGCCTGGTGGCGCAGAAGCTCGCCGAGCGCTGGGGCCAGCCTGTGGTCATCGAGAACAAGCCCGGGGCCGCGGGCATGATCGGCAGCGAACTCGTGTCGAAGGCGAAGGCCGACGGCTACACGCTGCTCATGGGCAACGTGGGCACGCAGTCGGTGAACCCCTCCCTCTACCCGAAGATGACCTACAACCCCGACACCGCCTTCGTCCCGGTGTCGATGGTCGCCTGGCTTCCCCTGGTGATGCTCGCCCACCCGGCGATGCCCGCGAAGACCCCGAAGGACGTGATCGCCGCGGCGCGCGCGAAGCCGGGCACGCTCACCTACAGCAGCTCCGGGGCGGGCGGCTCGATGCACCTGGCCGCGGCGATGTTCGAGTCGATGGGCGAGGCGCCGATGCTGCACGTGCCCTACAAGGGCGGCGGGCCGGCGATCCAGGACCTCATCGCGGGCCACGTGAACTACTCCTTCGCCACGATCCTGGAGAGCAGCGCCTTCGTGCAGGCCGGCAAGCTGCGCGCGCTCGCGGTGACGAGCCTCAAGCGCTCGCCGGCGCTGCCGGCCGTGCCCACGATGGCCGAGAGCGGGCTGCCCGGCTACGAGGCCTCCTCGTGGATCGGCCTGCTCGCACCCGCGGGGACGCCCTGGGCAGTGGTCGAGAAGATCGCTTCCGACGTGCGCGAGGTGGTGGCGGGCGCGGACGTGCGCGAGCGCTTCATCGCCCAGGGCGCCACGCCCGAGGCCGACGGCCCGGCGCACTTCAAGTCGATCATCGACACGGACACGGCGCGGTGGGCGAGAATCATCCGGGACAGGAACATCACCACCAACTAGGAACGACCGCCCCATGAAGCCGACCGTCCTGCAACTGGGCCCGCTGCACCCGCTCGTCGAGCAAGGCCTCGCCGCGAACTACACCGTCCTCGACCTGCGCCAGGCCGCCGACCCCGCCGCCTTCATCGCGGCCCACGCGCCGGCGATCGAGGCGGTGGCCTCCTCCAGCCGCAACGGCATGGATGCCGCGCTCATCGACGCGCTGCCCGCGCTCCGGATCATCGGCCACTTCGGCGTGGGCTACGACAACGTCGACGCCGCCCACGCGAAGGCGAAGGGCATCACCGTCTCCAACACCCCCGACGTGCTCACCGACTGCGTGGCGGACCTCGCCATCGCCCTGATGATCGACGTGGCGCGCGGGCTCACCGCGGGCGATCGCTACGTGCGCGAGGGCCGGTGGCTCAAGGCCCCGATGGCCCTCGCCGCCAAGGTGAGCGGCAAGCGCCTGGGCATCCTCGGCCTGGGCCGCATCGGCCAGGCGATCGCCCGGCGCGCCGAGGGCTTCGGCATGACGATCGCCTACCACAACCGCAAGCCCGTCGCGGGATCGCCCTACGCCTACCGCGCCACGCTGAAGGAGCTCGCGGCGCAGTGCGACTTCCTGGTGATCGCGACTTCCGGCGGGGCGGCCACGCGCGGCATCGTCTCGCGAGAGATCCTGGAGGCCCTGGGCCCGGGCGGCTTCCTCGTGAACATCGCGCGCGGCTCGGTCGTGGACGAGCCCGCCCTGGTCGAGGCGCTCCAGGCGAGGCGCATCGCCGGCGCCGCGCTCGACGTGTTCGTCGACGAGCCGAACGTGCCGCCCGCGCTCTTCGCGCTGGACAACGTGGTGCTCGCCCCGCACATCGCGAGCGCCACCGTCGAGACGCGCAGGGCCATGGCCCAGCTCGTGCTCGACAACCTGGCGAGCTTCTTCGCCACGGGCAAGGCGCTCACGCCCGTCTGAACCGCACCGCCACCGGAGATCCCCCACATGACCCGATTCGACCGACGTTCGCTGCTCGCCGGCCTCGCCGCCCTCCTCGCCGCGGGCCTCGTGCACGCGCAGGCCTTCCCCAACAAGACGATCAAGTTCATCGTCCCCTACCCGCCGGGAGGCACCTCCGACATCCTCGCGCGCTCGCTCGGGCCGAAGCTCACGGAAGCGCTCGGCCAGCCCGTGCTCGTCGAGAACAAGCCCGGCGCCACCGGCAACATCGGCGCCGACTTCGTGGCGAAGTCGCCCGCGGACGGCTACACGCTGCTGCTCGCGGACATCGGCTCGCTCGCCATCGCGCCCAGCGTCTTCCCCACCCTGCCCTTCGACCCGGTGAAGGACTTCGCGCCGGTGATCATGGTCGCGTATTCCCCGCACATCCTCGCCGCGCACCCTTCCGTGCCGGCGAAGGACGCGAAGGAACTCGTCGCCCTGGCCAAGGCGAAGCCCGACTCGCTCAACTTCGCCATCTCGGGCATCGGCGGCGCCAACCACCTGGCCGGCATCGACTTCGCGATGCGCACGGGCATCAAGTGGACCTACATCCCGTACAAGGGCGGCTCGCAGGCCATCGCCGACGTGATGGGGGGCCAGGCCCAGGTGCTCTTCAACGGCATGCTCGCGACCTACCCGGCGGTGAAGGACGGCAAGCTGAAGGCCCTGGCGGTCTCGAGCCTCAAGCGCTTCTCCGCCGCGCCCGAGATCCCCACCGTGGCCGAGTCGGCGGGCCTGCCGGGCTTCGAGACGGGATCCTTCCAGGGCATCGTCGCGCCCGCCGGCACGCCGGCCGACGTGGTGGCGAAGCTGCACGCCACGATCACGAAGATCCTCGCCACGCCGGAGATGCAGGATCGCCTCGGCAAGGCCGGCGCCGAGACGCGCCCGGGCACGCCCGCCGAGTTCGGCGCGTTCATCGCGAGCGAGAAGTCGCGCTGGGCGAAGGTGGTGAAGGAGTCGGGCGCGAAGTT
>JBGAOO010000307.1:0-4107 GCA_044221765.1 Usitatibacteraceae bacterium | reverse complement strand
CCCGCCTTGCCCTTCAGGAAATCGCGCATCGCGCGCTCGGCCGACAGCGCCTTGCCCACCGGGATGTCGTCGAAGTAGCCGTTGTTCACCGCGAAGAGCGTGAGCGCCATCTCCCACACCTGCAGGGGCTGGTACTGCGGCTGCTTCATGAGCTCGGTGACCATGCGGCCGCGCTCGAGCTGCTTGCGGGTGGCCTCGTCCAGGTCGGAGGCGAACTGCGCGAAGGCCGCGAGCTCGCGGTACTGGGCGAGCGCCAGGCGCACGCCGCCGCCGAGCTTCTTGATCACCTTGGTCTGCGCCGCGCCGCCCACGCGCGAGACCGAGATACCCGCGTTGATGGCCGGGCGGATGCCCGCGTTGAAGAGGTCCGTCTCCAGGAAGATCTGGCCGTCGGTGATCGAGATCACGTTGGTGGGCACGAAGGCCGACACGTCGCCCGCCTGCGTCTCGATGACCGGCAGGGCGGTGAGCGATCCGGTCTTGCCCTTCACGGCGCCATTGGTGAACTTCTCCACGTACTCCTCGTTCACGCGCGCGGCGCGCTCGAGCAGGCGCGAGTGCAGGTAGAACACGTCGCCGGGGTAGGCTTCGCGGCCCGGCGGGCGGCGCAGCAGCAGCGAGATCTGGCGGTACGCCCAGGCCTGCTTGGTCAGGTCGTCGTAGATGATGAGCGCGTCCTGGCCGCGGTCGCGGAAGTACTCGCCCATCGTGCAGCCCGAGTAGGGCGCGATGTACTGCATGGCGGCGGGGTCGGAGGCGGTGGCGGCCACGACGATCGTGTACGCCATCGCGCCGTGCTCCTCGAGCTTCCTCACCACGTTCGCGATCGTGGAGGCCTTCTGGCCCACGGCGACGTAGATGCAGAAGAGGTCCTTGCCCTTCTGGTTGATGATCGTGTCGACGGCCACGGCGGTCTTGCCCGTCTGGCGGTCGCCGATGATCAGCTCGCGCTGGCCGCGGCCCACCGGCACCATCGCGTCGATGGACTTCAGGCCCGTCTGCACCGGCTGCGACACGCTCTTGCGCCAGATGACGCCCGGGGCGACCTTCTCGATCGGCTCGGTCATCTTGGCCTCGACCGGGCCCTTGCCGTCGATCGGCTGGCCGAGCGAGTTCACCACGCGCCCGATCAGCTCCGGGCCGACCGGCACCTCGAGGATGCGGCCCGTGCACTTGACGGTGTCGCCCTCGGAGATGTGCTCGTAGGCGCCGAGCACCACGGCACCCACGGAGTCGCGCTCGAGGTTGAGCGCCATGCCCATGGTGCCGCCCGGGAACTCGAGCATCTCGCCCTGCATCACGTCCGTGAGGCCGTGGACGCGGCAGATGCCGTCGGTCACCGAGATCACGGTCCCCTCGGTGCGCTTCTCGGCGGCCACCTGGAGGTTCTGGATCTTCGACTTGATGAGTTCGCTGATTTCAGCCGGATTGATTTGCATGTGGGGCTCCGAATACGGGTTTCTCGGCGGTCAGCGCGCGAGCGCGGCCGCCATCTGCGAAAGCGCGTCGCGCACCGAGGCGTGGATCACCTCGTCGCCGACATGGACACGGGCGCCGCCGATGAGGGCCGCGTCGAGCTCGACCGTCGCCTCGACCCGGCGGCCGTACTTGCGCTCGAGCGAGGCCACCAGGTCGCCCCGCTCGGCGTCCGTCATGGCCCGCGCGCTCACGATGCGCACCTTGAGGACGCTCTCGTGCACGCGCTTGAGGGCATCGAACTGGGCGGCGACCTCCGGCAGGAGCGAGGCGCGCGCGCCGTCGACCAGCATCGTCACGAGGTTGCGCACCTGCGCGGTGAGCCGGTCGCCGCCCACGCCGAAGAAAAGCTCGAGCTTCTGGGCGCGCGAGAGCCGCGGGTTGCCGAGCTGCTCGGCCATCTGCGGGTCGGCCGCGATGGCCCCGGCGAGCGCGAGCCCGTCGGACCAGCCGGCAAGGTCCTTCGCCTCGAGCGCCGAGCGGAACGAGGCTTCGGCGTACGGGCGGGCGAGGGTGGCGATTTCGGCCATGGGGGTGTCCTAGAGCTGCGCCTTCAGCTTGCTGAGCATCTCGGTGTGCGCCCTGGCGTCCACCTCGCGCTGCAGGATCTTCTCGGCGCCCGCGACGGCGAGGCCGGCCACCTGCTCGCGCAGCTCCGTCTTCGCCTTCGCCACTTCCGAGGCGATCTGCTCGCGCGCCGCGGCGATGATGCGGTCGGCCTCGGCCTTCGCCTGCACGCGCGCCTCCTCGACGATCTGCGCCGCGCGCTTCTCGCTCTCCCCGAGCACGCCCGAGGCACGCTCGCGCGCTTCCTTCATCGAGCTCTCGCCCAGGCGCTCGGCCTCCACCAGCGCGGCCTTGCCCTTCTCCGCGGCGGCGAGGCCGTCGGCGATGCGCTTGTTGCGCTCGTCGATGGCCTGGTTGAGCGGCGGCCAGATGAACTTGACCGCGAACCAGATGAGGAACGCGAACGACAGCGCCTGGACGAACAAGGTCGCGTTGATGTTCATGGCAACGACCCTTCCGCTTTCGCGCCGGTTACTTGATGACCGACAGGAGCGGGTTCGCGAAGCCGAAGAACATCGCGATGCCGACGCCGATCAGGAACGCCGCGTCGATGAGACCGGCGAGCAGGAACATGAACTTCTGCAGCTGCGGGATCAGCTCGGGCTGGCGGCCGGCGGCTTCCAGGAACTTGGAGCCCATGATGCCGATGCCGATGCAGGCGCCGATGGCGCCCAGGCCGATGATGATGCCGATGCCGAGCGCCGTGTAGGCTTGGACGAGCGCGAGGAACTGAGCCATTTTTCTTCCTTTCGGAGGTACGGGTGTTGAAGTTGGAGACGTGAACCGGATCGGGGAAATCAGTGGTGCTCGTGCGCCATCGCGATGTAGACGACGGACAGCACCATGAAGATGAACGCCTGCAGCAGGATGATCAGGATGTGGAACACCGCCCAGCCCCAGGTGAGCAGGCCCGAGGCGCCGCCGGCGATCATGCCGCCCACGGTGAAGCTCGCGATGCTGCCCAGCAGGCCCAGCAGCATGAAGATGAGCTCGCCGGCGTACATGTTCCCGAAGAGCCGCATGCCCAGGGAGACGGGCTTGGCGAGCAGCTCGATGATGTTGAGCGCCAGGTTCGGGATCCACAGCAGCGGGTTCGAGCCGAAGGGCGCGGTGAAGAGCTCGTGGATGAAGCCGCCGGCGCCCTTCGCCTTGAAGCTGAAGAAGATGATGAGGAAGAACACCGAGAAGCTCATCGCGAAGGTGGTGTTCAGGTCCGTCGAGGGCACGGCCTTCCAGTTGTGCTGGTGGAACACGGTCTCGGCGATGAAGGCCACCCAGTCGATGGGCAGCAGGTCCATGAAGTTCATCATGAAGACCCAGGTGAAGATGGTGAGCGCCAGGGGGCCGAGGAAGGCGCGCGAGCCGGGGAAGACGTCGCGGACGGTGCTGTCCACGAACTCGAAGAACATCTCGATGAACGACTGGAGGCGGCCGGGGATGCCGGCGGTCGCGCTCCTCGCCACCAGCCAGATGAGGCCCAGGCCCACCAGGCCCAGCACCCAGGACATGATGATGGTGTCGAGGTTGACGGTCCAGAAACCGCCGCCTTCACCGATGGTCACCTTGAGGTTGGTGAGGTGGTGGGCGATGTAGTCGGAAGGGGTAAGCGTTTGTTGGGCGGCCATGACGCGTCAGTTTCTTTTCCATAGCGCGAGCAAGGGAGCCGCCCACGCGACACAAAATCCGATCACCACGGCGCCAGGCGCCCGTATCGCCGCCTCCAGCCCCGCGCTCCCCGACAACAGGGCGCCGAGCCCACCCAGGGAAACGGCCCACTTCGCCGCCTCGGCCACGAGGAGCACCCGAAGGGCTTCCCAGGGCGTCGGCGCCGGGCGGTCACGCCAGCGCAGGACCCCGAGAAAAGCCAGGGTGCCGGCGAGGGCGGCCATTCCACCGAGCAACGCCCCGAGGCCGCCGTCGATGCCGCCCAGACCGGCGCCTGCTGCACTGCAGCATGCAACCAGGCCGGCCTGCACGAGGGCTTGGCGCCGTCCGTCGAACCCAGCGGACTTCGGCGCGCCAGCAGACTCCGGACGCGGTGACGACAAACCTGAAGATTTTAGC
>JBGAOO010000306.1:0-4114 GCA_044221765.1 Usitatibacteraceae bacterium | reverse complement strand
GAGGCGGCCTACGAGTTCCAGTACACCTTCCAGACCGCGCGCAACGTGCGGGCCGACTGCGTGCTCAAGCTCCCCGAGCCCACCGGGCTCATCGCGGTGGACTCCAAGTTCCCGCTCGAGAACTACGAGCGGATGATCTCGGACGGCCCCGACCGCGTGACCCCGGGCGTGTTCAAGGCGGACGTGCGCCGGCACATCGACGACATCGCCTCCAAGTACATCGTGCCGGGCGAGACCGGCGACGGCGCCGTGATGTTCGTGCCGGCCGAGAGCGTGTTCGCGGAGATCCACGCGCACCACCGCGACCTGGTGGACTACGCGGGCCAGCGCCGCGTGTGGATCGTCTCGCCCACGACGCTCATGGCCGTGCTCAACACCGCGCGCGCGGTCCTGAAGGACGTGGAGACGCGCCGCCAGATCCACATCATCAAGGACGAGCTGGGCAAGCTCGGCCGCGAGTTCGGCCGCTTCGACGAGCGCATGAAGAAGCTGGCCGAGCACATCCGCCTCGCCCACGAGGATGCCGGCCAGGTGCAGATCACCAGCCGCAAGATCAGCGAGAAGTTCTCCGCCATCGAGCGGGCGGAGCTGCCCGGCGTCGAGGCGGGCGGCGAATCGCCCCCGCCGGACGGCTCCCCGCCGCAGCTCACGATCGTGCCCCGGCCCGACTAGCGGGCCTTTCCCCTTTCCACGCATGCCTTACCATCGCCTCCCATGAAAGTCCTCGGCATCGCCGGCTACAGCGGCAGCGGCAAGACCACGCTCATCGAGAAGCTGGTGCCCCTCCTCGTGAAGGCGGGCCTCCGGGTCTCGCTCATCAAGCATGCCCACCACCAGTTCGACGTGGACCAGCCGGGCAAGGACTCCCATCGCCACCGCGAGGCCGGCTGCTCGGAAGTGCTGGTGAGCTCCTCCCGCCGCTGGGCGCTCATCCACGAGCTGCGCGGGGAGGCCGAGCCGCCGCTCACGGAGCAGCTGAAGCACTTCTCGCCCTGCGACCTGGTGCTCGTCGAGGGCTACAAGCACGATCCCATCCCCCGGATCGAGGTGCACCGCGCGGGCGGGGATCGCCCCCTGCTGCACCCGCGCGATCCGCACGTCATCGCCATCGCCACCGACGAGCCGCTCGAGACGAAGCTGCCCCAGTTCGAGCTCGGCGACGCGCCCGCGATCGCCCGCTTCATCCTGGACTTCGCCGCCGACGGCAAGGGCCGGGCCCGCCTGTCGCTGGTGCCGGACTAGCGCCCGATGGTCACGCTGCTCTACTTCGCCGGCCTTCGGGAGCGCCTCGACCTGGGGCGCGAGCAGGTGCCGCTGCCGGCGGGCGCGCGCACCGTCGCCGACCTGGTGGAAGCCCTGCGCTCGCGCGATGCGCGCTGGGCGGAGGCCTTCGACCCGGCGCGCCCCTGGCGCGTCGCCGTGAACCAGCGGATGGCCGACGGCGCCACGCCCGTGAAGCCCGGCGACGAGATCGCCTTCTTCCCGCCGGTCACGGGAGGCTAGGGTGGCCGGCGTGCGCGTTCGCGTGCAGGTCGCGCCCTTCGATGCGGGCGCGGAGATCGCCGCGCTCACGCAGGGCCGGTGCGACGTGGGCGCCGTGGCGACGTTCATCGGCTGCGTGCGCGACCGCAACGAAGGCGCCCGCGTCGCGCGCATGACCCTCGAGCACTACCCGGGCATGACGGAAAGGGCGCTGGAGGAGATCTGCGACGAGGCCGCGGCGCGCTGGGACCTCCTCGACCTGCGCGGAAGAGACCCCCGAGGGGCCACGCTGGGTCGAGGCCCGGGCGAGCGACGACGAGTCGGCGGCCCGCTGGAAGACGGGCGTGGTCGAGGAACGAGCCGACTCGATGAAGAAAGACCCGCCCTAGAGCGAGCAGAACACCTCGCGCATCATCCCGATCATCTTCAGGATGCGCGGATCCTCGATGCGGTAGTAGACCTTGTTCGCCTCCTTGCGGGAGGCGAGCAGGCCCCGGTCGCGCATCACGGCCAGGTGCTGGGAGATGTTGCTCTGCGAGGTACCCACGGCCTCGACGATCTCCTGGACCATCAGCTCGTTCTGGCCGACCAGGCACAGGATCTTCAGGCGCAGCGGATGGGCCATGGCCTTCATCGCCTCGCTCGCTTCCTGGATGTGCTCGCTCTTGCCGATGAGCTCGAAAATGTCTTCGGCGGGGACGGGTCTGGCGGTCTTCATGGGCGAATGCTACCCCGGTTAGGGGATACCCTAATATTAGGCTTGACTAATATTAGGCGTTTCTTCAGTATGCGGCCAGCCCCGGATCCGGGGACCGCCGCCCGGCCCACCGGGCGCCACCGCCAGGAGGGCGTTCGATGTCCAGCCGCAAGCCGCCAGCAGGCCGTGTCCAGCCCGCGCCGGAAAACTTCCTCGATGCGCGCCAGATCGCCGCGGTCGCCCAGGGCCGGCGCGGGTTCCTCAAGCGCGCCTTCCTCGCCGCCAGCGGCGCGATGGCCACCGGCGCCGCGATGGGCCAGGGCGCGGCCAAGGGCGACTCGGCCATCCTCGAGCTGCCCGAGCACTCGAAGGGGCTGGGGCAGCCGGTCGCCGCCCGCGCCTACGGCCTGCCTTCGCAATACGAGAAGAACCTGCAGCGGCGCGAGAGCCCGGGCCTCACGCGGGTGGGCGCCTCCTCGGTTTCCTTCGCCCCGCTCCAGGGCCTGTTCGGGATCATCACGCCCAGCGGCCTGCATTTCGAGCGCCACCACCAGGGCTGGTGGGACATCGACCCGAGCCAGCATCGCCTGATGGTGATGGGCATGGTGAAGAGCCCGCGCGTCTACACGATGGACGACCTGATGCGCCTGCCCGCCGTCTCGCGCATGCACTTCATCGAGTGCGGCGCGAACACCGGCATGGAATGGGGCAACGTCGCGGTGCCGAGCGTGCAGTACACGCACGGGATGCTCTCCTGCTGCGAGTACACGGGGGTGCGGCTGTCCACGCTGCTGGACGACTGCGGCTTCGACCGCAAGCAGGCGCGCTTCGTGCTGGCCGAGGGCGCGGACGGCTCGTCCATGACCCGCACGATCCCGATGGACCGCGCGCTGGACGACGTGATGGTCGCCTACGCGATGAACGGGGAGATGCTCCGCCCCGAGAACGGCTACCCGCTGCGCCTGGTGGCGCCGGGCGTGCAAGGCGTGAGCTGGGTGAAGTACCTGCGCCGCATCGAGGTGGGCGACCAGCCCTGGGCAACCAAGGACGAGGCGAGCCATTATGTGGACCTGCTGCCGGACGGGCGGCACAGGCAGTACAGCTCCATCCAGGAGTGCAAGTCCGTCATCACCTCGCCCTCGGGCGGGCAGACGCTGCTCGACAAGGGCTTCTACAACGTCACGGGCCTCGCGTGGTCCGGCCGCGGGCGCATCAAGCGCGTGGACGTCTCCGTCGACGGCGGGCGCAACTGGCGCACGGCGCGGCTCGAGTCGCCGGTGCTGCCCAAGTGCCTCACGCGCTTCAACATCGACTGGGTCTGGGACGGCGCGCCGGCCATCCTGCAGGCGCGCGCCATCGACGACACGGGCTATGTCCAGCCGAAGATCAACCAGCTGCGCGCGGTCCGCGGCACCCGGTCGATCTACCACAACAACGCCATCCAGTCGTGGAAGGTGGCCGAGACCGGCGAGGTGAGCAATGTCCAGGTTTACTAGGGCGCTCGCCCTGCTCGTGCTGGCGGCGGCACTGCCGGCGGCGGCCCAGCAGCGCTTCCCCGGCATCGGGCGCGCGGCCACGCCGGCGGAGATCGCCGCGTGGGACATCGACGTGCGACCGGACTTCAAGGGCCTGCCGCCGGGCTCGGGCAGCGTCGCCAAGGGCCAGGACCTCTGGGAGGCGAAGTGCGCCTCCTGCCACGGCACCTTCGCCGAGTCGAACGAGGTCTTCACCCCGCTCGTGGGCGGCACCACGGCCGAGGACATCAAGAACGGGCGGGTGAAGACGCTCGTCACGGGCGATGTCGCGCGCACCACCTTCATGAAGGTCGCGACGATCTCCACCATCTGGGACTACGTGAACCGCGCGATGCCCTGGAACGCCCCCAAGTCGCTCGCCACCGACGAGGTGTACGCCGTCGTCGCCTACCTCCTCAAC
>JBGAOO010000305.1:0-4126 GCA_044221765.1 Usitatibacteraceae bacterium | reverse complement strand
CCTGTCGCACCCGGCGCAGGACTGGCGGGAACTCGCGCCGCAGGCCCTCGCCGCCGCGCAGGGCGCGCCGGTGGCGCTCGTGTTCGGCAACGAGACCTTCGGCCTCACGAACGAGGAACTCCTCGCCTGCCAGCGCCTGGCCTGCATCCCGGCCAACCCGGCGTACACCTCGCTCAACCTGGCGGCGGCCGTGCAGGGGGCCACCTACGAGCTCGCGCAGGCGGCCCGGGCGTTCGCCGTGAGCCAGGCGCCGGCGCGGGAGGCGGCCACCGGCGCGGAGGTGGAGGCGCTGCACGCGCACCTCATGGATGCCCTGGTCGGGAGCGGCTTCCACGATCCGCAGCGGCCGCGCCGCCTCGCCGAGCGGCTGCGCCGGCTGTTCGCGCGCGCGGGCCTCGAGCGCGAGGAAGTGGCGATCCTGCGCGGGGCGATCGCCTCGCTGGCCGACCCCGGGCGCCGCAAGCGCTAGCCCTGCGCGGCGGCGCCGGCGGGCAGCGGCCTGAGGAGCAGGGCGAGCAGGGCCATGGCGGCCACGATCGCCCCGCCCGCGACGAAGGGCGCCTTGGGCCCGGTGGTCTCCACGAGCAGGCCGCCCAGGGCCATGCCCGCGCCCAGGCCGCTCACGATGAACGTCGAGGACCACGTGAAGGCCTCGGTGGCGTGGTGCGAGGGCGCGAGCCGCGACACGAGGACGGACTGGCAGGTGATCGAGGGCGCGATCGAGGCGCCGGCCAGGAAGGCGGCCACCGCGAAGCCGGCCGGCCCGTCGACGAAGGCGTGCAGGAAGAGCGGCAGCGCCATGACGCCCATCGCCACGGCGAACTGCCGCTCGATGGGCGCGCGGATCCGCAGGCCGCCGAAGATCGCGCCGCCGATCGCGCTGCCCAGCGAGTTGACCGACAGCAGCACGCCGCCGAGCGCGGGCATGGCGAGCGCCGTCGCGTAGCCGGGATACCCCACCTCGAGCAGCCCGAAGCCCATGGTGAGGCCGAGCGTCGCGAAGAAGACGAGGATGAGGCGCGGCTCGGTGAGCGGGCCCAGCATGTGCCGCCGGGCGTGGGGCTCGCGCCTGACGTAGCGCAGGGCGGGCGAGGCCACGAAGACGAGGAGCGCGGCGACCGTCACGCCGATCGCGATCGCGAAGGCGATCGTCGGCCCGCCGGAGGCGAGGACGGCCGCGATGATCGCGGGCCCCAGGGTGAAGTTGATCTCGATCATCACCGCGTCGATCGCGAAGGCCCGCCGGCGCTCCTCCTCCTGGCTGAAGCGGTGCCGCCAGAGCGTGCGCGTGAGGACGGTGACGCGACCGCCGCGTAGGGCAGGCCCCCGCGCGCCGCGAGCAGGATCGCCAGGAGCGAGAGCGGGTGCACGATCCCCGTGACCCACAGCGTGAGCCGCGGGCCCGTGCGGTCGATGAGCCGGCCCTGGATCGGGGAGCCGGCCGCCATCGCCACGAAGTAGATGCCCGAGACGCTGCCGGCGAGCGCGTAGGAGCCGAGCGCCTCGCGCAGGAACATGAGCATCGAAAGCCCCACCATGCCGATGGGCATGCGCGAGAGCAGGGCGACGCCCATGAGCCTCGCGACGTCGGGCTGGCGGAAGAACTCGAGGTATTGGCGGGCGAAGCGGCGCATGGATCCGGGGGAACCGGGATTGCACGCCCGGGTCGAAAGGTTGATTAGTTTACTCGGCGAATAGTAGGCTCCGGGGTTCCACCGCCCGCGAAAAATCCGCATCCATGTTCCGCAATACTCGCGAAGACATCCGCTGCGTCTTCGACCGCGATCCCGCCGCCCGCTCCGTGTGGGAGGTGATGACGTGCTATCCGGGCTTCCATGCCCTGCAGCTGCACCGCCTCGCGCACGGGCTGTGGCAGGCCGGCTTCCAGTGGGCCGGGCGCTTCGTGTCGCACCTGTCGCGCTTCTTCACCGGCATCGAGATCCATCCCGGCGCGACCATCGGCCGGCGCGTGTTCATCGACCACGGCATGGGCGTGGTGATCGGCGAGACCGCCGAGATCGGCGACGACTGCACGCTCTACCACGGGGTCACGCTGGGCGGGGTCTCGTGGAACAAGGGCAAGCGCCACCCCACGCTCGGGGCGGGCGTGGTGGTCGGGGCCGGCGCGAAGATCCTGGGCCCGTTCACGGTGGGCGAGAAGGCGCGCATCGGCTCCAACTCGGTGGTGGTGAAGGCCGTGCCGCCGGGCGCGACGGTGGTGGGCATCCCGGCGCGCATCGTGGAGGACCACACGGCCGCGCGCATGTCCTTCGACGCCTACGCGGTGAGCGGCAGCCTCGACGATCCGCTCAACCAGGTGCTGCAGACCCTCGGCACCCGTACCGAGGACATCGACGGGAAGCTGGCCGACCTGCTGGCCCGGCTCGCCGCGCTCGAAGAAAAAAGCCTTTCGAAGCAGGGGGATAGCGAGCCGCTCCGGGTGGCAGCGGGGGGGCGTCCCAATACTTGACCAATTCCATCGGATTTAGGTATACTTGAGCGATGTGGTCGGGTTTTCCGATCCTTTCCCAGACGAGGCCGTCGATGCGACTCACCACCAAGGGCAGGTTCGCCGTCACCGCGATGCTCGATCTCGCGCTGCACTCGACCAAGGGGCCGGTCACGCTCGCCGGCATCAGCGAAAGGCAGCGCATCTCCCTGTCCTACCTCGAGCAGCTCTTCGGCAAGATGCGCCGGCGCCAGCTCGTGGAAAGCGTGCGCGGGCCGGGCGGGGGCTACCACCTGGCGCGCGACCCGTCGCTGCTCACGGTGGCGGACATCATCAGCGCCGTCGAGGAGACCATCGATTCCACGCAATGCGGGGGCACGGAGAACTGCCTCGACAACCACCGCTGCATGACGCACGACCTGTGGTCGGAGCTCAACGCGACGGTGAACGCCTTCCTGTCGCGCGTGACGCTCGCCCACCTGGTCGAGAAGCAGCGCTCCAAGCCCGTTTCCGTCGTCGCGACGCGCCGCGCCTCGCGCGCCGACGGGCCCACGATCACCGTCTGACCGCCAGGCACCGAAGACCGCCATGACCCAAGCCCGACTGCCCATCTACCTGGACTACTCGGCCACCACGCCGGTGGACCCGCGCGTGGCCGAGAAGATGATTCCCTGGCTCACCGAGCACTTCGGCAACCCCGCCTCGCGCAGCCACGCGTACGGCTGGGAAGCGGAGGAGGCCGTGGAGAACGCGCGCGCCGAGGTGGCGAAGCTCGTGAACTGCGACCCGAAGGAGATCGTCTGGACCTCGGGCGCGACCGAGTCGGACAACCTCGCGATCAAGGGCGCGGCGCATTTCTACCAGGGCAAGGGCAAGCACCTGGTCACCGTGAAGACCGAGCACAAGGCCGTGCTCGACACGATGCGCGAGCTCGAGCGCCAGGGCTTCGAGGTCACCTACCTCGATCCGCGCCCCGACGGCCTGCTCGACCTCGCCGTGCTCGAGGCAGCCCTGCGTCCCGACACCATCCTCGTCTCGGTGATGCACGTGAACAACGAGATCGGCGTCATCCAGCCGGTCGCGCAGATCGGCGAATTGCTGCGCGCGCGCGGCATCCTCTTCCACGTCGACGCCGCGCAGTCCACGGGCAAGGCGCCCATCGACCTCGCCACGCTCAAGGTCGACCTCATGAGCTTCTCGGCGCACAAGACCTACGGCCCCAAGGGAATCGGCGCGCTCTACGTGCGCCGCAAGCCCCGCGTGCGCATCGAGGCGCAGATGCACGGCGGCGGCCACGAGAAGGGCATGCGCTCCGGCACGCTCGCCACGCACCAGATCGTCGGCATGGGCGAGGCCTTCCGCCTGGCCCGCCTGGAGATGGCCACGGAGAACGAGCGCATCCGCATGCTGCGCGATCGCCTGCTCGCCGGCGTGAAGGGGATGGAGGAGGTCTACGTGAACGGCGACCTCGACAGCCGCGTGCCGCACAACCTCAACGTGAGCTTCAATTTCGTCGAGGGCGAGTCGCTCATCATGGGCATGAAGGAGCTGGCCGTGTCCTCGGGCTCGGCTTGCACCTCCGCGAGCCTGGAGCCCTCCTACGTGCTGCGCGCGATCGGCCGCAACGACGAGCTCGCGCACAGCTCGATCCGCTTCACGATCGGCCGCTACACCACC
>JBGAOO010000304.1:0-4408 GCA_044221765.1 Usitatibacteraceae bacterium | reverse complement strand
GCGAAGCTGCCGGGCCTCGCCGAGACGCTGCTCGCGGGCCTCGTCGCCGCCGCCCTCGCCCGCGCCGCGCTCACCTGGCTGCAGGCCCAGGTGCTCACCGCGGCCTTCACGCAGGCCGCCCTCGGTTCCGCGCGGCGCTTCTTCGCGCAGGCGCTCGCGCTGCCGATGGCCTTCTACTCGCAGCGCTCGCCCGGCGAGATCGCCTCGCGCGTGGAGTTGAACGAGCGCGTGGCCGAGACCGTGTCCGCCGACCTCGCGCACCTGGTGCTCGACCTGGTCACGGCGAGCTTCTTCCTCGTCATGATGGTGCGGCTGGATGCGGGGCTCGCCCTGCTCGTCGCCGCCTGCGTGGGCGTGGAGCTGGCGGCGCTTCGCGTGCTCGCGGCGCGCACGGGGGAGATCTCGCAGCGCCTGTCGGTGCAGGCCGGCAAGCTCTCGGGCACGGCCGCGGGCGGGCTCGCCAACATGGAAAGCATCAAGGCGGGCGGCCAGGAAGGCGCGCTCTTCGTGAAATGGCTGGGCCTGCAGGTGCAGTTCGCCAACGGCGCGGTCGAGGCGCAGCGCCTCACGCTCGCCCTGGCGCAGGTGCCGGCCGTCACGGGCCTCGTCGCCATGCTCGGCGTGCTCGGCCTGGGCGCGATGCGCATCATGCAGGGTGCCTTCACCGTGGGCGACCTGGTCGCCTTCCAGGTGCTGCTCGCGGGCTTCACCGCGCCGGTGCACGCGCTCTACGGCTCGGTGCAGAAGCTGCAGACGCTCAAGGGCGACTGCGCACGGCTGGACGACGTGCTCAACCACGCGCCGGAGCCGGGCGTGATCGCGGGCGAGGCGCCGCGTTGGCGTGGGCGGGCCGCGCCCGCGCTCGCTCGAGTTCCGCGACGTGACCTTCGGCTACTCGCCGGGGGCGCCCGCGCTCGTGGAGGGGTTCTCCCTGAAGATCGAGGCCGGCCGGCGCGTGGCGCTCGTGGGCGCCTCGGGCTCGGGCAAGTCGACGCTCGCGCGCCTGGCCGCGGGCCTGTACCGCCCCTGGCGCGGGGAGATCCTCTTCGACGGCCAGCCACGCGAGGCCTACGCGCGCGAGGAGATCGCGCGCGCCGTGGCCTACGTCGACCAGGACGTGGTCCTCTTCGAGGGCACCGTGCGCGAGAACCTCACGCTCTGGGATCCCGACTGCGAGGACGAGATCGTGCGCGCCGCCGCGCGCCACGCGGCCATCGAGGAGGAGATCGGCGAGCGCCGCGGGGGCCTCGAGGCGCCGCTGCAGGAGGGCGCGCGCGACCTCTCCGGTGGCCAGCGCCAGCGCATCGAGATCGCGCGCGCGCTCGCGAGGGGACCTTCCCTGCTCATCCTCGACGAGGCCACGAGCGCGCTCGACCCGGCCACCGAGGCGCTGGTGGAGGAGAACCTGCGCCGGCGCGGCACCACGTGCCTGGTGATCGCCCATCGCCTGTCCACCGTGCGCGACGCGGACGAGATCCTCGTGCTCGAGGGCGGGCGCGTGGTCGAGCGCGGCACCCACGAGACGCTCGCCGCCATCGCCGGCGGGCGCTATGCCGCGCTGGTGGCGGGCGAGTCGATGCAGGCGCAGGCATGAGCGATCCCGGCCTCGCCTTCCGCACGACCACGCTCGGCGGGGCGATGTCGCTGCTCGCGCGCGCGCTGGGCCGCCCGGGGGACGTGGCGCGCGCGATGCCCGGGGACGAGGCGCGGGCCGTGGAGGAGGCCTCGCAGTCGGTGGGCCTGCGCTCGCGGCGCGTGCTGCTCGACGGGGCGTGGTGGCGCGAGGGCGGCACGCCGATGCTCGCGCGCCTGGCCGAGCGCGCCGGCGCGTGGTGCGCAAGGACGACCCGGTCCGCCCGGCGACACCGGCTGGGTCGCGCTGCTGCCCGACGGGCTGGCGGGCTATCGCATGGTCGCGCTCGATGCGGGCGGCGCCGGGCCCCTGGGCTGGCCCGTGGACGAGGCACGGCCCTTCGCCTGGCGCCTTCGCTATGCCTTCACCGCACCTTTCCCGCGCGCGCGCTCGGCACCCTCGACATCCTGCGCTTCGCCTTCTCGCACGTGCGCGGCGACGTGGAGCGTGCTCGTGGCCACGGGGCTCGCCGCCGCGCTCGCGGGGCTGCTCACGCCGGTGGCCACCGGGCGGCTCATCTACCGCGCCATTCCCGCGGGCTCGGGTTCGCTCGCCGCGGCGCTCGTGGCCGGGCTCGCGGCCGCGGGCCTCGCGATGATCCTGCTCGACCTGCTGCGCGCGGTGGCCGCGGCCCGCTTCGAGGCGCGCACGTCGGTCGCCATGCAGGCGGCCGTGCTCGACCGCGTGATCGGCGCGCCGGCGACGTTCTTCCGCCGGTTCTCCAGCGGCGACCTGGCCATGCGCCTGTCGGCGGTGAACACGGTGCAGCGCACGGTGACGGGCGCCTCGATCGGGGCGGCGATCACGGCCCTCTTCCTCGGCGCGAACGTCGCGCTCATGCTCGCCTGCCCGGCACTCACCGCGGCGGCCTCCGGCGTGGTGCTCGTGGCCGCGCTCGCCTCGGCCGCGATCAGGCGCGCGCCTGAGAAGCTCGGGCGACGCATCGAGGCGGCCGACGGGCGGCTCGCGTCCGCTGACGACGAATACCTCGCGGGCATCGCCAAGCTGCGGGCGGCGGCGGCCGAGCCGCGCGCCTTCGCCAACTGGCTGGCGCACTACCGGGAGTTCCGCACCCTGAACCAGTCGAGCGCCCGCCTCGCGAACCTCGAGACGGTGCTGCTCGCGGTGCTCCAGCCGGCGGCCGCGATCCTCGTGCTCTGGCTCGCCTGGCGCCTCGCCTCGGAACCGGCGGCGAACACCCTCACCGTGGGCGATTTCGTCGCGTTCCAGGCGGCGATGTTCGGACTGCTGGGCGTGCGGCACGGCCCTCACCGCTGGGACTCGCGGCGCAGCTCGGCCTATTGGAAACGCGCCAGGCCGATCCTCGAGACG
Organism: Usitatibacteraceae bacterium; assembly: GCA_044221765.1. Lineage (GTDB taxonomy): Bacteria > Pseudomonadota > Gammaproteobacteria > Burkholderiales > Usitatibacteraceae > FEB-7. The sequence goes on along the minus strand of JBGAOO010000304.1, from coordinate 1,443 downwards.
GCGCCGGAGGACGCGCAGCAGGGCAAGCGCCGCCACGCGCCGCAGGGGGCGATCGCGTTCGAGGGCGTCGCGTTCTCGTACCCCCGGCGGGCCGGAAGTGCTCACCGACATCGACCTCGCCATCCGACCGGGCGAGTTCGTCGCGATCGTGGGCGCGAGCGGCTCGGGCAAGTCGACGCTGCTGCGCCTGCTGCTGGGCTTCGAGCGGCCCTCGCGCGGCACCGTGCGCTACGACGGCGAGGACCTCGCCAGCCTCGACCTGAAGTCCCCAGGCTCGCACCTGGGCACCGTGCTGCAGGCCGGGCGCCTGTGGGCCGGCGACCTGTACGCCAACATCGCCGGCGCGACGAGCCTGGGCGTGGACGAGGCCTGGGAGGCGGCGCGCGCGGCCGGGCTCGCCGACATCGAGGCGATGCCGATGGGCCTCTACACGCTGGTGGGCGAGGGCGTGAGCACGCTCTCGGGCGGGCAGCGCCAGCGCGTGCTCATCGCGCGCGCGCTGGCCGGCAAGCCGCGCGTGCTGCTGCTGGACGAGGCGACGAGCGCGCTCGACAACCTGTCGCAGGCGGCCGTGCTGGAAAGCCTGGAGAAGCTCGCGGCCACGCGGGTGGTCATCGCGCACCGCCTGTCGACCGTGCGCAACGCGGACCGCATCGTGGTGCTGGAGCGGGGCCGGATCGTCCAGCAGGGGACGTTCCGGGAACTGGCGGACCGGCCCGGCCCCTTCGCCGCGATGCTGCGGCGGCAGGTGGCCTGACCGGCGCGGCCTAGTTCTTCTTCGTCGACGCGTCCGCGGAGGCGACCTGCGTCCCGGAGATGCCGGGGCCCGGCTCGCGCTTGGCGGTGACGATCACCTTGTCGAGCTTCACGACCTGCTGGGGCTGCTCGCGCTTCGCGGTGACGGTGATCTTCTCGAGTTTCACGATCTCCTGGCCGCCGGCCACGGAATCGAGCTGCTGCTCGGACAGTTCGCCTTCGGGATGCACGACTTGGTTTTCCTTGTTCGACATGGTGGCTCCTCGACTGAAGTGATCGACCGGGTGCGCCGGTTCGAAATCAAGATACAGGGGTTGCAGGACGAAGACTAGGTGAGGCCGGTCCCGCCGGCACGTACCGAATCCGCACGGGGAATGCGGAATATTCGGCCCTGCGCGCCCCGCGCCCGGTGCCGACGGCCAGGAAATGGAACCCTATCCCCTGCCGGATCAGTGGGTTGCGAGGACCGTGAGGGCCAGTGAGTTGGCGACCACCAACGCCCAGCCCACCTGCTTGAGCTTCCTGGGCGAGAGGGCCAGGTGGTTCACGACGATCACGCCGGCCAGGGGCAGGCAGGCGGCCAGGGCCACCGTGCGCCAGGCCGGCAGCCAGGCGACCGCGGCGAGGGCGAGGAGCAGCGCGAGGCGCGCGGACCACGTCGCGGCGGGCACGACCCAAGGCGCCGCC
>JBGAOO010000303.1:0-4178 GCA_044221765.1 Usitatibacteraceae bacterium | reverse complement strand
GCTCATCCGCTTCGCCGAGGCCTGCGGCACCACGCGCGAGCGCGTGAAGGACCCGGACAACATGTCGCCCACCACGCGCGGGCTGCAGAGCTGGTGCTACGCCGTGGCCATGCGCGAGGACCCGGTGGTGGCCGTCGCGGGCCTGGTGGTGGGCCTGGAGTCGCAGGTGCCTTCCATCTACCGCCGCCAGGCGCCGGCCCTGCGCGAGATGTACGGCTTCACCGACGAGCAGGTGGAGTTCTTCGACCTGCACATCGTCTCGGACGAGATCCACGGCGAGCGCGGCTACCAGATCGTGCTCGAGCACGCGACCACGCCCGAGATGCAGCAGCGGTGCCTGCGCATCTGCGAGATCGGCGCCGAGATGCGCCTTTCCTACACCACGGCCCTCTACCGGGACTACGTCGAGAAGGAGCTGCCGCTCTCGATGATCGAGCTCGCCGCCGCGGCCTGAGCGGGCGCGCGATGCCGAAGGTCTCCATCCGGAAGGCGGGCGAGGTGCACGCGGGCGAGGTGCCGGCGAACGCCAACCTCGTCGTGCGCGCGGGGATCAAGCAGTTCCCGTTCCCGCACCTGCGCTACGAGTGCGGCATGGGCAAGTGCACCAAGTGCGCGTGCCGCGTGCTCGAGGGCGCGCAGTCGCTTCCCCCGCCGAACTGGAAGGAGAAGAAGCTCCTGGGCGCGAACCTCGAGCGCGGCTACCGGCTGATGTGCCAGCTCTGGATCAACCACGACCTCGCCGTCGAGCAGGACGACGACGAGACCTGGGCGGCCACGGTGAAGCCGCCCGAGGCCGCGGGTCCCGCCGCCTGAGGCCTCCCGCCATGTTCGTGATCCTCACCAGCAAGCCGGGCCAGTTCCGCACGGAAGTGTCGGCCGGCCTCGCGCCCGTGGATGCCTACGAGTACGTCTGCGCCGGCCGCATGCGCGCGAATTTCGTCATCGCCCGGCTGGATTCGCCCACGCGCGTGCGGATCGTCGACGAGGCGCCGCCGCCGGTGACGAGCGAGGTGCCGTCCAAGTTCCTGCCCACGTTCGCCACCATCGAGGGCGCGCTGGACGAGTTGCGCCAGCTCGCCTCCAAGGGCGGCGGGCTCGACTACGTCCTTCGCCGGGTGCCGCTCTAGCCATGGCGCGCATCACGTTCGTCACCAACGGGGGCAAGGTCGTGGAGGCGGCCGACGGCGGCACGCTCCTGCACGCCTCGCTGCGCCACCAGGGCGGCATCCCCTTCAAGTGCGCGGGCGGCAAGTGCGGCACGTGCCGCTGCCACATCGACTCGGGCGCGGCGAACCTGGGGCCGGTGAACGCGAAGGAGCGCGTGCACCTCACCGACGAGGATCTCGCCGCCGGCTGGCGCATGGCGTGCCAGACGGTCCTGAACTCGGGCGAGGTGAGCGTTTCGTGGGTCCCGCTCGCGCAGCGCACGGCGACGCCCAGGCCCGCGGGCGCCCCGGCGGCGCGCTCCGTGCCGGTCGCGGCGACGGCCACGTTCGTTCCCGCCGCGCCAGCCCCCGCCGCCGCGCCGCTTGCCGCGCCCGCGCAGCCCGCCCGCGCGCCCTTCGTCCTCGTGCACGGCGCCTGGCACGGCGGCTGGTGCTGGAAGAAGGTGCGCGCGCGCCTGGCCGCCGCCGGCCACGAGGTCTTCACGCCCTCGCTCACCGGCCTGGGCGATCGCGCCCACCTCGCCTCCCCGGCCGTCGACCTGGACACGCACGTGCAGGACATCGTCTCGCTGCTGGAGGCCGAGGACCTCTCGGGCGTCGTCCTCGTGGGCCACAGCTATGCCGGCATGGTGATCACCGGCGTCGTCGCGCGCGTTCCCGCGCGCATCGCGCAGGTGGTCTACCTCGACGCCTTCCTGCCCGAGGACGGCAAGTGCCTGAACGACTATTCGGTCGGCGCCCCGGGCTACGCGGAGAACGTGCGCGCGAACGGCGAGGGCTGGCGGCTGCCCTTCGCCGGCACGCTCACGCTCGAGGCCCTCGGGGTCACCGACGCCGCGGACGTCGCCTGGATGGCGCCGCGCATGCGCGACCAGCCCTACCGCACCTTCACGCAGCCCGTGCGCCTGCCGGCCGGCTGGCCCGGCGCCGTGCGTCCCGTGTACCTGCTGTCCTCCGAACGCCCGCACTACCAAGAGGCGGCGGAGCGTGCCGCCTCGAAGGGTTTCCACCTGCTGCGCATCCCCGGCGCGGGCCATGACGCCATGGTCACGCGACCGGTGGAGGTCGCCGACGCCTTGCTCAAGCTCACTACCCCCTGAAAGGACCTTCCATGTACCGAACCGTCCGCACCCTCCTCGCCGCCGTGCTCGCGCTCGTCCCCGCCTGGGCCGCCGCGCAGGGGGCCTATCCCGCCAAGCCCGTGAAGGTGATCGTGAGCACGGTGCCCGGCCCGCTCGACGCCTACGCGCGCATCATCTGCGAGAAGATCGCGCTCTCGCTCAAGCAGCCCTTCGTGATCGAGAACAAGGCGGGCGCCGCGGGCAACGTGGCGGCCGAGTACGTGAAGGGCCAGCCGGCCGACGGCTACACGCTCCTCTTCGCGATCGACACGACCTTCACCGTGAACCCGCCGCTCTACAAGAAGCTGCCCTTCGACCCGGTGAAGGACTTCGTCGCGATCTCGGTGCCGGTCACCTACGGCCAGATGCTCACGGTGCACCCGTCGGTGCCCGCGAAGACCGTGAAGGAGCTGGTGGAGCTCGCGAAGACGAAGCCCCTCAACTACGCCTCGGGCGGCAACGGCTCGCCCAGCCACCTGGTCGCGGCGTACTTCTACTCGACGGCCGGCGTGCCCATGACGCACATCCCGTACAAGGGCACGGGCCAGTCGGTGATCGACGTGATCGGCGGGCGCGTGGAGACGCTCTTCGCCGTCACCTCGGGCGTCATCCAGCACGTGAAGGGCGACAAGCTGCGCGCGCTCGCGGTCTCGAGCATCAAGCGCTCCGACCTCGCGGCTTCCGTGCCCACCATCGCCGAGTCGGGCTACCCCGGTTTCGACGTCTCCTTCGCCTACGCGCTCATGGCGCCGGCCGGCACCCCGGACGAGATCGTGCAGCTGCTCTCGCGCGAAGTGCAGAAGGCGATGGCGCAGCCCGACGTGGTCGAGAAGAACCGGGCGGCCGACTACGCCGCCACCGGCCTGGACCCGAAGCAGTCCGCCGCCTGGCTCGCCTCGAGCCGCGAGCGCTGGACCAAGGTCATCCACGACAACAACATCAACGTCGATTGATGGAATCGCTGGCCGACCCCGCGTTCATCGCCTGCGCGGGGGCGGTCCTGGCCGGCGCCTTCATCCAGGGCACGGGCGGCCTGGGCTTCGCGATGTTCGCCGCGCCCGTCGCCGCGCTCCTCAGGCCGGACCTGGTGCCCGGCCCCTTGCTCCTGCTGGGCGGCACGCTGTCGCTGCTCGCCGCCCGGCGCGAGCGCGGCGCCATCGACTACCGCTTCGCGGGCATCGCCATCGCGGGGCGCGTCGCGGGCTCGGTGGTCGCGGGCCTCGCGATCGGCCTCGCGCCGAGGAACGTGTTCGCCGTCACCTTCGCGCTGCTCGTCCTCCTGGCGGTGGCCCTGAGCATCGGCCTGCCGCGCCTGAAGGCGACGCCCTTCACCCTCTCGGTGGCGGGGTTCGGCTCCGGGCTCATGGGGACGATCACCTCCGTCGGCGCCCCGCCCATGGGCCTCGTGCTGCAGAACGAGTCGCCCGCGCGCGTGCGCGCCACCATGGGCGCCTTCCTCACGGTGGGCGCCTTCGTCTCCATCGCCGTGCTCGTCTGGGCCGGGCGCTTCGGCTGGCACGAGGTCCTGCTGGGGGCGCTCCTGCTCGCGCCGATGGCCGCGGGCTTCCTGCTCTCCTCGCGCCTGGTGAAGCGCGTCGATCCCCGGGCGGTGCGCGGCCTGGTGCTCGGCGTGTCGGCCGTCTCGGCCCTCGTCCTGCTCGCGCAGAACCTCTGAGGACCTTCCCATGATCCATCTCACCGACGAGCGGATCGATCGCGCGCTCGAGGGCGCGGACGTCACCGGCACGCTCGAGCGCGCCTTCGCCGCGCTCGCCCGGGGCGAGGCCGCGCTGCAGGAACGCATCCGCACCGAGGCCGGGCCCGTGAAGCTCTCGACCCTGGGCGGGGTGTGGCCCGGCGAGGGCTTCGCGGGCGCGAAGGTCTACACGAC
>JBGAOO010000302.1:0-4202 GCA_044221765.1 Usitatibacteraceae bacterium | reverse complement strand
CTCGGTCATCGTGTAGTAGCCGCCGTAGTGGCGGGCGCCGCGCGGCAGGCGGCCCAGGTAGGCAGCGAGCTTCGGGTGCAGGCGGCTCGCCCCGCGCAGCACCGTGTCGGGAAACTGCGGGTCGATGGGCTCCTCGGCATGCGGGTCGGTCGCCGCATCGTTGTAGGCCCAGCCCAGCTTGATCCAGGTGCCCTCGACCGGGCCGTCGGGGCGGCAGTGGATGCCGCCGCGCATCGCCTCGGTGAGGCGGCGCGTCGCCTCGTCGGCGGCGAGGAGGGCGCGGTCTTCCTCGCTCCAGGCGAGCGATTGCCCGTCCAGGTCGATGGTGAAGGGCATCCCGCGCGGGATGGCGGCCTCGACATCCTGGAAGGAGATCTTCTGCTGGTAGACGCACTTCACCGGCAGGTCCTCGCCGAGCATGGCACCCACGTCGCGCAGGAAAGGACCGGCGGCGTTCACGATCCGGTCGGCACGGATGTGCTTCGTGCCCTCGCTCGTCGCGACTTCCAGGTCGAAGGTGCCGTCGTTCGCGATCGCCTTCACCTCGCCGCGGACGAGCTGGCCGCCCGCCTCGCGGATGGCCTCGAGCATCGCCTGCCCCATCTGCTGCGCGCTGATCGAGCCGGCGCGGCGGATGTGGATCACCGTGGCCGCATCCTGCGCCCAGCCCGGGAAGGTGCGCCGGATGAGGTCCCTGTCGAGCAGGACATCGACGCCATCGGGTGCCTCGCTCCAGGGCATGCGCTTCGGAGGCCGGTAGGGGCTCGCCGCGGATTCGTGCAGGCGGATGCGGCCCGCCTGGTCGCCATAGCCGCGGTGCAGGTCGCGGATCAGGTCGTCCGGCATCGAGCGGCGCGTGACGAGGGCGTAGCCGCCGCGGGTCATGTGGAGGCGCCCGCCCGTCTCGCGGTCGAGCACCTCCATGAGCGTGGTGGAGTGATCGGTGAAGGCCGTCATCACCGGGTGCGGCCACCAATTGCGGTAGTTCTCGCCGGACTGCGCGGAGGTGAGGCTCATCGGGTCGCGCGGATCGATGAGCGCGAGGCGGCGAACGCCGTGGTTGCGCACGAGGTAGTGGGCGACCGCGATGCCGATGCTGCCGGCGCCAATGATGGCGACTTCGGCCCGGTCGTTCATGCCACCCGGCGCGCGAAGTCGAGGAGGTGCGCGGCGAGGCGCAAGCGCGGCGCGATCACGAGTTGTCTTGGCCGACCCCGGTTCGGAGGCGGAACGGGAGGTCGAACCAGAACTCAGACCCCCTGCCCGGCTCGCTCCTGAAGTCGATGGTCCCGCCCATCAGCTCGACCAGCCTCCTGCTGATCGCCAGTCCCAGCCCGCTGCCGCCGTACCGCCGGGTCGACGAGCTGTCCGCCTGGACGAAGGGCTTGAACAACCCTGCCGCCACCTCGGGGTCGATGCCGATTCCCGTGTCGCGGACGGCGAAGCGGATCCAGGCGCGCGAATCGCCCTCGCGCGGCTCCAGGCTCGTCGCGCTCACGTCGATGCCGCCTTCGTTCGTGAACTTGATCGCGTTCCCGACGACGTGCTGCAGCACCTGGCCCAGGCGCTTCGGGTCCCCGAGCAAGCCTGGCGGAACGCGTTGGTCCACCCGCCAGCTGATGGGCAGCTTGCGCGTGGATGCGTCCTCGCGCGCGGATTGCAGCACCTCGTCGATCACGAGGGCCGGTTCGAACTCGACCGCCTCCAGCACGAGCCGGTCCGCCTCGAGGCTGGTGTAATCGAGGACCTGGGTGACGAGGTCCGTCAGTTCCGTCCCCGAGGCGAGGATCGTGCGGCAGAAGCGTGCCTGCGTCTCGTCGAGGGGCGTCAGCGACAGCAACTGGGCCATGCCGAGCACGCCGTTGAGCGGCGTCCTGAGCTCGTGGCTCATGGTGGCGAGGAACCGGGTCTTCGTCTCGCTGGCGGCCTCCGCCGCGCGCTTCGCCTCGGCAAGCTCCTGGTTGCGCGCGCGCAGCCGCGCGGTCACCGCCTCCAGGGCGCCGAGCGTCGGATCGCCCTGGGCGGGCGGGGCCCCCGGGTCGATCGCCTCCTGCAGCGCATCGATCTCGCCGGCGATCCGGGTGCACGTGAGCCGCTTGGCGGCCTTCGCCCCGGCGACCGCCTGGTTGAGTTCGTGGTACTTGCGGAACTCGACGTACGCCTCGCGCCACCGGTTCGCGCCCGCGCAGAGATCGGCGAGGAGCTTGTGGCAGCGCATCTGCAGGACGGGATCGCCGATCCGCGCGGCGATCTCGAGCGCGGCCCGGTGCTGCGCCTCGGCCTCCAGCGGGTCGCCGGCGGCCGCGCGGATCGAGCCGAAGTTGTTGAGCAGGTTCGCGAGCACCTTGGTGGGCGGGCGCTTGCGGGCCTGCGCGATCGCGGGAACGACGTAGCGCCCGGCCTCCTCGAAGTTCCCCATGGCCGTGAGCACGCTCGCGACCGTATCGACGACGTTGGGCTCCTGGACCGTGAGCGCATCCTCGCGGGCGATGCGAAGGCTCTCCAGGGCGGCCTCGAGCGCCGCCTCGTGCTCCTCGCGGCCGAGCCGCGTCATCGCCAGGTTGTTGAGGACGGAACACAGCCGCCGGCGATTGCCGATCGCCTTCGCGATGCGCGCGGCCTCCTCGAGGTGGCGCAGGGCCTCGACCGAATCGCCGAAGATCGCGTAGACGGTGCCGAGCACATCGAGCGCGTGCGCCTCCCGGGCGTGCGCAGCCACCTCGCGCGCGATTCTCAGCCCCTGCATCGTGTAGCGAATCGAGTGGGCGAACTCCCCGCTCTGCGCGTACGCCCAGCCCAGGCTGACCCACGCCTCGCTCACGACGCTCGATGCCGGCCGGCCCACCAGCAGCTTGAGCGCGGCGTGGCACTGGATCACCGCGGCATCGATCTGGCCATCCTGCCGGTCGGCGTTGGCGATGAGCACCAGCAGGTCGGCTTCCTCCTCGCGGTAGGCTTCGGGGGCCGGCAGGCGGCGCAGGAGCTCCAGCCCGAGCTGCGCGTCGCGACGGGCCTGGTCGAGGTCCGAAAAGCGCTGCATCCGCGCCGAGGCGATGCACGCGCGAACCTGCTCCAGGGAGGCGGCGGCGGCGGGTTCTTCCCGGGTTTGCGGTGTCATTTCGAAGTCGAACTTCAGGGTGCGCGAGCGTTTGGGGGCGATTCCCGAGGCCCACCGCCGGCACTTCCGGTCAGTGGAGATCCTCCTCGAATCGATTGCGCGGAGTCCCTCCTACAGCATCCCACCGTGGGCGGCGCCAGGCAACCACTTCCGGCAACTGCCCCTCTGGCGCGCCGCCCTCAGCGATGCCCGAGCACGCGCTTGGGCCGGTACGGCGCCTCCAGGCGCTTCACCTCGTCCGCCGTGAGGACGAGGTCCGTCGCGGCGACGAGCGCCTCCACGTCTTCCACCGACTGCGGTCCCACGACCGGGGCCGTCACGCCACCGCCCGCGCCGAGCGGCGACAGGAGCCACGCGAACGCCACCTGGGCCCGCGTCACGCCGCGCTCGCGGGCCACCGCGCCCACGGCCCTCGCCACCGCGAGGTCCGGCTCCTCCGAGTAGTACTGCCGGCGCAGGGAATCCGCGTCGCGGCGCACGGCCCGCCCCGAATCGGGCGCGTCCGGGTCCTCGCAGAGGAAGCCGCGCGCGAGCGGGCTCCACGGGTTGCACGCCACGCCCTGGTCGTGCAGGAGCGGCATCATCTCGCGCTCCTCCTCGCGGTAGGCGAGGTTGTAGTGGTTCTGCATCGAGACCCACTTCGTCCAGCCGTTTCGCTCGGCGATCGCGTTCGCCTTGGCGAACTGCCATGCCCACATGCTGGAGGCGCCGATGTAGCGCGCCTTGCCGGCCTTCACCACGTCGTGCAGCGCCTCCATGAACTCCTCGGGCGGCGTGTCGTAGTCCCAGCGGTGGACCTGGTAGAGGTCCACGTAGTCCATCTTCAGCCGCTGGAGCGAGGCGTCGATCGCCGCGAAGACGTGCTTGCGCGAGAGCCCCTGCATGTTCGGCCGCTTCGGCAGGCCCAGCGAGGCGGCCTCCTGCCCGGACTTGAAGTCCGCCGACACCGGGTTGTACACCTTGGTCGCGATCACCATCTCGTCGCGGCGGCAGAACTCGCGCACGAACTTGCCGACGAGGATCTCCGATTCGCCCGACGAGTACGTGTCCGCGGTGTCGAGGAAATTCACGCCCAGCTCGACCG
>JBGAOO010000301.1:0-4205 GCA_044221765.1 Usitatibacteraceae bacterium | reverse complement strand
CTCATGAACCCCGGCGGGCTTCGCGCGCCGCTCGCCTCCAGGCGGCCCGACGGCGGGGTGAGCTACGGCGACCTGTTCACCGTGCAGCCCTTCGGCAATTCGCTCGTCACCGCCACGCTCACGGGCGCGCAGCTCCTCGCCGCCCGCGAGCAGCAGTGGCGCGCGCCGCCGGACCGCACGCGCATCCTGCCGGTGGCCGGGCTCGCCTACGCCTGGGACGGCCGGCGCCCGCTCGGCAGCCGCGTCGACGCGGGATCGGTCCGCGTGGCCGGCCAGCCCCTCGCGGCGCAGGCGACCTACCGCGTGGTGATGAACAGCTTCCTCTTCGGCGGCGGGGATGGCTTCTCGGCGCTGGCGCAGGCGAGCGACCCGGTCGTGGGCGAGACCGACATGGACGCCTTCGAGGCCTGGATCGCGCGCGAGCCCCGGCGCGCGGGCCCGCCGCCCGGGCGCATCCGGCGCGTGGACATACCCGGTCCCTGATCGTCCGGCCTTGATCCATGTCTATCCGGCGCGGGCCGGGTCGTCTACGCTCGACCCATCCCCGGACCCGCCGCCATGCCCAACGCCTTCAATTTCAGCGCCTCGCCCTTCGACTGCCTGTCCACCGCCGAGCAGAAGCTGGTGCGCGAGGGCGTGGACATCGCCTACTTCCCGGAAGGCGAGGCGATCCTCGACACCGGCTTCAACCCCACGCACCTGTTCGTGATCATCAAGGGGTACGTGAAGCAGTTCGACGGCGAGGACCTCGTGACGACCTACGGCCCCGACGACACCTTCGACGGCCGAAGCCTGGTCTCCGGGCGCGTGAGCAGCCGCTTCGTCGCGGCGGAGGAAGTGGTGGCCTACCAGCTGCCCAAGGAGGCGGTGAGCGAGCTCCTCTCGCGCAACGCCACCTTCGGCGCCCTGCTCTTCTCCGACCTGTCGAAGAAGCTCTCGGCCATCGCCGAGCGCCAGAGCGCCCACGAGCTGCAGTCGCTCACCATGGCGCGCGTGGAGGAGGCCTTCCTGCGGCCGGCGAACTACGTGCCCGCCACGATGGACATCGTTTCCGTGGTGCGCGCCTTCCGCGAGAATCAGTCCACCAACGTGCTGGTGCGCGATGCCGCGACGCAGCCCCCGCGCGTGGGCATCTTCACGACCACGGGCCTGCAGCGGGCCATCCTGCACGGCAAGCCCCTGGGCGAGCTCACCGTGGGCGAGGTGGCGACCTTCCCGCTCATCACGGTGCGGCCCGAGGACTACCTCTTCGACGCGCTGGCCGCGATGATCCGCCACAAGGTGCACCGCGTGGTGGTGGCCGATGGCGAGAAGATCGTCGGCGTGCTCGAGCAGCTCGACCTGCTGAGCTTCCTCTCCAACCACTCCTTCCTCATCACGCTGCAGATCGGCCAGTCGCGCGACCTCGCCTCGCTCAAGCAGGCGGCCCTCCAGATCACGCGCCTCATCACCCTGCTGCACCGCGGCGGCACCAAGGTGAGCCTCATCGCGAAGCTCGTCCAGGAGCTGAACGCGAAGCTCTTCGAGCGCGCCTGGCAGCTCATCGCCCCGGCGGAGCTCGTGAAGAACAGCTGCCTGTTCGTGATGGGCAGCGAAGGCCGCGGCGAGCAGCTGCTCAAGACGGACCAGGACAACGGCCTGGTGATCCGCGACGGCTACGAGCCGCCGGCGGACCTGCCGCAGGTCTGCGAGCGCTTCTCCGAGGCGCTGCGCAGCTTCGGCTACCCCGACTGCCCGGGCCGCATCATGGTGAGCAACCCGAAGTGGTGCCAGTCCGCGGCGGCCTTCGGCGCCATGGTGCGCCACTGGCTCATGCTGCCCGACGCCGAGAGCCTCATGGAGCTCGCGATCTTCATGGACGCCGACGCGATCTGCGGCGACGACAAGCTGCTGGAGGCGGTGCGCGGGGAGATCTTCAAGCTGGTGGCCGGCGGCGACACGCTCCTGGGGCATTTCGCCTCGGCCATCGACACCTTCGCGGAGTCGACGGGCTGGTGGAACCGCATCCTCTCGCTGGGCGGGGAGGACAAGGACACGCTCAACCTCAAGAAGATCGGCATCTTCCCGCTGGTGCACGGCGTGCGCAGCATGGCCCTGGAGCAGCGCCTGCGCGAGACGAGCACCGCCGACCGCATCAATGCCCTGGTCGGCGCGGGCAAGCTCGGCCGCGAGATGGGCGAGCAGCTCATCGAGACGCTGCAGTTCTTCATGACGCTCCGGCTCAAGGCGGGCCTGGCGGAACTGGAGCTGGGCCGGCCCGTCTCGGGCGGGGTGCGGGTCGATTCCCTCACGAGCCTGGACCGCTCGCTGCTCAAGGACGCGCTCGCCGAGGTGAAGCGCTTCAAGAGCACGCTGCGCTATCGCTACCACCTCGACACGATGTGAGCGCCGTGCTGCCCCCGCCCTCCACCTGGATTCCCGCGCTCAAGCGCGAGTGGCTGCTCTACCACCTGGGCGACCCGCGCTTTCGCTTCATGTGGGACGCGCCGCCGGAGGACGAGTGGGTCTCGATCGACTGCGAGACCACCGGGCTCAACGTGCGCAGCGACGAGATCATCTCGGTGGCCGCCGTGCGCATCGCGGGCAACCGGGTGCTCACCGGGCAGCGGCTGGAGCTGCTCGTGCGGCCGGAGAAGCGGCGCATCACCGCCGAGAGCGCCAAGGTGCACCAGCTGCGCGAGATGGACGTGGCGCAGGGGATGGAGCCGGACGAGGCGATGCGCGAGCTCATGCGCTTCGTGGGCAGCCGGCCGCTGGTGGGCTACTACCTCGAGTTCGACGTCGCGATGATCAACCGCGCCGTGTTCCCGATGCTGGGCGTGGGCCTGCCGCAGAAGAAGATCGACGTGTCCTCGATGTACTACGAGTACAAGTTCCGCTCCCTGCCGCCCTACCGGCAGCAGGCGGGCAACATCGACCTGCGCTTCGCCACGCTCATGAACGACCTGGCGCTGCCGCTCCGGAACGCGCACGACGCGCTGAACGACGCGGTGATGGTCGCGCTCGCCTTCCTCAAGCTCAAGCGGCTGCTGGGCCGGTAGGCCTTCGTCGCCTTTCTTGGTTGGTCATGTCGGGAGGGGCGGTGGGAACCGTCTCGATCGATTCCCCGGCGCGCAAGCGTGACCGACAGATGGGTCCTGGCGTCCATGCCGACCGCAGATTCCGACCCGAGGCGGTCATGGTCTCGCCGGGATAACGGCTTCCGGTTGCGAGGTCCCTCGCGGCCCCGACATGGGACCAGGCCCTCGGAGGCGCGACTCACGCCTGGCGAAGATCCCCCTCGCGGATGCGGCGCGACAGCCACAGGAGATAGGCGCCGATGACCACGTCGACCGCGCAGCACCAGACGGGGTACCAGCCGGGAACGCCGGGGTTCGAGAGCAGGCGGCCGTGCACCAGGTCGTACAGGCCGTGGAGGATCCAGAACGAGCCTACCGCGACGGCCGAATGACGCACGCTCACGATGGCGAAGCCCAGGCCGGCGGCGAGGAACGGGATGCCGTAGGCCATTTCCCGGACGGCCACGGCCCGATCGCCGGCCAGCAGCGCGAACAGCGCATACAAGCCGGGCAGGACGAGCAGGCCGATGGCATACAACCAGCGCTGCCCGCGAATGGTCCGCGCGATGACGATCGTGAGGACACCGGCCGCGGCGCCGGCGAGCGCTTCGATCACGGGGAGGTCAGTGGTTGAAGCGCAGCACGAGGCTCGCGGCGCCGAGCGCCTTGCCGCCCTTGAGCGCCTCCAGCACTGCGGCCTTGTCCAGCCCCGGCGGCAGCGCGCCGACTTCGAGCGAGGTGGCGATCAGCGTGTAGACGTAGTGCTGCGGCGCATTGCCGCGCGGCGGGCACGGGCCGAGGTAGGCCATGCCCAGCGAGTTCTTGCCGGCGTGGAAGCCGGCCGGTGCGGCGACGGCGGCGGCCTCGGGCAGCCCGCTCGCCTGGGGCGCGATGCCGTAGGCGACCCAGTGGTTCACGCCGAGGCCGGCACGGCCGGCCTGGTCGTCCATCAGGATCACGAAGCTGCGCGTGGCCGCCGGCGCGCGGGCCCAGGCCAGCGCGGGCGAAAGGTTCTCGCCGACGCAGTTGGCGTTGTTCGGGTTCTTGCCGGCGTAGCGGGTTTCGAGCTGCGCGTTGTCGGCGCGGCCCGGCGACCACAGCGCGAAGCCGAAGCCCGGGTCGCCGACCGGCGCGGCGACGGGCGAC
>JBGAOO010000300.1:0-4760 GCA_044221765.1 Usitatibacteraceae bacterium | reverse complement strand
CGCCATCCAGTCTTCCTCGAGGAAGATCAGCGAGATCATCGGCGTGATCGACGGGATCGCGTTCCAGACGCACATCCTCGCGCTCAACGCGGCGGTGGAAGCCGCGCGCGCGGGCGAGCAGGGCCGGGGCTTCGCGGTCGTCGCCTCGGAGGTGCGCACGCTCGCGCAGCGCAGCGCCGAGGCGGCCAAGGAGATCAAGGCGCTCATCTCGGATTCGGTCGGCAAGGTCGAGGCGGGAACGCAGCTCGTGGCCGAGGCCGGCCGGACCATCGACGAGGTCGTCCAGTCGGTGAAGCGGGTGACCGAGGTGATGACCGAGATCTCGAGCGCCGCGCTCGAGCAGAGCAGCGGCATCGAGCAGGTGAACCAGGCCGTGACGCAGATGGACCAGGTGACGCAGCAGAACGCGGCCCTGGTCGAGCAGGCCGCCGCGGCGGCCGAGTCGATGAAGAAGCAGGCCGACGACCTGCGCACGACCGTCTCGGTCTTCCGCACGCGGCCCCGCGCGGGCTCCTGACAGGCGGCGTCAGGAGCGGGATTCGCGGGGGAGCGCCGGCCGGTAGAATGGCGGATTTCGGATCCGCCCCATGCCCGACACGGTCACCTTTCCCGGCAGCCCCTTCAAGCTGCACCGCCCCTTCGAGCCGGCGGGCGACCAGCCCGCGGCGATCGACGCCCTGGTCGAGGGGCTCTCGGACGGGCTCGCGTTCCAGACGCTGCTCGGGGTGACCGGCTCGGGCAAGACCTACACGATGGCGAACGTGATCGCGCGCACCGGCCGTCCCGCGCTCATCATCGCGCACAACAAGACGCTCGCCGCGCAGCTCTACTCCGAGATGCGCGAGTTCTTCCCCGAGAACGCGGTCGAGTATTTCGTCTCCTACACGACTACTACCAGCCCGAGGCCTACGGCTCCTCGCGCGACCTGTACATCGAGAAGGACAGCGCCTCGATCAACGAGCACATCGAGCAGTTGCGCCCTGCTGTCGGCCACCAAGAGCGTGCTCGAGCGGCCCGACACCGTGATCGTGGCCACCGTCTCCTGCATCTACGGCATCGGCAACCCCGAGGACTACCAGGAGATGCGCCTGGTGCTGCGCCGGGGCGATCCCATGGACCAGCGCGACCTGCTCAAGCGCCTGGCGATGATGCAGTACACGCGCAACGACGTGGACTTCCGCCGGGGACACCCCCCGCGTGCGCGGGACACGACGACGCCTTCCCGGCCGAGATGGGCGAGACGGCCCTGCGCGTGTCCCTGCTGGACGAGGCGATCGAGACGCTGCAGCTCTTCGACCCGCTCACCGGGCACCTGCACCAGGCGGTGCCGCGCTTCACGGTGTACGCGAAGAGCCACTACGTGACCCCGCGCGAGACGGTGCTCAAGGCGATCGAGGCGATCAAGGCCGAGCTGCGCGAGCGCCTGGACGTCTTCCAGCAGGAGGGCAAGCTGCTGGAACTGCAGCGCCTGCAGCAGCGCACCCATTTCGACCTGGAGATGCTGAACGAGCTGGGCTTCTGCAAGGGCATCGAGAACTACAGCCGCCACCTGTCGGGGCGGCTGCCGGGCGACCCGCCGCCCACGCTCATCGACTACATGCCCTCCAACGCGATCATGTTCATCGACGAGAGCCACGTGACCATCCCGCAGGTGGGCGCGATGTACAACGGCGACCGCTCGCGCAAGGAGACGCTCGTCTCCTACGGCTTCCGACTGCCGTCGGCCCTGGACAACCGGCCGCTCAAGTTCCAGGAGTTCGAGAAGCAGATGCGCCAGGCGATCTTCGTGTCGGCCACGCCCGCCGACTACGAGGCGAAGCACGCTGGCCAGGTGGTCGAGCAGGTGGTGCGGCCCACGGGCCTGGTGGACCCGGAAGTGATCGTGCGCCCGGCCACCTCGCAGGTGGACGACCTGCTCTCCGAGGTGGGCAAGCGCACGGCCGCCGGCGAGCGCGTGCTGGTGACCACGCTCACCAAGCGCATGGCCGAGGACCTCACCGACTACCTCGCCGAGCACGGCGTGAAGGTGCGCTACCTGCACTCGGACATCGAGACGGTCGAGCGCGTCGAGATCATCCGCGACCTGAGGAAGGGCCTGTTCGACGTGCTGGTGGGCATCAACCTGCTGCGCGAGGGCCTGGACCTGCCGGAGGTGTCGCTCGTGGCGATCCTCGACGCGGACAAGGAGGGCTTCCTGCGCTCGGCGCGGGCGCTCATCCAGACGATCGGCCGCGCCGCGCGCCACATCAACGGCGCCGCCATCCTCTACGCCGACAAGGTGACCGACTCCATGCAGGCGGCCATCGACGAGACCGACCGGCGCCGGCGCAAGCAGGTCGCCTTCAACCTGGCGCACGGCATCGAGCCCAAGGGCATCACCAAGCGCATCAAGGACCTCATCGACGGCGTGTACGACGCGGACGAGGCGAAGGAGAACCGCCGCACGGCCAAGGAGGACGCGAAGCTCGAGGCCCTGGGCGAGAAGCAGCTCGACCAGAAGGTGCGCAAGCTCGAGAAGGAGATGCTCGAGGCGGCGCGCAACCTCGAGTTCGAGCGCGCGGCCAAGCTGCGCGACGAGCTGCGCGTGGCGCGCGAGAGGCTGATGGAGGTGGGCGGTGCCTGACCACAGGACCGGCGTGCTCTTCGTCTGCACGGGCAACATCTGCCGCTCGCCCACGGCCGAGGGCGTCTTCCGCGCGCTCGCGGCCCGGCGCGGCGTCCTCGAGCGACTGCGCGTGGACTCGGCGGGCACGCACGACTACCACGCGGGCGAGCCCCCCGATGCGCGCGCCGTGGAGCACGCGGCCAGGCGCGGCTACGACCTGGCCGCGCTGCGCGCCCGGCAGGTGAGGCGGTCCGATTTCGACGACTTCGCGTGGATCCTCGCCATGGACCGCACCCACCTGCGCCTGCTGAAGGCGCAGGCGCCCGGCGGCTCGATCGCGACGGTCACGCTGTTCACGGACCATTCCCGGGGCTGGCGCGGCCTGGACGTGCCCGATCCCTATTACGGCGGGCCGGGCGGCTTCGAGAAGGTGCTCGACATGGCCGAGGAAGCCTGCGAGGGCCTGCTCGAGGCGGTCATCGCCCGGGCGCCGCGCTGAGGCCGGCGGCGGCTACCAGCCGCCGGTGCGAAGCCACTCCTCCAGCACGGGCAGGCGGTCGACGCCCCAGAAGGGCTCGCCGTCGACGATGAAATACGGCGAGCCGAAGACGCCCGCCTTCATCGCCTTGGCGACCTCGTCCTTCATGCGTTCCTTGATCGCCTCGCCCTTGAGCGCCTCGGCGAGGGCGGGCACGTCGGCGCCGGACTCGGCCGCGAGCGAAAGCACCCGCGCCGGGTCGGCCACGTCCTCGCCGCGGGCGAAATAGGCCCGGTAGACGCGAAGGGCGAAGTCCCGCGCCCGGGCCGGATCGGCATCGTCGAGGAGGTAGAAGGCGCGCGCGGCGACCTGCGTGCCGACCGGGAATTTCTCCGGCAGGCGGAAGGGCACCTTGTGCAGCCGCGCCATCCGCGCGAAATCGTGCCTCGAGTAGTCGCCCTTGAGCGGCAACTCGGTGAGCGGCATCGTGCCCACCGCCTTGAAGATCGGGCCGAGCAGGATCGGGCGCCAGGTCACGGCGCGCCCGTGGCGGGCGCCCACGGCCTCGATCAGTTCCGCCGCGACGTAACCGTACGGCGAGGAGAAGTCGAACCAGAACTCGATCGGGGCGCCCATGCCCGCCTCAGGACTGCGGCGGGGTCCCGGCCGCACCGGCCGCCGTTTCCACCAGTTGCAGCGGCTCGGCGGGCAGGGCGGACTGGTTGGCGTGCCGGCGCCGGCGCACGGGCTTGCGAGGGGTTTCCTCCTCGGGCACGGGCGCGACCGTGGCGATCTTGTCGCTCGCGGTCTCCACCAGCTGCAGCGGCTCGGCCACCGGGGCGGCCTGCGCCGATTCGCGGCGGCGGCGCACCGGCTTGTGGGCCGATTCCTCCTCCACGACCTGGTGCTCGATCACCTGCTTGAAGGTGACGGGCGCGGGCGCGAAGGAAGCGATGACCTGGGGCGCGTGCGGCAGGGGCGTGGCTTCCACCACGACCGCCGGTGCCGGCTCGCTCGAGCGGACGGGGACCGGGGTCGGCTCCTCGTCGCGGCGCGAGACCGGTTCGGCCACCGGGGCCGCTTCCTCCGCGGGCCTTTCGGCGCGGGGCGGGCGCTCGCGGCGCGGGGAATCCTCGCGCTCGCGGCGGTGGCTCTGCTCGCGTTCGCCGCGAGGCGCCTCTTCGCGCTCGCGCCGGGGCGCCTGCTCGCGCTCGCGGCGGGGCTCGTCCTGCTCGCGGCGGGGAGCCTCCTCGCGCTCGGCGCGGGGGGCCTCGTCGTCCTCGTCGCGCGCCTGGACCGGGAGGTCCTCGCGCGCCTCGCGCGGCGCGCCTTCGGCGCCGGTCTCGGCACCGCGCTCGCCCCGGTCACGACCGCCACGGCGGCGGCGGCGGCGGCGACCGCCTTCGCCCTCGCCGTCGGCGGGAATCGCGCTCGGCGCGGTCAGCGCCGACACCGGTTCGTTGGCGACGGCGGAAACGATGCCGTCCTCGGGCAGTCCCTCGGCGCCGGCAGGTGCCGGACCGCGTCGCCCTTCCGGGCGGCGGCCTTCGCCCCTGGGTTCGCCGCGGACTTCACTTCTCGGTTCGCCCCGGCCTTCGCCCCTGGGTTCGCCGCGGCCTTCACCTCTCGGTTCGCCCCGGCCTTCGCCCCGGCGTGCTTCGCCGCGACCTTCGCTGC
>JBGAOO010000006.1:0-32491 GCA_044221765.1 Usitatibacteraceae bacterium | reverse complement strand
CGGGCATCCCTACGGCCTCGTCGCCTACGCCTGGCACGACCTCACCCGCCTCGTCACCGGAGCCGACGCTCCCGGGGCGCTGCCCCCCATCGGCTAAAATAGAGGTTTTCGCGCACACGCCACTTCCCCCGGAGCTCCCAAATGACCATCCGCGTCGCCATCAACGGCTACGGCCGCATCGGCCGAAACATCCTCCGCGCCCACTACGAGGGCGGCAAGCAGCACGACATCGCCATCGTCGCGATCAACGACCTGGGCAATGCCGAGACCAACGCGCACCTCACGCGCTACGACACCGCGCACGGCAAGTTCCCGTTCAAGGTCGACGTCGACGGCGATTCGATGGTGGTGAGCGGCGACCGCATCCGCGTGCTCGCGATGCGCGATCCCTCGCAGCTGCCCTGGGCCGACATCGGCGTGGACGTGGTGCTCGAGTGCACGGGCCTGTTCACCTCGAAGGAGAAGGCCTCGGCGCACCTGAAGGGCGGCGCGAAGAAGGTGATCATCTCCTCGCCCGGCGGCAAGGACGTGGACGCGACCGTCGTCTACGGCGTGAACCACGGCGTGCTGAAGGCCGCGCACACCGTGATCTCGAACGCCTCCTGCACCACCAACTGCCTGGCGCCGCTGGTGAAGCCCCTGCACGAGAAGATCGGCCTGGTGACCGGCCTCATGACCACGGTGCACGCCTACACGAACGACCAGGTGCTCACCGACGTCTACCACGAGGACCTGCGCCGCGCCCGCTCGGCCACGATGTCGATGATCCCCACCAAGACCGGCGCCGCCGCCGCGGTGGGCCTGGTGCTGCCCGAGCTGAACGGCAAGCTCGACGGCTACGCGGTGCGCGTGCCCACCATCAACGTCTCGCTCGTGGACCTCTCCTTCGTCGCCGCGCGCGACACCACGGTGGACGAGGTGAACGCGATCATGAAGGCGGCCTCCGAGTCGCCCGAGCTCAAGGGCATCCTGAACTACAACAAGGCGCCGCTCGTCTCGATCGACTTCAACCACGACCCGGCCTCCTCCACCTTCGACGCGACGCTCACCAAGGTGAGCGGCCGCCTGGTGAAGGTGAGCTCCTGGTACGACAACGAATGGGGCTTCTCCAACCGCATGCTCGACACGACCGTCGCCCTGATGGCGGCGCGCTAGCGGTCGTCCCGTGCCGCAGTCTCCCGCGCTCGCCTGGCTGTACCTGCTGCTCGCGGGCCTGGCCGAGATCTGGTGGGCCGTGGGCATGAAGTACACCCACGGCTTCACCCGCCCCCTCGCGAGCGCGGTCACGGTGCTCGGCATGGTGGTGAGCGTCTGGCTGCTCGCGCTCGCCCTGCGCACCCTGCCGTTGGGCACCGGCTACGCCATCTGGACCGGCATCGGTGCCGTGGGCACCGCGATCGCCGGCATCTTCCTGTTCGACGAGCCGAAGGAAGCCGCGCGGCTCGCCTGCATCGCTCTCATCGTGGCGGGCATCGTGGGCCTGAAGCTCGTCACGCCCGCCCCCTGACCCGGCCCTGCCGCGCCCGCGCGGCTCGGCGCCCTGGAGAAGAAACGCCATGAACGTCCTCAAGCTCGCCGACCTCGACCTCGCCGGCAAGCGCGTCTTCATCCGTGCCGACCTGAACGTCCCGCAGGCCGACGACGGCTCGATCACCGACGACACGCGCATCCGCGCTTCCGTGCCCGGCATCCGGCTCGCGCTGGAAAAGGGCGCCGCGGTGATGGTGACCTCGCACCTGGGCCGCCCCACCGAGGGCACGCTCACGCCCGAGGATTCGCTCGCGCCCGTGGCGAAGCGCCTTTCGGAGCTGCTCGGCCGCGACGTGCCCCTCAAGCAGGGCTGGGTCGATGGCGTGGACGTGAAGCCGGGCGAAGTGGTACTGCTGGAGAACTGCCGCGTAAACAAGGGCGAGAAGAAGAACGACGAGGCGCTTTCGAGGAAGATGGCCGCGCTCTGCGACGTGTTCGCCAACGACGCCTTCGGCACCGCGCACCGCGCCGAGGCCACCACGCACGGCATCGCGAAGTTCGCCAAGGTCGCCTGCGCGGGCCCGCTGCTCGCCGCCGAACTCGACGCCCTGGGCCGCGCGCTCGCCAGCCCGAAGCGCCCGCTGGTGGCGATCGTCGCCGGCTCGAAGGTCTCCACCAAGCTCACGATCCTGAAGAGCCTCGCGAGCAAGGTCGACCAGCTCATCGTGGGCGGGGGCATCGCCAACACCTTCATGCTCGCCGCCGGCCTGCCCGTGGGCAAGTCGCTGTGCGAGGCCGACCTCGTCGACCAGGCGAAGGAGATCCAGTCGATGATGCAGGCGCGCGGCGCCGCGGTGCCCGTGCCGGTGGATGCGGTTTGCGCCAAGGCTTTCGCTGCGGATTCGCCCGCCACTACCAAGGACGCGAAGGACGTGGCCGCGGACGACCTGATCCTGGACATCGGCCCGAAGACGGCCGCGCAGTATGCCGCCCTCCTCGCCAAGGCGGGCACCATCGTCTGGAACGGCCCGGTGGGCGTGTTCGAGTTCGAGGCCTTCGGCGGCGGCACGAAGACCGTGGCGAAGGCGATCGCGGATTCTTCCGCGTTCTCCATCGCCGGCGGCGGCGACACGCTCGCCGCCATCGCGAAGTACGGCGTCACCGACAGGATCGGGTACATCTCGACGGGCGGCGGCGCCTTCCTCGAATTCCTCGAAGGCAAGATCCTGCCGGCGGTGGAGATCCTCGAGGCGCGGGCGCGCGGCTGACAGGCCGCGACGGTTGCCGGGAAGCAACCGGGGCACGACGACAAGGGCTGCCCGCCGTGCGGGCGGCCGACAATAATCAGGAAGGAGTCCGCCAGATGAGAAGCACCAAGATCGTGGCCACCCTCGGCCCCGCCTCGAGCGACCCCGCGGTCCTCGAGCGCATGATCCGCGCCGGGGTCGACGTCGTGCGCCTGAACTTCTCGCACGGCACGGCCGCCGACCACGAGGCGCGCGCGAACCTCGTGAGGGAGATCTGCCGCAAGACGGGCCGCACCGTGGGCATCATGGGCGACCTGCAGGGCCCGAAGATCCGCGTGGGCAAGTTCAAGGACAGCAGGATCCTGCTCAAGCCGGGCGCCACCTTCATCCTCGACGCGACCGTCGAGCTGGGCGACCAGGAGCGCTCCGGCCTCGACTACAAGGAGCTGCCGCGCGACGTGAAGGAAGGCGACGTGCTGCTGCTGGACGACGGCAAGATCGTCCTGGACGTGAACGAGGTGCGCGGCAGCGAGATCGTGACGATCGTGCGCCACGGCGGGCCGCTCTCGAACAACAAGGGCATCAACCGCCAGGGCGGCGGCCTCACCGCGGCGGCCCTCACGCCCAAGGACATCGAGGACATCCGCACGGCCGCGCGCATCAAGGTGGACTACCTCGCGGTGTCCTTCCCCAAGAGCGGCGCGGACATGTACATGGCGAAGGAGCTCATGCGCGCGAGCGGCGGCCACGCCTTCCTCATCGCCAAGATCGAGCGCGCCGAGGCGATCCCCGCGCTGGAGGAGATCATGAAGGCCTGCGACGGCATCATGGTCGCGCGCGGCGACCTCGCCGTGGAGGTGGGCGACGCCTCGGTGCCCGCGCTGCAGAAGCGCATGATCCGGCAGGCGCGGGAGCTCAACAAGCTCACGATCACCGCCACGCAGATGATGGAGTCGATGATCTCCTCGCCCGTACCCACGCGCGCGGAAGTCTCGGACGTCGCCAACGCCGTGCTCGATGGCACGGACGCGGTGATGCTCTCGGCCGAGAGCGCCTCGGGCCAGTACCCGGTGGAGGCCATCGAGTCGATGAGTCGCATCTGCGTCGAGGCCGAGAAGAGCCAGCCCGTCCACCTCGACCACGAATTCCTGGACCGCGTGTTCACGCGCGTGGACCAGTCGATCGCGATGAGCACGCTGTTCACGGCCTTCCACCTCCAGGTGAAGGCCATCGCCTCGCTCACCGAGTCGGGCTCCACCGCGCTCTGGATGTCGCGCCTGAATTGCGGCGTGCCCATCTACGCGCTCACCTCGCAATCCGAGACGCGCTATCGCACCACGCTCTTCCGCGACGTCTTCCCGCTGGCGGTCAAGTTCGTCGGCCACGACCGGGAGGAGCTGCTCGCCGAGGCCGAGGACGTGCTGGTGGCGAACGGGGTCGTGGTGGAGGGCGACCTCATCGTGCTCACCATCGGCGAGCCCATCGGCAAGGCGGGCGGCACCAACACGATGAAGATCGTGAAGGTGGGCGAGCACCGCAAGGCGTAGGAGCCCGCTTGCGCGCGCTCGCCCTCGCCGCGCTCCTCGCCGCCATCGGACTCGTGCCGGCGCCGGCCGGGGCCTGGAGCAAGGCCGGGCACCGCGTGAGCGCCGTCATCGCCTACCGCGACCTGGCGAGCGCTTCGCCGGATACCATCGAGGCGCTCGTCGCGATTCTCGCGGCACACCCCGCAGCCGCCGCGTTCGAGGCGCGCGCCCGCGAGGAAGGCGACAGCCCCGTGGCCCGGCGCGAGCGCCTGTTCGCCGAGGCGGCCCAGTGGCCCGACGAGGTGCGCAAGGGCGCGGCCAACAAGTCCTGGAACCACCCCTCGTGGCATACGGTGGACCTGCCCTTCGTGCCGGCGGGCGTGAAGCTCGCCACGCCGCCTGCGGATCCCCAGTCGCGAGAGAACCTGCTGCGCGCCTTACCCGAGCAGCTTCGCATCCTGCGCGATGCAGCCTCGCCGCCGGAGGCTCGCGCGGTGGCGCTGTGCTGGGTGCTGCACCTGGTGGGCGACCTGCACCAGCCGCTGCACACGGCGGCGCTGTTCAATGACGCCTTTCCCGCCGGCGACGCGCATGGCAACCGCTTCTGGGTGCGGCCCGCCGAGGGTGCGAAGCCCGTGAAGCTGCACGAATTCTGGGATGGCCTCGTCGGGCGCTCGACGCGATCGAGCGACGTGCTCGCCGCCGCGACGAGACTGCGCGCGGACCATCCGGAAAGCGCGATCAAGGCCTTCGCGGAGCGGCCCTTCGTGGATGCCGCGACCTTCGATACGTGGGTGCGGGAGGAATCGCATGCCCTCGCCCGAGCGCGAGCCTATCGCGACGGACGCCTCGCCGGCAGCGCGGAAAAGCGGGAGGCCCCGGTGCTGCCCGCGGGCTACGAGGACAACGCGCGTACGCTGGCCGAGCGGCAGCTCGCGCTCGCGGGGCATCGCCTGGCCGCCGTCCTGCGCCAGGCCCTCGCCGCCCCGAAGCCGCCTAGTACTTCACGATGATCCCCTGCATCCCGCCCCACGTCTTGCACGCGTGCACGCCCTTCTCCCGGTCCTCGCGGATCAGCTTGTCCACGCGCGAGCGCAGCTCGTCCAGGTCCTGGCGCTCGCGCTCGGTCTTGGCCGGCGTGTCCTGCATCATCGCGCGCATGGAGTCGATGGCGTTCCGGCAGCGCGCGTCGTTGATCTCGCGGCACTTGCCTTCCATCGAGTAGTTCTTGCAGGGGTCGGCCTGGGCCACGTGCTGCGCGGCGGCATCGAATGCGCCGGCGGTCGTGGCGAGAAGCAGGAGGGCGAGCGCTTTCATGACGATTCCTTTCCGGAAGCTGGCCATCATCAACGCGGCCGGTGCGTGAACCACGCGAAGAACGTCGTGCCGTCCGTGCGGCGGTCGAGGAAGAGCCCCTCCCCCGAGCGCGCGTCGCCGCCCCACCAGGCGCCGTTCACCCAGTTCTTGTCGGCATCGTCCACGCCGCGCTCGCGGCAGCGCTGCGTGGCCTCGTTCTCGAGGAAGCGAACGATGTCGTAGGAGCCCGCCCCGAAGCCCGCCGAGTTGGCGCCGGTCGAATCCCACGAGAAGCGCGCGCTGTTGCAGGTGAGCAGCTCGATCCGCGCGCTGCCCCAGCGGCGGTAGGTGATCTCCGCGGCGCGAAGGCCCGTGCCGAAGGCGGTGCCCGTGGCGCTCAGCACCTCGCCCAGGTCCAGCACGCGGCCATTGAAGGCGCCGTTCGCCACCACCCAGTACTGCGTGCCCACCTGCGCGGCGTCGACCGTGGCGATGGCCGACACGGGCACGACGGCGAGGAAGGTGGGCCCGGTGATGCCGCCCGATCCCGGCGCCACCAGCGTCGAGACCGTCGCGCCCGTCGCGGGATCGAGCTTCGCCACCGTATCGCCGTCCACGACCAGCAGGTTGCCGTCGGGCGCCCAGGCGATGCCCGTGGGGCGCGTGAGCCCGGCGCGCAGCACCGTCACCTCGCCCGTGGCGAGGGTCCAGCGCAGCAGCATCCCCGAGCCCTCGGCCGTGATGTAGAAGCCGGAGCCGTCCTTCGTCGCGAGCAGGCCGCGCGTGTTGCGGATGCCGCCGGCGCGGGCGGGCACCGCCTCGGTCGTCTGGCCGGTGCGCGGGTCGTAGCGCACCACGTTGTGCGAGTCGTAGCCGGGCACGTAGAGGTTGCCGTCCGGCCCGAAGGTGAGGCCGTTGTCGGGGCCGCCCAGCCCGGCCGAGCGCGGGGCCATCACCGCCGCCTCGAGCACGCCCGCGCTGCTGAAGCGCTTCACGTCCTGGCTCCTGTAGCCGCCCACGTAGGCCTTGCCCTGCGCGTCGAAGGCGAGGCCCGTGGGGCCGATGGCCCCCGTGGTGGCGAAGACGCCCGCGTACTCCAGCGTGTCGGCGCGGTACTTGTGGATCGTCGAGGTCTCCTCGCTGATCACGTAGAGCAGGCCGTCCGGGCCCACGCGGATCGACTGGGCGCCCTGGATGCGGGTGCGGGCATCCAGGTCGCGCAGGTAGGCGCCGGTGCAGGCGTCGAACACGTGGACGGTGGAGAAGTAGCCGCTCACGAAGAGGCGCGAGCCGCAGGCCGACTGGGCGGCGGCGGCGAGGCTCGCCAGGCAGGCGAGGAGGGCGAGAAGGCGAAGGACCATGCGGACTCCGGCGAAGGGGTGGGAAGGACGCGAGCATCGCGCCGCCGCCCCGCCGCCACCCGTCCGGAAACCCCCGATTTTTCGCCGATTTGGCTCCCCGCCCCGGCCGGGCGCCGGCGAGGCCCTAGAATCGCGCCATGCCCGACCTCCCCAAAGGCGCCTGGCGCCCGGCCGGCCCGCTGCGCATCGGCGAGCACGACGTGCTGCCCGCCTCCAACGAGCTGCGCGGTCCCGCGGGCCTCGTGCGCGTGCGGCCGCTGCTCATGGACATCCTGCTGCGCCTGGCCGCGCAGCCGGGCGAGGTGGTGGCGCGCGAGACCCTGCTCGCCGAGGTGTGGCCGCGGCGCATGGTGAACGACGAGGTGCTCTCGCGCACCATCGCCGAGCTGCGCACGGCCCTGGGCGACGAGGCGCGGGAGCCGCGCTACATCGAGACGATCCCGAAATCGGGCTACCGGCTCGTGGCGCCCGTGGAGCCGCTCGCGGCAAGCGTGGTCACGGCACCGATCGCACGGCCCCCCGTCCAATCGTCCCGCCCGTGGCTCGCCGGGCTCGCGATCCTCGTCGTGGCCGGCCTCGCCGCCCTCGCCTTCTTCCGGCCGGCCCCGCCCGAGCCGGCCCCGGCCACGCTCGCCGAAAGCGTGGCGGCCGCGCAGCCCTTCACCGCCGACAAGACCCTTGAGGTGGCCCCGCGCTTCTCGCCCGACGGCACGCGCGTCGCCTTCACCGTGCTCGAGGGCAGCGAAAGCCACCTCGTGGTGCAGCCGGTGGACGGCGGCTCGCGCCTCGTCATCCGGGACGCGGGCGTGCTGCGCCACTCGCCCGTCTTCCTGCCCGACGGCAAGCGCCTGGCGTACTGGCGCGCGAAGGGCGAGGACTGCGCGATCGTCGAGCGCGACCTGGAGACGGGCACGGAGCGCTCCCTCACGGATTGCGCCCTGCGCCCGCGCGCGCGCTTCGACCTCTCCCCCGACGGCAAGCGCCTCGCCCTCACCGGCCACACGCGGCCGCAGTTTCCCGCCGGGATCGTGCTGGTGGACGTGGCGAGCGGGCAGGCGAGCATCCTCACCTCGCCCGAGCCCGGCAGCGGCGAGGACATCAACCCGCGCTTCAGCCCCGACGGCCGGCGCCTCGTCTTCTTCCGCGGCACGGCCTCGCACCGGCGCGCGTGGATCGCGACCGTGGACGACCCGGCGAGCGCGAAGCCCGCCTCGGACCTCGAGGGCCTCACCTACGGCGCCGCCTGGCTCGGGCCCGAGGGGCCGCTCCTCGTCGCCGCGGACTGGCTGGGCTTTCGCGCGCTGACGACGCTCGACCTCGCCACCGGGCAGGCGAAGCTCCTGGGCGGCCGCGGCGCGCGCTTCCCCGACGCGAGCGTCCGCGGCGACCTGGTGTTCGAGAACGCCCAGTACCAGGCGAACCTCTTCCTCGTGGAGCCGGGCAAGGCCGCCGCGCCCGCGGAACGCTGGCCCTCCACGCGCTACACCAACCAGCCGGCCTTCTCGCCCGATGGCCGGCAGGTGGCGTTCGTCTCCAATCGCGACGGCACGGAAGGCCTCTATGTCGCGCCCGTGGACGGCGAGCCCGTGCGCTTGCCCCTGCCCGCCACGCACCGGTACATCCGCGCGCACTGGGCGCCCGACGGCCGCGCGCTCTACGCGGTGCGCATCGCGATCGAGACCGCGCGCCCCGCCCCGCAGCACGCCGTGCGCATCCGCCTGCCCGACGGGGCCGTGGAGGTGCTCGAGCACCTGGGCACCGCGGTGAACGCCGTGCTGCCGAGCGCCGACGGGCAGTGGCTCTTCGTGGGCGAGCTCTCCGGCCACGCCTTGCGCCTCATGCGCGCGAAGACCGGCGGCACGCAGGCGCCCGAGCGGCTGCCGCTGCCGCTGGTCGCCGAGGCGCAACTGAACGCGGCGCACCTCGTCTACACGCTGCCGGACCTGCGCGGGGCCACGATCTGCCGGCTGGCCACGCTCGCCTGCGAGCGCCTGGACATCGGCCTGGGCGAGGAGCACCGCTTCGACTGGCTGCTCACCGACCGCTCGATCTACTACCCGGTGCGCGTGGAAGGCGGGCGCGGCCTCGCCCGCTACGACCTCGCCACGCGGCGCCTGGCCGAGACGCGCGACTTCGGGCCCACGGCGGCGGGCCTCGCCATCGGCGCGAGCCCGGACGAAACGCGCATACTGGTGGCACGCGAAGCCCCGCCCTCGATCGACCTGATGATCGCCCGCGCGCGGCGGCGCTGAAGGCCGCGGCGCCGGCATCGCCCCCCGGGGGCTGCGCTGGTAAAATCACGCTTTCCGCCAGGCTGCATCCCGGCGCCCTTCCCCGGCGCCGCCCCGGACCCTCCATGAACCCCACGACCGTCGACCCGCAACTCCTCGCCCAGGCGCATTCGAAGCAGTGGTTCTACGAATTCGACCTGCCCGACGGCTCGCGCACGAAGAGCTACCTGCCCGACGACGTGGTGCCCATCCATGCCACGCGCCTGGCGATGCTCGAGGCCGCGCTCGACCAGGCGGTGGGGCGCGACTGCAGCCAGCTCACGGCCGTGGACCTCGCCTGCCACCAGGGCTGGTTCGCGCTGCACCTGGTGAGGCGCGGCTTCCGCGACGTGCTGGGCGTGGACCAGCGCGACAACCACCTGGCCGATACCGCGCTCATGGCAAAGATCGCCGGCGCACAGACGCTGCGCCTGCACCAGTGCGACATAGAGGATGCCAAGGCGGCGGAGCTCGGCCTGCACGACGTGACGCTGATGCTCGGCCTCCTGTACCACCTCGAGAACCCGGTCCGCGCCCTGCGCCTGGCGCGCGCCATCACCCGCAAGGTCTTCGTGATCGAGACGCAGGTGGTGCCGCACCTGGGCGGCTTCGTCGACTGGGGCTCCTGGCGCTACCGGCGCGAGCTGAAGGGCGCCTTCGGCATCATCGACGAGACGGAGGACACGCATGCCAACGAGACCGGCACGCGCGGCATCTGTCTCGCCCCCAGCATCGACACGCTGGCCTGGCTGCTCAAGCGCGTGGGCTTCTCGCGCGTGGAGCGCCTGCCGGTGCCCGAGGGCGGCTACGAGCAGCTCGCCGGCCACAAGCGCGTGATGTTCGCCGCCCACGTCGACTGAAGGATCCCAGGACCAACCGCAGGACCGATTTCCCATCATCGCAGCAGGAGGAACCATGGCACTCGTATCGATGCGACAGCTTCTGGACCACGCGGCCGAGAACGGTTACGGCCTGCCCGCCTTCAACGTGAACAACCTGGAGCAGGTGCAGGCGATCATGGAGGCGGCGAGCGAGACCGACAGCCCGGTCATCATGCAGGCCTCCGCCGGCGCGCGGAAGTACGCGGGCGAGACCTTCCTCAAGTACCTGATCGAGGCGGCCGTCGCGAGCTACCCGAAGACGCCCGTGGCCATGCACCAGGACCACGGCCAGTCCCCGGCCATCTGCGAGGGCGCGATCAAGATCGGCTTCTCCAGCGTGATGATGGACGGCTCGCTCGAGGCCGACGGCAAGACCATCTCCTCGTACGAGTACAACGTGGAGGTGACGCGCTCGCACGGCGCCTACAAGTTCACGAGGAAGCCCACGGGCGACATCCTCGCCATCGAGCGCATCAAGGAGATCAACCGCCGCATCCCCAACACGCACCTGGTGATGCACGGCTCGTCCTCCGTCCCGCAGGACCTGCTCAAGATCATCCGCGAGAACGGCGGCGAGATGAAGGAGACCTACGGCGTGCCGGTGGAGGAGATCCAGGAAGGCATCAAGCACGGCGTGCGCAAGGTGAACATCGACACCGACATCCGCCTGGCGATGACCGCCGCCATCCGCAAGTACATGAACGAGAACAAGAGCGCCTTCGACCCGCGCGACTACCTGAAGCCCGCGCGCGCCGCCGCCAAGGCGATCTGCAAGCAGCGCTACGAGCAGTTCGGCTGCGCGGGCCAGGGCTCGAAGCTGCAGCCCCTCACGCTCGAGGCGATGGCCACGCGCTACTCGCGCGGCGAGCTGAAGGCGGTGGTCGTCTGAGCATGGACCTCTACGAGTCGAGCCTGAAGTCCCTGCCGCTCATCGCGCGCGGCAAGGTGCGCGACATCTACGCGGTGGGCGAGGACAAGATGCTGCTCGTCGCGAGCGACCGGCTGTCCGCCTACGACGTGATCCTGCCCACGCCCATCCCGGAGAAGGGCCGCGTGCTCACGCAGCTGGCCAACTTCTGGTTCGGCAAGTTCGACGGCCTGGTGCCCAGCCAGCTCACGGGCATCGATCCGGAAAGCGTGGTGGCGCCGGAGGAGCGCGAGCAGGTGCGCGGCCGTTCGATCGTCGTGAAGAAGCTGAAGCCCCTGCCGGTGGAAGCGGTGGTGCGCGGCTACCTCGAAGGCTCGGGCTGGAAGGAGTACCAGCAGTCGCAGAGCGTGTGCGGCATCCCGCTGCCGCCGGGCTTGAGGCGCGCCTCGAAGCTGCCCGAGCCGATCTTCACTCCCGCCACCAAGGCCGAGGCGGGGCTGCACGACGAGAACATCACCTTCGCGCAGATGGCGGCGATCGTGGGGGAGGCGCGTGCGCAGGAAGTGCGCGCCATCGCGATCAAGCTCTACACCACCGCGGCGGATTTCGCGCTCACCAAGGGCATCATCATCGCCGACACGAAGTTCGAGTTCGGCGTGGACGAGGCGGGCGTGCTGCACCTCATCGACGAGGCGCTCACGCCGGACTCCTCGCGCTTCTGGCCCCTGGACACCTACAAGGTGGGCGAGAGCCCGGAGAGCTTCGACAAGCAGTACGTGCGCAACTGGCTCGACTCGATCAACTTCCCGAGGAAGCCGCCGGCCCCGCCCATCCCCGAGGACGTGAAGCTGCGCACCTCCGCCAAGTACCAGGAGGCGCTCAAGCGCCTGGCCGGATGAGGCGGGCGGTCCTCCTCGACCTGGGGGGCGTGCTGGTCGAACTCGGCGGCGAGCAGGCCTTCACCGACCTGCTCGGCGGCGGCCTCACCCGCGAGCAGATGTGGCACCGCTGGCTGCACTCGCCCGCGGTGCGCGCGCACGAGACCGGGCGCATGGACGCGGGGGATTTCGCCCGCGCCGCCGTGCGCGAGTTCGGGCTCCCGCTTTCGCCGTCGGAATTCCTCGCGCGCTTCTCCAGCTGGATCGTGGGCCCCTTCGAGGGCGCCCACGCGCTGCTCGACGAGCTGGCCGAGCGGCACGACACCGCCATCCTCACCAACATCAGCGGCGCGCACTGGGACCTCGCCAGCTCCTACGGGCTCTTCGAGCGCGTGGGCCGGGTGATCGCCTCGCACCAGATCGGCGAGATCAAGCCCGACCCGGCTTTCTTCGAGGTGGCCCTCGCCTCGCTGGGCGCGGACGCGGGCCGGGCCGTGTTCTTCGACGACAACGCGCTCAACGTGGAGAGCGCGCGCCGGCTGGGCATCGAGTCGCACCTGGTGCGCGGCCTCGACGAGACACGGCGGACGCTGGAGAAGCTGGGCCTGCTGGGCGGCTAGCGGCGCCCCGGCCGGGGCCGGGTCATTGCCATTGGCAACGCAGCGCCGGGCGGGCGCGTGGGAGAATCGCGGACTCGCCTCCGGAACGCCGCCATGGAATTCTTCACCTTCGCCTGGGTCACGGACCCGCAGATCTGGCTCTCGCTCATCACGCTCTCGGCGCTCGAGATCGTGCTGGGCATCGACAACCTGGTCTTCATCGCCATCCTGACCGGCCGCCTGCCCGAGCACCAGCGCGCGCTCGGCCGCAAGGTGGGCCTGGGCCTCGCCCTGGGCACCCGCCTCCTGCTCCTCGCGACGCTCGCCTGGATCGTCGGGCTCACCGAGCCGCTCTTCACGCTGGCGGGCAAGGCCTTCTCCTGGCGCGACCTGATCCTCGTCTCGGGCGGGCTCTTCCTGCTCTGGAAGGCGACGGTGGAGATCCACGAGATGGTGGAAGGCGACGAGGAGGCCGCGGACAGGCCGGAGGGCGTCGCCGGCGTCACCTTCAAGTCCGTGGTGCTGCAGATCGCCGTGATCGACATCATCTTCTCGCTCGACTCGGTGATCACCGCGGTCGGCATGGCCGACCAGCTCTGGGTGATGGTGACGGCGGTCGTCGTCGCGATGATCATCATGATCGTCGCCTCGAACCCGCTCGCGAACTTCGTGGCGGCGCACCCGACGGTCAAGATGCTCGCCCTCGCCTTCCTCCTGCTCATCGGCGTCATCCTCGTCGCCGACGGCCTGGGGCTGCACGTGCCCAAGGGCTACATCTACTTCGCGCTCGCGTTCTCGGTGGCGGTCGAGTCGCTCAACCACTTCGTGCGCAGGCGGCGCAAGCGGCTGCGCGCCGCGAAGGCGCAGGGCGACGCCCACGGGTGAGCGCCCTGCCGGGCATGCGAGAATGGGCACCCGGACGCAGCGCTGGAATGCCCCCGCCATGAAGACCCGCCTGGATCCCCGCCAGCTCACGCGCGAGCTGCTCGCCTTCAACACCATCAACCCGCCCGGCATGGAGCGCGCCTGCGCGCGCCACCTGGGCGCGATCCTCGAGGCCGCGGGCTTTCGCACCGCCTACCACGAGTTCGCGGAGTCGCGCACGAGCCTCGTCGCGGAAATCGGCGGCGACCCGGTGCGCCCGCCCATCTGCTTCACCGGCCACATCGACACCGTGCCCCTGGGGGCGAAGGCCTGGACCAAGGACGCCTTCGCGGGCGAGACCGACGGCGACCGGCTCTACGGCCGCGGCTCCACGGACATGAAGAGCGGCATCGGCGCCTTCGTCGCCGCGGCGGTGGAGCTCGCCCCGCTGCTCGCGAAGGGCCCGGGCGTGGTGATGGTCATCACCGCGGGCGAGGAGATCGGCTGCGAGGGCGCGCGCTTCCTCGCCGACCGCAAGCTCATCGACCGGGCCGGCGCCATCGTGGTGGCCGAGCCCACGGGCAACTTCCCGTACGTGGGCCACAAGGGCCTCGCGTGGTTCGAGGTGGAGACCACCGGCGTCACCGCCCACGGCTCGATGCCGGAGGTGGGCGAGAACGCGATCAACAAGATGGCGCGCGTGATCACCGACCTGGAGACCTACCGCTTCCCCGTCGAGTCCCACGAGGTGATGGGCAGGCCCACGCTGAGCGTGGGCACCATCCACGGCGGCCTCAACACGAACTCCGTGCCCGACTCGGCGAAGATCACGGTGGACATCCGCACGGTGCCGGGCATCGACCACGGCCACCTGTGCCACTCGCTCGGGCACCTGCTCGGCCCGCGCGAGGCCACGGTGCGCCCGATCGTGGACGTGCCCTCGCTCTACACCCCGCCCGAGGACGAGTGGGTGCAGGAGGTGTTCGAGGTGTGCACGCCCTTCCTGGACGGCCGCCCGACGCCCCGGACGATCACCTTCTCGACCGACGGGGCCTACCTCAAGCGCGGCTTCGGCGGCCCGCCCGCCGTGATCCTGGGCCCGGGCGAGCCCACGCTCGCGCACCAGACGGACGAGTGGTGCTCGATGTCGCGCAACGAGCAGTCGGTGGTGGTGTTCGCGAAGCTCATGCGCCGCTGGTGCGGGATCTAGCGGCTACTTGCGCCAGAAGGCCGGCGTGAAGAGCACCAGGATCGGGAACATCTCCAGGCGCCCGAGCAGCATCGTCGCGGTGCACACCCAGGTCTGGAAGTCCGTGAGCACCGCGTAGGTCGTCGACGGGCCCACCAGCCCCAGCCCCGGCCCCATGTTGTTGATGCAGGCCATGACGGCCGTGAGCGCGGTGATGGGGTCCAGGCCCGAGGCGAGCAGCAGCATCGTCATGAAGATCACCGTGCCGCCGTACATCAGCATGAAGGCGAGCACCGCGAAGATCACGTTGTTCTCCACCACCTGCTCGCCGAGCTTCACCGGCACCACGGCGCGCGGGTGGATGATGCGGGTGAGCTCGCGCAGCGCCTGCTTGAACAGGAGCATGGCCCGGATCATCTTGATGCCCCCGCCCGTGGAGCCCGAGCTCGTGACGAAGCACGAGAGGAAGATCATCCACAGCGGCGCGAACATCGGCCAGATCGCGTAGTCCACCGACGCGAACCCCGTGGTCGAGGCGATCGAGACCAGGTTGAAGGAGACGTGCCGGAAGGCGGTGCCGAAATCGGGGTAGGTGCCCTTCACCACGAGGAAGACGCTGATCGCCACGGCCGAGGCCGCCATCCAGGCGAGCACGCGGTGCCCCTCGCCGTCGGCGACGTACGGTCCGAAGCTGCGGCGCCGGACGGCGAGGAAGTGCGTGGCGAAATTCAGGCTTGCCGCCAGCATGAAGAGCGTGGTCACCGCCTCGATGGCCGGCGACTTGAAGAACCCGAAGCTGTCGTCGTGCGAGGAGAAGCCGCCCAGGCCCATGGTCGAGAAGGCGTGCACGACGGCGTCGACCCAGGTCATGCCCGCGAGCTTCAATGCCGCGATGCACATCACCGTGACGAGCGCGTACACGCCCCACAGGCCCTTGGCGGTGTCGCCGATGCGCGGGGTGAGCTTCGTGTCCTTCATGCAGCCCGGGCTCTCGGCCTTGAAGAGCTGGCTGCCGCCCACGCCCAGCAGCGGCAGGATGGCCACCGCCAGCACGATGATGCCCATGCCGCCTATCCACACGAGCAGCGCGCGCCAGATGTTGACCGAGGGCTCCAGCGCGTCGAGCCCGGAGAGCACGGTGGCGCCCGAGGTCGTCATGCCCGACACCGCCTCGAAGTAGGCGTCGGTGAAGCCCAGGCCCGGAATCGCGATGAGCAGCGGGATCGTGGCGAAGGCCGGCACCACCGTCCACACGAGCGTGACGAGCAGGAACCCGTCGCGCGGCTGCAGCTCGCGCCGGTGCCGGCCGCGGGTGAGGAAGAAGGTGAAGAGCGCCGCGACGAAGGTCACCAGGAACCCCGTCTCGTAGGCCGCGTGGGCGCCGTCGGCGAGGACCATGGAGAAGGCGAGCGGCACGAGGAAGGCGGGCGCGAAGAGCAGCAGCGCGCCCGCGAGCACGTGCAGCACCGGGAAGAGGCGCAGGATCGCGTCCACGGGCCGGCGCGGGCGGTTGGGCGCGGCGGAGCGCAGGTCGTTCGCGGGGCGGCTCACGGCCTAGAAGAACCCCACGCCGACCTCGAAGAGCTTCTCGACCTTCGGGATCATGCGCTTGCTCGTGAGGAAGACCACGACGTGGTCGTCGGGCTCGATGACCAGCCCGTCGTTCGTCGCGACGATGGGCTCGCCCTGGCGCACGATCGCCACGATGGCCGCCCCGGGCGGCAGGTCGATCTCGCGCAGCGCGCGGCCCACCACCCGCGAGGACTTGCGGTCGCCGTGGGCGATGAGCTCGATGGCCTCGGCCCGGCCGCGGCGCACGCTGTGCACCGCCACCACGTCGCCGCGCCGCACGTGCGCAAGCAGGCTGCCGAGCGTCGCCTGCGCCGGGGAGATCGCGATGTCGATCTGCCCGCCCTGCATCAGGTTGCCGTAGGCGCGGCGGTTGATGAGCGAGATCACGCGCCGCGCGCCCATGCGCTTGGCGAGCAGCGAGGACATGATGTTGGCCTCGTCGTCGTTCGTGACGGAGATGAAGAGGTCCGTCTCGTCGACGTTCTCGTCGGCCATCAGGTCCTCGTTGGTCACGTCCCCGTTGAGCACCAGGGCGCTCTCGAGCTGCCCGGCGAGGAACTCGCAGCGGCGCTTGCTCGCCTCGATCACCTTCACGTTCAGCCGGCCCTCGAGCGCCGAGGCGAGCCGCAGGCCGATGTTGCCCCCGCCCGCGATGATGACGCGGCGCACCGGGTTGTCCATCTTGCGCAGCTCCGTCATCACGGCGCGGATGCGCCGCGAGTCGGCCAGGATGAACACCTCGTCGCCGGGCTGCACGACGACCTCCGGCGTGAGCTCGAGCGGCCGGTCGTTGCGGTAGATGGCGGCGATCCGCGCGGCCACGTCCGGCAGGAGCGTCTCCAGGTAGCGCAGCGGGTGGCGCACGAGCGTGCCCCCCTCCACCGCGCGCACGGCCACGAGGTCGAGCTTGCCGCCGGCGAACTCCACGACCTCGAGCGCCTCGGGGAACTCGATCAGCCGCTCGATGTACTCGGTCACGATCTGCTCCGGGCAGATCGCGTGGTCCACGGAGAAGCACTCGGGCGCGAGCAGCTCGGGGTGGCGCGCGAACCACGTGGAGCGGATGCGGGCGATGCGCGTGGGGATGTTGAACACCGCGTGGCCGACCTTGCAGGCGACGAGGTTGGTCTCGTCGCTCGCGGTCACGGCGAAGAGCATGTCGGTGTCGGCCGCGCCCGCCTCGGCGAGGATCTCGGGCTGCGCGGCGTTGCCGGCCACGGTGCGCAGGTCGAAGAGGTTCTGCAGGTCCTTCAGCCGCTCGGCGCTCGTGTCGACGACGGTGACGTCGTTCTTCTCGGACACCAGGCTCTCGGCCACGCTGGCGCCGACCTGGCCGGCGCCGAGGATGAGGATCTTCAAGGGGTGGGGTTCGGGAAAGCGGTGCCGAAATTCTACGCCGGTGACCGCGTGCGCGCTCGGGGCCTCAGAGCGAGGCGATGAGCTTCACCGCGAGGCCGAGCAGGAAGAGCGCGAACACCTTCTTGAGGACGTTCACCGGCAGCCGGTGCGCCAGGCGCGCGCCCAGCGGCGCGACGAACACGCTCGTCACCGAGATGCCCACGAGCGCCGGCACGTAGACGTACCCGATCGTCCACGGCGGCAGCCCCGCCTCCGTCCAGCCGGCGACCACGTAGCCGATCGTGCCGGCCACCGCGACCACGAAGCTGATCGCGGCGGAGGTGCCCACGGCCGTGCGGAAGGGGACGCCCCACCAGGTCATGAACGGGATGGAGATCATGGCCCCGCCCACGCCGGCGAGGCCCGAGAGCCCGCCCACGAGCGAGCCCACGCCGAACAGGCCCGCCAGGCCCGGCAGCGGCCGCGAGGACTTCGGCTTCACGCCCGCGAGGATCGAGAAGGTGACGTAGCAGACGAAGGCGAGGAAGAAGTAATGGAGCAGGGCGAGGGGCGCCTGGCGCGCGATGGCGCCCGCGGCGAGGCCGGCCAGCGCGATGCCCGGCGCGAGGCCCTTCACGATGTCCAGCCGCACCGCGCCGTGCGCCAGGTGCTCGCGCGCGCCGGAGGCCGTGGCGAGCACGATGGCCGCGAGCGAGGTGCCGAGCGACAGGTGCATCACCTGGTCGGGCAGGAAGCCGAAGGCGACGAAGGTGAGGCCCAGGATGGGCACGATCATCGAGCCGCCGCCGATGCCGAGCAGGCCCGAGAAGAAACCGACGAACACGCCCAGCAGCGCGTACGTCAGCCAGGTGATCGCCTCACCCGGCAAGGAGCTTCCCGATCGCTTTCCACTCGGCCGGCTGGACCGGCGTGATGGACAGGCGGTTGCCCCGCTGCAGCACCACCATGCCCGCGAGCGCCTCGTGGGTGCGCATCTCCTCCAGGGAGAGCAGGCGCGTCTTCTTCACCAGCTTCACGTCGACCAGCATCCAGCGCGGGTTCTCGCGCGTGGCCTTGGGGTCGAAATAGGGGCTCTTCGGGTCGAACTGCGTCTGGTCGGGATGCGGGGCGCTCGAGACCTGCGCGAGGCCCGCGATGCCGGGCACCGGGCAGCTCGAGTGGTAGAAGAGCACGCCGTCGCCCACGCGCATCCGGTCGCGCATGTAGTTGCGGGCGAGGTAGTTGCGCACGCCGAACCACGGCGTGGACTTGTTCGGGGCGCGGACGAGGTCGTCGATCGAGAACTCGGCCGGCTCGCTCTTCATCAACCAGTAGGGCATGGCGGAATGGGAATGGTGGGGCGATTTCCTGCGGTGTTCGTCCGGGCCGCACGCTCGAACCCACAGGGTTCAAGGCGGTTGCCCACCGGGTGCCGTAGGTACATCCGACATGGGCGCGCACAAAAGCACCGCTTTGGCGGGCATCCAGGCTTACGATTATCGGCTCGAAGATGTAAGCCCGGACGAACACCGCAGGAGACCGGCACGCCGGTCGAACGGCGCCTCGCGCGCCGCTAGAAGAGCTTGTCCTGGTCGGCGGCGAGCGCCGTTTCCAGCGTCTCCTGCATCGCGGCGATTCTACGCCGATAGTCGGGGGCGTCAACGGGAGGCAGCGGCGCTTTTTGCCCGGCTTGTTGCGCGAGGAACTCGTGCGCGATGTTGAGCGCCGCCATGATCGCGATTCGCTCGTTGCCGGTGACCTTCCCGTGTCGCGCAGTTCCTTCATGCGGCGGTTGAGGTAGTCGGCCCAAGCCTGCAGCTGCTTCTCCTCGCCCTCGGGCAGGCCACGACTCGCGGCCCAGGATCTGGATGGAGAGCCCCTTGTCGCGGGCCTTCGCGTCGGCGCTCACGCTTCGGTCTCGGGGATCAGCTTGAGCAGCGCCTCGATGCGCGCCTTGGCGGCGGCGAGCTTCTCCGCGAGGCGCGCGTTCTCGTCGGTGCGCGCGGCGAGCTGCTGCCGAAGATCGCGCGCTTCCTCGCGCAGCTGCTTGAGTTGCTGCACGCCCGCTTCGACCTTCGCCTCGAGTGCGGAAAGCTCGGAATCCATCCGCGAACGATATTGAAAAGCATATCCGCGTCAATGTGTAAGCGCTTATTTTGAAAGTGATTTCGAAGTAACGATGGGCCCGGCAGAGGTGCGGGAGTATCATGGCGGCTGCTTTCGGGTGTCCGGGAAGCCGGTGAAGGCCGGCGCTGCCCCCGGCAACGGTAAGCCAGTGTGGATGGGGCCACCAGCCACTGCGGCCCTCGCGCCGTGGGAAGGCGGAGGTCAAGTCTGGCGAAGTCCGGAGACCGGCCCGTCGGCAACGGAACCGCTTCGGTGCACCGAAGCGGGTTAACGACGTCGAGCCAGCGGGACGCTTGGGCTGCCCGGACGAAGGAACCTCCATGAAGACCATGCCCCTCGCCGGCCTCGCCGCGGCGGTGGCTTTGGGCGCCCACGCCCAGGCACCCGCCCTCGCTTCCCCCGCCCCCACCTCGCCTTCCAGTCGCTCGACGGCATGGTGGTCACGGCCACGCGCCGCAGCGCGCCAGCGACACGCTGCGCGACGTCGTCGTGATCACGCGCGAGGACATCAGCGCGCCGGCACCCCCTCGCTCGCCGAGTTGCTGCAGCGCGAGTCGCCGTCGAGTTTCGCGGCACCGGGGGACCGGGACAGCCCGCCAGCCTCTTCCTGCGCGGCGCCAACGCCGGCCAGACGCTCGTGCTCGTCAGCGGCATGCGCGTGAGCTCGGCCACCGTGGGCACGACCTCCATCGAGAACATCCGCTCGACCTCGTCGAGCGCATCAGCGTCGTGAAGGGGCCGCTGTCGAGCCTCTACGGCCCGGACGCGATCGGCGGCGTGGTGCAGATCTTCACCCGCGCCTCGGCATTCGCGAGCGCCGCCTACGGCACCGATTCCGACGGCCGCCTCGCCACGGGATTCACCGCGATCGAGGGCAAGATGACCGTCTCGTTCTCCGCGGGCGGAAGGACCGTGAACGATTCTACGCCGAATGTCCCCACCGTCAACGGAAGCAGGGGCGCCTTTACCCGGCTTTTGCGAGAGGAACTCGTGCGCGATGTTGAGCGCCGCCATGATCGCGATGCGCTCGTTGCCCGTGACGCGGCCCGTGTCGCGCAGCTCCTTCATGCGGCGGTTGAGGAATTCCACCGAGGCCTGCAGCTGCTTTTCCTCGCCCTCGGGGCAGGCCACGCGGAACTCGCGGCCGAGGATCTGGATGGCGAGGCCCTTGTCGCGGCTCTTGTCGTCGGCGCTCATGCTTCGCTGTCGGGGATCAGCTTGAGCAGCGCCTCGATGCGCGTCTTGGCGGCGCCGAGCTTCTCTCCGAGGCGCGAATTCTCGTCCGCGCGCGCGGCGAGCTGCTGCCGAAGATCGCGCGCTTCCTCGCGCAGCTGCTTGAGTTGCTGCACGGCCGCTTCGACCTTGGCTTCGAGGGCGTTAAGCTCGGAATCCATCCCCGCACGATATTGGAAAACCCTTGCCGCGTCAACGCGTAAGCACCTATTTTGAAAGTGATTTCGAATGTAACTTCGGCCCCCCGGCCCGCCCCGGGCGTATGATGGAGCCTGCTTTCGGGTGTCCGGGAAGCCGGTGAGATGCCGGCACTGCCCCCGCAACGGTAAGCCAGTGTGGATGGCCAAGAAGCCACTGCGACCTGTCGGTCGTGGGAAGGCGGCCCTCAAGTCTGGCGAGTCCGGAGACCGGCCCGCAGGCAAAGGGGGGCCTTGCCAGGCCGGTACGGGTGGCACGGCCCGAACGCAATCGTCGAGCCAGCGGGGACGCTTGGGCTCGCACGCCGAAGGAACCTCATGAAATCCACCCCCCTCGCCGGCCTCGCGGCCGCCGTGGCCCTGGGCGCCCATGCCCAGGCACCCGCACCTGCCCCCACCCTCGCCTTCCAGGCCGTCGATTCGCTGATCGTCACCGCCACGCGCCTGGCGCAGCGCAGCAGCGACACGCTGCGCGATGCCGTCGTGATCACGCGCGAGGAGATCGACCGCGCCGGCACCATCTCGCTCGCCGAGCTGCTGCAGCGCCAGTCGCTCGTCGAGTTCCGCGGCACCGGCGGCCCCGGGCAGCCCACGGGCCTCTTCCTGCGCGGGGCCAATGCGGGCCAGACGCTCGTGCTCGTGGACGGCATGCGCGTGGGCTCGGCCACCGTGGGCACCACCTCCCTCGAGAACATCCCGCTCGACCTGGTCGAGCGCATCGAGGTGGTGAAGGGCCCGCTCTCGAGCCTGTACGGCCCCGACGCCATCGGCGGCGTGGTGCAGATCTTCACGCGCGCCGGCAGCAAGCCGCGCTTCTTCGCGAGCACGGGCTTCGGCACCGACGGCGACGCGCGCGCGGCCGCGGGCTTCACGGCCGTCGAGGGCGATCTCACCGCGTCCTTCTCCGCCGGCGCGCGCAAGGTCGACGCGCCCAGCGCCACGAACGCGCGCGCCTTCTGCCACGACCCGGACCGCGATCCCTACCGCAACGCCTTCGCGAACCTGCAGCTCACGCAGCGACTGTGGCAGGGCGAGCAGGTCACGCTCGCGGGCTTCGCGAGCGAGGGCCGCGCCAACTTCGACGGCTGCCCCGACGCGCAGGGCCGCTTCGGCACCGACCGCAACAAGCAGTCGATCTCCGGCGTGCGCATCACCTCGAGGAACTTCTTCACGCCCTGGTGGGGCAGCCGCTTCACCCTCGCCGAGGGCCGCGACAAGCTCGTGATCGAGGGCAACGACCCGGCCCGGTTCGAGACGCGCCAGGAGCAGCTCAGCTGGATCAACGAGTTCGGCACCGCGATCGGCACCGTGCTCGGGGGCCTGGAGGCCGTGCGGCAGAAGGTGCGCTCGGACACGGCCTTCTCGCAGGACAAGCGCGACACCACCTCCGCCTTTGTTGGCATCAACGAGACGATCGGCATCCAGCGGCTGGAGGCCTCGGCCCGCCGCGACGACGACGACCAGTTCGGCGGCCGCAACACCGGCAGCCTGAGCTACGGCGTGACCTGGGCCGGCGTGGGCCTCTTCACCGGCACCTGGGGCAAGGGCTTCCGCGCGCCGACCTTCTTCGACCTCTACGCGCCCTCGTCGGATTTCTACGTCTCCAACCCGGACCTGCGGCCCGAGAAGAGCAACAGCCGCGAGTTCGCCGTGAAGGGCGAGCCCGGCGCGCGCTTCCCCTGGCGCCTCACCTGGTACGACCACAAGATCGAGGACCTCATCACCTACGTCTTCCCGACGATGGAGAACGTGCGCCGCGCCCGCATCCGGGGCCTGGAGGCCGTCGTCGAGGGCACCTTCGGGGGCGTGCACCTGAAGGGCTCGGTCGCCTCGCAGCGCGCCCGCGACGAGGACACGGGCTACCGCCTCCAGGGGCGCGCCAACCAGTTCGGCCGCCTGGAGGCGTCCTACGCGCTGCGCGCCTGGTCGATCTCGGGCGGGGTCACCGCGAGCGGGGCGCGCTTCGACTCCGCGAACGAGTCGCCCTCCACGCGCCTGCCCGGCTACGCCATCGCCGACGCCACGGTGCGCTACACGATCGACAAGCGCTGGACGATGGAGCTGGTCGGCTCGAACCTCTTCGACAAGCGCTACGAGCACATCGTGGGCTACGACGCGCCGCGCCGCTCGCTCGCGCTGAACGTCCGGTTCGAGGGCTTCTAGGCCCCGCCGGTCGGCCCGCCATTCCCCGGGCCATGGCCGTTTGCTAATCTGGCGGCCATGGTCCCCGATCCGATCGGCGTCGATTCCCTCCGGCGCGTGCTGGTGGTGAAGCTGCGCCACCACGGCGACGTGCTGCTCGCCTCCCCCGTCTTCCGGGTCCTCGCCAACCGCGCCCCCGAGGCGCGCATCGACGCGCTCGTCTACTCGGACACGAAGGACATGCTGGCCGGCCACCCGGCCGTGTCGACGATCCACACCATCGACCGCGAGTGGAAGCGCCAGGGGCCGGCGGTGCAGGCGCGCCGCGAGGCCGCGCTGCTCTCGCAGCTTCGCGAGGGGCGCTACCAGCTCCTCGTGCACCTCACGGAGCACTGGCGCGGCGCCTGGCTCGCGCAGCTGCTGCGCCCGCGCTGGTCGGTCGCGCCCACGCGCGAATCCTGGTTCTGGCGCGCGAGCTTCTCGCACCGGTATCCCTCGCCCAAGGCGCGGCCGCGGCACACCGTCGAGCACAACCTCGACGCGCTGCGGCGCGTGGGGATCTATCCGTCGGAGGAAGAAAAGCGCCTGGTGATGAACCCGGGCGAGGAGGCGATCGCGCGCGTGGACGCGCTCCTCGCCCAGCACGGCCTCGCGCCCAAGGGCTTCGTGCACGTGCACCCCACCTCGCGCTGGCTCTTCAAGGCCTGGACGGACGAGCGCAACGCGCAGCTGCTCAAGCGCCTGGCGAACGACGGGCACCGCATCGTGCTCACGGCCGCGCCCAACGCGCGCGAGCAGGCGATCGTCGGGCGCATCCTGCACGAGGCCGGCGTGCCCGTGACGGACCTCTCGGGCAAGCTCTCGCTGCGCGAGATGGCCGCGCTCGCCGCGCGCGCGCGGCTCTTCTTCGGCGTGGACTCCGCGCCCATGCACATCGCCGCGGCCATGGGCACGCCGGTGGTGGCGCTCTTCGGGCCGAGCGGCGAGGACCAGTGGGGGC
Organism: Usitatibacteraceae bacterium; assembly: GCA_044221765.1. Taxonomy (GTDB): domain Bacteria; phylum Pseudomonadota; class Gammaproteobacteria; order Burkholderiales; family Usitatibacteraceae; genus FEB-7. The sequence goes on along the minus strand of JBGAOO010000006.1, from coordinate 8,433 downwards.
CGTGGATGGTCCCGCACCGCGTGGTGACGAGCGGCCATGCCTGCCGCCCCTGCGGCAACGACGGCTGCGGCGGCGGCAAGGTGAGCGAGTGCCTCACCGGCCTGCCGGTGGATCGCGTGCACGCGGCCATCAACGAGCTGCTCGCCGCGCAATGACCGCTCCCGCCCGGCCGCGCGGCGCTCCCGGCCCCCGCGTGGCGCTCGTGCGCAGCCGGTTCGACGCCTTCGGCGGCGCCGAGCGCTTCGTCCAGTCGGTGCTGGGCGCGCTCGCCGCGCAGGGCGTCTCGCTCACCCTGGTCACGCGCCGCTGGCCCGACCCGGACGGCACCGCCCTCGTCGTCGACCCGTTCTACGTGGGCAGCCTCTGGCGCGACCGCGGCTTCGCGCGCGCCGTGTGCGCGGAGCTGGCCCGGCGCCGCTTCGACCTCGTGCAGTCCCACGAGCGCCTGGCCTGCTGCGACGTCTACCGCGCCGGCGACGGCGTGCACGCCTCCTGGCTCGCGCAGCGCGCGCGCATCCAGTCCCCGCTCGCGCGCCTCGCGACCCGCCTCTCCCCGCACCACCGCTACCTGCTGGCCGCCGAGCGCGAGCTCTTCACCTCGACCCGCCTGAAGGCCGTGATCTGCAACTCGGCGATGGTGCGGGCCGAGATCGCGGCGCATTTCGCGACGCCCGCCGACAAGCTCGTGCTCATCCGCAACGCGGTCGACGGCGCCCGCTTCCATCCCGGCCTGCGCGGCGAGCACGCCGCCGGCGTGCGCCAGCAGCTCTCGATCCCGGCGGCGGCGATGCTCTTCGCCTACGTGGGCTCGGGGTTCGAGCGCAAGGGCGTGGGCCCGTTCCTGCACGCGCTCGCGCGCCGGCGCGAGGGCGCCTGGGCGATCGTGGTCGGCAAGGACAAGCGCGCGGCGCGCTACCGGGCCCTCGCCTCGCGGCTGGGCATCGCCGAGCGGGTGCGCTTCGTGGGCGGGGTGTCCGACGTGCGGCCCTACCTCGCCGCGGGCGACGCCTTCGTCCTGCCCACGCTCTACGACCCCTTCCCCAACGCCGTGCTCGAGGCGATGTCCTGCGGGCTGCCCGTGGTGACGAGCCCGACCTGCGGCGCGGCCGAGGTGATCCGCGAGGGCGAAAGCGGCTTCGTGCGCGACGCGCTGGACGTGGGCGGGATCGCCGGATGCCTCGACGAGCTCGACCCGGCGAGCGCCCGGCGCCTGGGCCTCGCCGCGCGCGAGGCGGTGTCCGCCTTCACGCCCGAGGCCATGGGCCGGGAGTACCTGGCGCTCTACGAAAGGCTCCTGGCGGGCAAACTGGGATAATCGCCTGATGAACGCCCCCGCCCCCGACGGCCGCACCCTCTACAAGCGGCTGCTCACCCACGTGTGGCCCTACCGGGCCGCGCTCTTCGCCGCCATCGCGGCGATGATCGTGGGGGGCCTCGCCGACGCCGCCCTCGTGAAGCTCACCGGCCCCCTGGTGAACGAGCTGTTCGTGAACCGGAACCGCGAGCTGGCCATCCTCATCCCGCTGGGCGTGGTGGGCGTGTTCCTGGTGAGCGGCCTGGCGAGCTTCACCTCCGGCTACCTCACGCAGTGGGTCAACAACAAGGTGATCCTGGACCTGCGCGGGCTCATGTTCGCCAACGTGCTGCGCCTGCCGCCCTCGTTCTTCGACGAGGTGACCACCGCGCGCATGGTCTCGCGCTTCACCCACGACGTGACGCAGATCGCCTCGGCCTCCACCAGCGTGCTCGCCGTGCTGGTGCGCGACACCGTCACCATCAGCGCCCTGCTCGCCATCCTGCTCTGGTCCAACTGGCGCCTCACGCTCATCACCTTCGTGGTCATCCCGCCCCTCGCCCTGGCGGTGCGCTACTTCTCCAAGCGCCTGCGCGACATGAGCCGCGCGAGCCAGAAGGCGATCGGCGGCGTGGCCGAGGTGCTCGACGAGGCCATCACCAACCAGCGCGTGGTGCGCATCTTCGGCGGCCAGCCCTACGAGAGCGAGCGCTTCGCCCGGGCCGCGCAGCTCATCCGCCGCTACAACATGAAGCAGGCCGCGGCCGCCGCGGCCACGGTGCCCGTCACGCAGCTGCTCGTCGCCTGCGCGGTGGCGGCCATCATCTACTTCGCCGCCGAGCTCGCCTTCGAGGGCAAGACGGACGTGGGCAAGTTCGTGGAGTTCATCGCCGCCACGGGCATGCTGCTGCAGCCCCTGAAGCGCCTCACCGGGATCAACGAGCACCTGCAGCGGGGCCTCGCGGCCTGCGAGAGCGTCTTCGGCCTGGTCGACGAGAAGCCCGAGGAGGACACGGGCACCGTCGCGCTCGGGCGCGCCCGGGGCGCGCTCGCCTTCGAGGCCGTCTCGCTCACCTACCGCACCGGCACGCAACCGGCGCTCGAGGACGTGACGCTCGAGATCGCCCCGGGCGAGACGGTCGCGCTCGTGGGCCCCTCGGGCAGCGGCAAGTCGAGCCTCATCCACCTGCTGCCGCGCTTCTACCACCCCTCGGGCGGGCGCATCCTGCTCGACGGCCACGAGCTGGCGACGCTCACGCTGGAGAGCCTGCGCCGGCAGATCGCCCTCGTCTCGCAGCACGTGGTGCTCTTCAACGACACGGTCGCGGCCAACATCGCCTACGGCCAGGGCGCGAAGGCCGACGAGGCCGCCATCCGCCGCGCCGCCGAGGCCGCGCACGCCATGGGCTTCATCGAGGAGCTGCCGCAGGGCCTCGCCACGCAGATCGGCGAGAACGGCGCCAAGCTCTCCGGCGGCCAGCGCCAGCGCATCGCGATCGCCCGCGCCATCCTGAAGGACGCGCCCATCCTGCTGCTGGACGAGGCCACCTCGGCGCTGGACACCGAGAGCGAGCGCGCCGTGCAGGCCGCGCTCGAGACGCTCATGCGCGGCAGGACCACCATCGTGATCGCCCACCGCCTGTCCACCGTCGAGAAGGCCGACCGCATCGTGGTGCTCTCGCACGGGCGCGTGGTCGAGCAGGGCCCGCACGCGCGGCTGCTCGCCGCCGGCGGCCTCTACGCGGGCCTGCACCGCCTGCAGTTCGCGGGGTCCTGATGGCAGCGCCCGAGCGCCTTCGCATCCTGCACACGGAATCCTCGCTCGGCTGGGGCGGGCAGGAGATCCGCATCCTCACCGAGGCCCGGGGCGTGAGGCAGCAGGGCCACGCGGTGACGCTGCTCGCGCCCGAGGAGTCGCGCATCTACCAGGCGGCACCGGACTACGGGCTGGAGGCCCTCGCCGCGCCCATCGGCCGCAAGTCGGTCGCCGGGCTGCACGGCATGTTGAAGCTGCTGCGGGGGCGCGAGTTCGACGTGATCAACACGCACAGCTCCACGGACAGCTGGCTCGCGGCGATCGCCACCAGCCTCCTGAGCGACGCCCCGCCGATCGTGCGCACCCGCCACATCTCCGCGCCGGTGCCGCGCAACTTCTCCTCGCGCTGGCTCTACCGCAGCGCCACCAAGCGCATCGTGACCACGGGCGAGCGCCTGCGCGCGCAGATGATCGAGGAGGTGGGCGTCGACCCGGCGCGCGTCGTCTCGATTCCCACGGGGATCGACCTCGAGCGCTTCCGCCCCGGCTCGCCAGCCGCCGCGCGCACCGCGCTGGGCCTCGCGCCCGAGGGCACGGTGATCGGCATCGTGGCGACGCTGCGCAGCTGGAAGGGGCACCGCTACCTGTTCGAGGCCTTCGCCGCGCTCGCCGACCGCGCCGCGCGCCTCGTCGTGGTGGGCGACGGGCCGCAGCGCGATCCGCTGGAGATCCTCGCGAAGGACCTGGGCATCGACTCGCGCGTCACCTTCACCGGCAACCAGCAGGACGTGGCGCCTTGGATGCGTGCCTTCGACCTCTTCTGCCTGCCCTCCTACGCGAACGAGGGCGTGCCCCAGGCGCTCATGCAGGCGATGGCCTGCCAGCTGCCGGTGATCTCCACGCCCGTGGGCAGCATCGACGAGATCGTGCAGGACGGCCAGACGGGCGTGCTCGTCGCGCCGGAGGACGCGCCCGCCCTGCGCGAGGCGATCGAATCGCTGGTCGCGGACCCGGCGCGGCGCCACGAGCTGGCCAAGCGCGCGCGCGACACGGCCCTGCAGCGCTTCGGCGAGGAGCGCATGGTCGAGCGCATGCTGGATGTCTTCCGGAGGGCGGTGGAGGCCCCCCGTGGGTGAGCGCACCGCCACGCGCCTCGCCGTGGTGTCGCGGGCCTTCGCCCGGCGGCTGAGATCGCCCGGCACGCGCCGCGCCCCGCGCTCGCCCGCCCGCGTGCTCGTCGCCCACAACCTGCTGCTGGGCGACACGATCATGCTCTCGCCGCTCATCGCCAAGCTGCGCGCCAACCACCCGCGCGCAGAGATCACGATGACCGTGCCGCCGGCCATCGCCCCGCTCTACGCCGGCGCGCCCTGGGGCGTGCGGGCCCTGCCCTTCTCGCCGCGCGATGCGGACACGGCTCGCGCCCTCGTCGAGGAGGGGCCGTTCGACCTCGCCATCGTGCCCGGCGACAACCGCCAGGCCTGGCTCGCCGCGGCGATGGGCGCGCGCCACGTGGTGGCGCATTCGGGCGATACGCCGGCCACGAAGAATTTCTTCGTCGATGACCAGCGGCCCTACCGGAACACGCCCGCGGCCTGGGGCGACCTCGTCGCGGACCTGGTCGACGGCCCCGATGCGCCGCCCTACGCGCCGGGCGACTGGCCGGACCCGCCCGCCCTGCCCGGCGACCGGCCGAAGAAGCCCTACGTGGTGCTGCACCTGGGCGCGAGCACCCCGCTCAAGCTCTGGCCCGCGGACCGGTGGATGAGCCTCGCGGCTTCCTTCGCCAAGCTCGGCCTCGGCGTCGTGTGGAGCGCGGGCCCGGGAGAGGAGCACCTGGTGGCCGAGTGCGACCCGGCGCATCGCCATGCCTCCACCGCCGGGCGCCTGGACCTCGCGCAGCTCTGGCACCTGCTCGCCGGCGCCTCGCTCCTGGTGGCGCCGGACACGGGCGTGGCGCACCTGGGCCGCGCCACCTGGACGCCCACCGTCGCGCTCTTCGGGCCCGGCTCGGCCACGGTGTGCAGCCCCGGGCGCTTCTGGCGCGATTCGCCCTGGCGCGCGGTGACGATCGAGGACTTCCCGTGCCGGGACCAGCGGCTGCTCTTTCGCCGGGAACTCGACTGGGTGCGCCGCTGCACGCGCACGACCGCCGAATGCGAGGCGCCGCGCTGCATGCAGGCGATCGGGGTGGACCGCGTGCTGGCCGTGGCGCAGGAACTGCTCGCGAAGGAGAGACAATGAACGATGTCTTCGCGGACCTGGCGGCCGAGCGCATCGCGCGCTTCCACGACACGCGCCTCGCCGATTCGCCCAAGCCCGTGAGCGGGCCCGCGCACTTCGACGAGGGCGTCTGGCGCCACATCGAGGAGAACCACCGCTACAACGCCCGCCTGTGGGACGAGGAGGACCTCGCGCGCCGCCCCGACGTGCCCGACGCCGAGATCGTCGCGAACAAGCGCGCCATCGACCGCCTGAACCAGGGGCGCAGCGACTCCGTGGAGCGGATCGACGCGGCGCTGCTCGAGCGCCTGGACTACATCACCCCGCCCGAGGCGCGCCTGCATTCGGAGACGCCCGGCGCGATGATCGACCGGCTCTCCATCCTCTCGCTCAAGATCCGCGCGATGCGCGCCCAGGCCGGGCGCGCGGACGCCACGCCCGAGCACCACGCCGACTGCCGCGCGAAGCTCGAGCGCCTGGCCGAGCAGCGCGAGGACCTCAAGCGCTGCCTGGACATGCTGCTGCTCGAGTGCACGCGGGGCCTGTCGCGCTTCAAGGTGTACCGCCAGTTCAAGATGTACAACGACCCGGCGCTCAACCCCTACCTGGCGGGCAAGCCCAGGGCCTAGGCGCGCAGCAGGCGCGCGAGGCGCTCGTAGACGGCTTCGTCGGCGAGCTGCGACACCGACGCCGGCGCCTCCAGCCACTCGGCGCGCGGCCCCAGCGGCGCCCAGCGGGACGCGGGGGGCGAGACCTCGGGCTCGGCGAAGAAGCCCAGCACCCCGCCCGGGCTCGCCGCCGCGAAGTGCATGAGGCCGCTGTCCGGGAAGATCGATACTTTCGCGTGCCAGACGAGGCCCACCGCGGGCCAGAGCGGGCCGCGGAAGGGGCGCAGGTACGAGGGCGCGCCCTCGAGCACGGCATGCGCGAGGTCGTCGTCGCCCGGGTATTGCGGGTTGTCGCTGCCGCCCGGCGTCCACATGAAGACCGTATCCAGGCCGTGCTCGCGCTTGAGCCATTCGCTCCAGCGCAGCACCTGGCCGCGGTCGGGCTGCTTCTTGGCGCGGCGCGCACCCAGGCCCAGCACCGCGTAGCCCCCGGGCGAAAGGCCCTGCATCGCGAGCGACTTCGCCGCCAGCTCGCGCATCGCCTCTGGCGCCTCGAAGACGGGCAGCGCGGGCTGCGCCTCGGCCGCGATGCCCAGGGGCGCGAGGAGCGCGAGCATGCGGTCGCGCTCGTGGCCGGCATCGGGCGGGGGCAGCGGGTCGCTCACGCGCGCCTCGCCCGGCGCCACGTAGGCGATCGTGCGCCTCGCGCCCACCCAGCGCGCGCGGCGCGTGGCGCGGGCGGAGGCCTCGCCCTGCGCGGCGATCGCCACGTCGTAGCCTTCCCAGCGCAGGCGCGCGGCGAGCGCGGCCTGCTGGAACGCCGACTTGAAGGACACGCGCGGGCCCACGCGCGTGCGGCCGTAGATCCAGATGCGGTCCACGTCCGGGTTGCCCGCGAGCACCCACGCGTTGTAGTCGCTCGCGAGCACGTCGATGGAGGCCTGCGGCAGCGCCTGGCGCAGGCGCCGGAGCATGGGCGTGGTGAGCAGCATGTCGCCCACCTTGTCCCGCTTCACGACGAGGATCTTCATGGTCTCCTGTTCCCCGCGGCGGGCGCCGGCCGGCCGCGAAGCGCGCATCTTACGTGTAACGGACCCGGTGGCGCGCGGCGGGCCTTCTGGCGCCCCGGCGCTCTCCCGCATAATGCCCTCCATGGCGCCCACCTCCCTTTCGATCGCGGTCGTCACGCACGCGCCCGACGAGCGGCTGCTGGCGCGCACGCTCGCGAGCCTGGCCGAGGCGGCCGCCTGCGCGATGGAGCACGGCACGCTCGGCCACGCTCGCCTCTCCCTCGTGGACAACGGGCCCGAGGGCGACGAGACGATGCTCTTCAACCTGTGCGAGGCCGCGCTCGAGCGCGCCCCGGGCATGACCTTCCAGGTGATCTCCGGGCACGGCAACGTGGGCTTCGCGCAGGCCAACAACCTCGCCCTGGCCAATTCCTCGGGCGAGGCGCACCTCATCCTGAACCCGGACGTCGAGATGGAGCGCGAGGCGCTCGACGCGGGGCTGCGCCACCTGGCCGCGCACCCGGAGGTGGGGGCCATCACGCCCTCGGCGCGCGGGCCCGACGGCGTGCGCCAGTACCTGGTGAAGGGCTACCCGGGCCTGGGCGTGCTGTTCGTGCGCGCCTTCGTGCCGCAATGGCTGCGCTTTCCCTTCAAGGGGATGCTCGAGCGCTACGAGAAGCGCGAGCTGGACTGGGACCGGGAGCAATCGCCCGTCACCATCGCGAGCGGCTGCTTCCTGCTGTGCCGGCGCAAGGCGCTCGAGCAAGTGGGCGGGTTCGACGCCGACTACTTCCTCTACTTCGAGGACTTCGACCTCACGCTGCGGCTATCCAAGGTATCGACCATCGCCTACCTGCCGCAGGTGCGCATCGTGCACCACGGGGGGCAGGCGGCGATGAAGGGACTCAAGCACATCGTGTGGTTCGTGCAGTCGGGGAAGCGGTTCTTCTCCGCGCATGGGTGGTTCGGGCCGGCCTGACCGGCCGCCTCAGGCGGTGATGTCGATCTCCACGACGGCCTGCTCCCGCGCGAGCATGCGCCCGAGCGCGACCCAGGCGCGGATGGCGCTGCGCGCGTTCTCGACCGCTTCCACCTGTGTCATTCCGCGCGCCACGCAACCGGGCAGGCCCGCCACGCACGCGATGTAGCTGCCCGCGTAGCGGTGCACGGCGACTCGATAGCAGGGTGTCGGAGTTTCCACGGGATTCCACGAAGCGCGGCCAGGCGAAATCGTAGCCCGTCGCCCGGTTCCCGCGCGCCCCGGCGGCGCCGGAAATCCCGGAATTTTCGCCCGCGATTTCGTCGCGGGACGCACGCATCGCGCCCCTAGCATGGCCTCCACTGCACGCCGGAATCCCATTGCGCCGGCCTGGAGATGCCATGAAGGACCTCACGCTGGAGGAAGTGCTCGCGATCGCCGGCGGGCTGCCGCCCACGGCCGCGCTGGACGAGGTGACCTACCGCGCGCCGGCCGAGCCGCTGCGCGACCCGATCGAAATCGCCCGCCTCGCCGCGGACGAGAGCCCCACGGGCGCACACCCG
>JBGAOO010000299.1:0-4317 GCA_044221765.1 Usitatibacteraceae bacterium | reverse complement strand
CCGGCGCGAAATGGAATTCGCCGGCCACGCAGAAGACCTCGCCCAGCCAGACCTCGCCCTCGAGCACCACGCTTTCCTCGGGACTGTCGTGGCCGTGGGGCGGCAGGCTCGCCCCGGGTTCCAGGCGCAGCAGGCGCGCATAGAGGCCGGCGGCATCCACCAGCGGCTTCTCGTAGACCTTCGGCGCGAGCCGGCGCCAGGCGCCGTCGTGCAAGTGGACGGTGACGAAGTCCGCGGGGCCCGCGGGCGGGGGCCCGAGGCGGCGCAGGATGCGGGCCTTGAGGGCCGCGCCTCGCCCGCGCCGGGGCGCGAGGGGCGCGATCGCCTCGAGCAGGCCGGCCTGGAGGGCCGGGTCGATGGGCGGGCGGTCGGGTCGTTCGGCATTCATCGTGGGTTCCTCAGTCGAGCGGTTCGAGGGCCGCGCGCAGCGTTGCGAGCCCCCGGCGGATGCTGGTCTTCACGGTGCCCAGGGGCAACCGCGCCTGCGCGGCGATCTCCTGGTGCGTGAGGCCCCGGAAGAAGGCGAGCGCGATGAGCTGGCGCTGCCCGGGCTGCAGCGCACGCAGTGCCTCTCCCAGGCGCCGGTGGTCCCGGAAAGCGGCGAGCAGGTCGAGCGGATCGCCCGCGCCTTCGCCCGCGCCGCGAAGCGCGTCGGGATCCGGGTGCGCCTCGAAGGGCTCGTCGCGGCGCAAGTGGTCGAGCGCGCGGCTGCGGGCGATGGTGAGCAGCCACGCGAGCGGACCGCCGCGCGCCGGGTCGTAGGTGCGCGCCGTGCGCCAGGCCTGCACGAAGGTGTCCTCGGCGACCTCCTCGGCGGCCTCGTGCACGCGCACGATGCGGAAGGCGACCGCGTACACGCGGCCGATGCACGCGCCGTAGAGCTGCTCGAGGGCGCGGGTGTCGCCCGCCGCCACCCGCGCGACGAGCGCCGCCAGGCGCCGGTTGCGCGCCAGGCGCGCGGCTTCCTCCTCGGCTTCCCGCGCCAGCGCGGGCCGGATCGGGACGACCTTCGCCCCGGCCGCGGGCCGCCTGCCTTCCTTGTGCCTTGCCGCCGCCATGCCCCCTCCGAAGCCGTCCGGTCCGCGAAGGTTACGCAGGATCCGGGCGGGCGGATTCCGGCGCCCGCTAGGATTCGAAGATCGCTTCCCAGGGGCGCGGCGGCCCGAGGTGGAAGCCCTGGCCCCAGGGGATGCCGATCGAGAGCAGCTTCCTCGCGATGTCCTCGCTCTCGACGTACTCCGCGATGGTGGCGAGGCCCATGGTCGTGGCGATCTTCTGGATGGCCTCCACGAGGGCGTAGTCGAGGTAGTTGCGCGCCACGCCCTTCACGAACAGGCCGTCGATCTTGAGGCCGTCCACCGGGAAGTGCTTCAGGTAGTTGAAGGAGGACAGGCCGCTGCCGAAATCGTCCAGCCAGAAGCGCACGCCCATCGCGCGCAGCCCCTCGATCAGCGCCCGCGCGCGCTCCACGTTGGCGATGGCGGCCGTCTCGGTGATCTCGAAGCAGATCGCCCCCGGCGGCACGTCGTACTCCAGGAACTTCTCGCGCACGAAGTCGCCGAAATCCGGGCTCGAGAGCGTGTGGCCCGAGAGGTTGATCGAGAACTCCGCGGGCTGCCGGTGGCCGCGGGCGCGCGAGAGCCGGCGGAAATCGGCGAAGGCGCGCTCGATCACCCAGCGGTCGATCGTGCGCATGAGGTCGTAGCGCTCGGCCGTCGGGATGAACGACATGGGCAGGATGAGCTCCCCGCCCGTCTCGCTCATGCGCAGGAGCGCCTCCACGCGCGGGGCCGCGCCCAGCTCGCGCGCGGCCGAGATCGCCACGATGGGCTGGTAGAGCAGCGTGAAGGCGCCGCCCGAGATGGCGTCGTTGATGCGCTTGAGCCAGCCGCGGCTCGTCTGGCGCATGTACTGCGAGGCCTCGGCCTCGTGGAAGGCCACCACGCGGTTGCGCCCCTGTTCCTTGGCCGCGAAGCAGGCGCTGTCCGCCTCGTTGAAGATCGCCGACAGGCCGGGCGTGAGGCGCGTCACCGCCACCACGCCCACGCTCACGCCCACCTGGAAGGCGTGCTCGCTCCACTCGAACTGCCAGGCCTGCACCGAGTCGCGCAGCCGGTGGGCCGCCTGCACCGCGTAGTCCGCGCTGCAGTTCTCGATGAGGACGGCGAACTCGTCGCCGCCGATGCGCGCGAGCAGCTCCTCCTCGCGCAGGGCCTCCTTGAGCACCGGCACGATGCGGCGCAGCAGGTCGTCGCCGGCGAGGTGGCCGAAGGCGTCGTTGATGCGGTGCAGGAAGTCGACGTCCAGGTAGAGGAGCGCGTGCGTGCTGCCCAGGCTCTTGGCCGAGGCGAGCGCGCTCTCGAGCCGCTCCTCGAGCGTCTTGCGGTTGGGCAGGCCGGTGAGCGGGTCGTGCGTCGTGAGGAAGAAGACCTGCTGGCGCGCGTTGTCCAGGCGCTCCTGCAGTCGCTGCTCGCGTGCCTGGAAGTCGTTCGCGAGCGCGAGCACGTCGCGCTTGAGCCCCTCGAGCGGCTCGTCGAGCTCGGGCAGCTCCGCGCGCGGGCCGGAGCCCGCGGCCTGGCGCACCGCCTCGCGCATCACCTGCACCTCGCCCTCGAGCACGCGCGCGGTGCGCCGCGCCAGCACGAAGACCGAGGCGACGGCCGCGCCCAGCGCGATCATCCAGGTGCCCATCTGCCCCGTCTGGCCCGTGCCGAGCGCCGCGCGCCCGAGCGCGAAGGCGCCGCAGAACACGGCGATCGGGATGGCGCCGAGCGCGACCAGCCGGGCCGCCAGGCGGCTCAGTTCTTCCCGGGGTGCGCGATCGGCCATGGCCCTAGCCCGGCGCCGCCGACGGCGCGGCCTTCCACAGGCAGCGGCCCTTGCTGTCCTTGTCCAGGCGCTCGCACATCGCCGCGTGCGCCTCGAGCTCGGCCGGGCTCGCGTGCACCACGAGCAGGTGCTCGGGACGCACCGGGGGCCCGCCCGCCACGGCCGCCTCCGGCGCGGACAGCAGGGAGATGTCGAGCGCATCCTGCCCGCGCGTGAGCGCGAGCCACACGTCGGCGAGCAGCTGGGCATCGAGCAGCGCCCCGTGCAGCGAGCGGCGCGAGTTGTCGACCTGGTAGCGCTCGCAGAGCGCGTCGAGCGAGTTGCGCTTGCCGGGGTGGATCTCGCGCGCCATGGCGAGGGTGTCGGTGACGGTGCACAGCGTCTCGATGCCCGGCCGGCCCATGAGCGCGAACTCGGCGTCCAGGAATCCCACGTCGAAGGGCGCGTTGTGGATGAGCAGCTCCGCGCCCGCCACGAACTCGACGAACTCGTCGGCGATGTCGGGAAAGCGCGGCTTGTCGGCGAGGAAGTCGTTGGTGAGGCCGTGCACCTGGATCGCGCCGATGTCGATCTCGCGGTCGGGATTCAGGTAGCGGTGGAAGTTGCGGCCCGTGGGCCGGCGGTCGAAGAGCTCCACGCAGGCGATCTCGATCACCCGGTGCCCGAGCGAGGGCTCCAGGCCGGTGGTTTCCGTGTCGAGGACGATCCGGCGCATGGGCGTTCAGTCCGCGAGCGATTCGACGCCGCGGTTCGCCAGGGCGTCGGCGCGCTCGTTGCCGTCATGGCCCGCGTGACCCTTCACCCAGCGCCAGTCGATGCGGTGCTGCGCGGCGAGCTCGTCCAGGCGCTTCCACAGGTCCACGTTCTTCACCGGCGCCTTGGACGCGGTGCGCCAGCCCTTGGCCTTCCAGCCGCGGATCCACTCGGTGATGCCCTTCTGGACGTACTGCGAGTCGGTGTGCAGGACCACGCGGCTCGGGCGCTTGAGCGCGAGCAGCGCCTCGATCACGGCCGTGAGCTCCATGCGGTTGTTCGTCGTGTCGGGCGCGCCGCCGAAGAGCTCCTTCTCGCGGCCGTCGAAGGTGAGCAGCGCGCCCCAGCCGCCGGGCCCCGGGTTGCCCTTGCAGGCGCCGTCCGTGTAGATCTCGACCGCTGTCGCCGCGGCTTCGTGGTGGGGGGGAGAGGTCACTTGACGATACGCAAGGGGCCGGCGCCGGCGCGGCTCGAGGTGGCGTCCTCGCGCTTGGTGGCGACGACGAGGCGCTTCTCGCGCGCGGCCTGGTCCTGCCACGCCGGGGTGATGAGGCGCACCCCGCGCACGCGCTTGATGGCCTGGAGCATGTAGACCGCCCCGCCCACGGCCCACCAGCGGTCGCCCGCCGGCTCCATGAAGGCGAGGCGCGTGAGCCACTTGTCGCTCTTCACCGGCGGCACGTAGCACACCAGGCGCCCGGCCGAGACCTCGTAGCCGAGCAGCGCGAGCCAGTC
>JBGAOO010000298.1:0-4541 GCA_044221765.1 Usitatibacteraceae bacterium | reverse complement strand
TCCGCGCGGCCGTAGATGGTGATGCCGGTCTTCGCGCTGGTGGCGGGCGCCTCGCCCGTGGGCACGGCGGCGAGGTACTTGCGCCAGGTCGCCACTTCCTGCGCCGTCATCGGCGCCGCCGCGGCCTTCTCGGCGGCCTGAGCCTGCTCGACCTTCGTCGCCTTCTGCTCGGTGGCCTTCACCTGCGAGCGCAGGCTCTCGAGCTCCTTCTGCAGCGCGTCGATGCGCTTGATGAGGTCCGCCTCGGAGGCAAAAGCAGGGGCGGAAAATCCGCCCCCCAAGGCCACACAACAAACCGTCGCCAACAGCTTCCTCTGGAAATTCCCGGGCACGCCCATGATCTACGCTCCTGCGAGTTGTTCAGTGAGGGTCCATCTGGTGGGACCATTCTCGGCGGGGGGCTTGATCTGGGTCCAATCAATCCTTGGGATGGCTCATATAATGTTTTCCCTATATGGACGGGATCCGCGGACGCTTGGGGCGCCCGCGACGCCCGTCCGGCGCCCGCTTCCCGCCCGGACGCGGGGACACTCCATCCCGAGGCCCGGCCCATGATGACGCTGTCGCAGTTGCGCACCTTCCAGACGGTGGCGCGCCTGAACAGCTTCTCGCGCGCCGCGGAGGAGCTGCACCTCACGCAACCGGCCGTGAGCGCGCAGGTGGTGGCCCTGGAGGAGGCGCTGAAGGTCCGGCTCTTCGACCGGATCGGGAAGAAGATCTCGCTGGCGGGCCCGGGCCACGCCGTGCTCAAGGCCGCCGAGGAGATCCTCGAGCGCGTGGCGCTCCTGGAGCGGCAGCTGGCGGACCTGGGGGGCCTCAAGGCCGGGCGCCTGTGCATCGGGGCGAGCCAGGTCGTGGGCGTCTACGTCCTGCCCGAGCTGCTCGCCCGGTTCAGCCTGGAATACCCCGCGATCGAGCTGGCGCTGCGCGTGGAGCCGGCGCGGCGCGTGCTCGACATGCTGGCGGCGGGCGAGCTGGACGTGGCGATCGTGGGCGAAGGCGCCCCCATCACCGACGAGCGCATCGCCGTGAAGCCGCTCATGAACGACGAGCTGGTCCTGGTGGTGCCCAGCAACCACGTCTTCGCGCAGGCGAAGCGCATCTCCCCGGCGAGCCTGAAGCACATGCCCTTCCTGCTGCCGCGCAAGGACTCCGCCAGCTCCGAGAGCATGCTCGAGCAGCTCGCCGCCGAGGGGATCACGCTGGACACGGTGCTCGAGCTGGGGAATGTGGGCGCCGTGAAGCGCGCCGTGCAGGCCGGCCTGGGGATCTCCATCATCTCGCGCTGCGCCGTGCAGCACGAGCTCGAGGACGGCCGGCTGAAGACCGTGCGCATCGCCGGCCTCACGCTGGAGCGGCGCATCAGCCTGTGCTGGCACCACGGCAAGCGCTTCTCCAAGGCCACCGAGGCCTTCGTCCAGTTCCTCACCACCGACCGGCGCAGCGGCGCCATCGCGCAGCCCGCCCCGGGCTGAGCGCGCCCGGCGCTCAGTATTCCTGCAGCATCGTGAGCTTCATCTCCGTGCGCCGCAGGCGCATGGCGAGGGTGCGCGCCAGCGCCGAGGCGAGGTTGAAGGCGAGCTTCTTGTGCGCCCGGGCGATCTCCTCGAAGTCGCGGCGCGTGAGCACGTAGAGCTCGGTGGGCGTGACGGCCACCGCGTCGTTGGGCCGGGGCTCGTGGTCGAGGAAGGCGAGGCCCCCGAAGACGTCGCCGCGCCCGAAGCCCGCCACGGGCTTCGCCCCCTTCTCGCCCAGCGAGGCGATGAGGCGCACCGACCCCTTGCGCACCCAGTAGAGCTCGTCCCCGGGCGAGCCGCGGCGGTAGACGGTCTCGCCCGCGGCGTAGGTGCGCACCTGCATGTGCGCCTCCAGGTCCGAGAGCGTGTCGTCCCGGTAGCCGGCGGCGAGCTCCATCTCCTGCAGGCGCATCGGCACCTCGTCCGCCGGCGCGATCTCGCTCTCGCCCAGCAGCCGGTTCTCGACCCAGGCGATGGCGCTGTCCAGGTCGGGGAACAGGCGCACCGTCTTGCCCTGCGGGTCGATGAGGCCCATGTGGGCGAAGAGCTTGCCCAGGCCTCGTGCCGTTCACCCCGTCGCTGCGCACCCTGCTCAGCAGTTGGCGCCGCCTCGATGTGCGATCTGGATGAACAGCCGTGCGGCGGTCACGTCGATCGAGCGCACGCGCTTCAGGTCGATGATCACGAAGCGCCGCGTGCCGATCTCCTGCTCCAGGTCGGAATAGAGCCGCGAGGTGTTGCCGAAGAAGAGCGTGCCCTGCAGCTCGAAGATCACCGCGTCCGAGGACTTCTGCGCGAGCAGCGCCACCTCGGCCTCGGGCCGGTGCCAGGTCGAGGAGGTCTGGCCCAGCTCCATCTTGTGGCGCACGACGGCCCCGCCGCTCTGCTCGCGCACGAAGAGCACCATCGCCATCGCGACGCCCGCGGCGGAGGCCGCGATGAGGCCCACGGTGAGGGCCACGGCCACGACCACCGCCACCACGCCCAGGTCGAGGATGGTCGTGCGCGAGCGCAGGAAGCGAAGCGGCTCGCGGTCGATCATGCGCACGCCGATCACCACCAGGATCCCCGCGAGGGTTGCGACCGGGATCCACGCGATGAAGGAGCCCAGCAGGAGCGCGGCCACGAGGGCGAACACGCCCTCGGTCACCCCCACCGCGCGCGAGACCGAGCCGCTGCCCAGCGCCACGAGGGTGGCGCCCATCGTCCCGGCGCCGGAGATGCCCCCGCAGGCCGAGGAGGCGACGTTGGCGACGCCCTGCGCGATCAGCTCGCGGTCGGAGTCGTGGCGCGTGCGCGTGAGCTTGTCCAGCACGACGCAGGTCTTGAGCGTGTCGATCGACAGCAGCGCCGCGAGCGTGACCGCGCTGCCGAGCAGCCCGCCCATGTGCGCGAGGCTCATCTGCCCGATCGCCTGCCACTGGCCGACGACCGACTGGAGGATGCCCGCGCCGTGCGCGCCGAGCGGGCCGACGATCAGGGGGTTGCCGTCGAACACGAGCAGGCCCGGATCGCGCGTCGCGATCGCGAAGTAGGTCGCCAGGCCCGCGACGATGCCCAGGATCGTGCCGGGCACGCGCCGGGTGAAGCGCGGGGCCGCCAGCGCGACCGCCGCCGTCGAGCCCGCCACGGCGATGGCGCGCCAGTCCCACGCGGCCGGCGAGAGGAGCGCCTGCCACCAAGGCAGGCTGTCGGGCACGCCCAGCACCTTCGGGATCTGGCTGCCGATGATGATGAGCCCCACGCCGGTGAGGTAGCCGCTCACCACCGGGTAGGGGATGTACTTGATGAGCCGGCCCACGCCCACCAGCCCCAGCAGGACCTGGAAGAGGCCCGCCAGCACGCCCACGATCACGAGCAGCAGGACGATGACGTGCGGGTCGTTGCCGCGGCGGACCATCTCGATCGCGAAGGCGGAGAGGATGGCCGCGGCCGGCGCGCACGGGGCGCTCACCAGCCGGTCGGTGCCGCCCAGGGCGCCCGCGACCAGGCCCACCAGCGTCGCGCCGATGAGGCCGGCGAGCGCCCCGCTGCCGGCGAAGCCCGGCCCGATGGCCGCATGCACGGTCACGCCGAAGGCGATGGCCGAGGGCAGCGCGACCAGCATCGCCGCGAGGCCGCCCCAAAGGTCGCCGCGGGCCGGGATCCAGCCGGACATTGCCTTCGTCGATGGCATGGGCCGCCTCCGGGAAACCCGCGCGGGCCGATCCGCGGGAGCCTCCCGGGCGCGTGCGGTGGGCGCGCGCGCCGAGCGTCCGCCGGGCGATCAGGCCAGGCCGACCACGCGCTTGGCCGCGCGCAGGTAGTTCGTGTTGGGCATGTCGGAGATGCCCAGGCCCTCGACCACTTCCTTCATGCCGGCGTAGTTCTCGCTCTCGGCGCAGGCGGTCTCGACGAGCGCGCCGTTCAGCCACACCTGGGCGTACTCGCAGATGATGCCGTCGATCGAGAAGCCGTAGCGCATCTTCTCCACGGTCACCACGCGCAGGTCGGGGTGCCTGCGCGCCAGGGCGATGAAGTCGTCGATGCCGTAGCTGTCCTTGTCGAGCGCGAGCGTGACCTTCAGGTGCGAGAGGATCGTGGCGAGGTCCGCCCGGGGGACGGGGAACTTGAACTTGCCGCGCGGCTGGAAGATCTCGTAACCCTCGGGCGTCTGGCCGACCTTCGTCTTGATGTCGAGCAGGCCGTCGCGCACCTTCACGTTCGCCTCGTCGGTGTTCACCGACAGGAAGTAGGTTTCGGCGGGCATGCGCCGCGCCTGCAGCAGCACGGTGCGCCCGTTGTACATGTGCGCGCGCACCGTCTCGATGACGCCCTGCCCGAACACGCGGAATTCCGCCCGCGGCACGATCTTGGCAGCCTCTTCGGCGGACGTCGCCTGGTTCCTGGCAAAGACATCGTTCATCGAAATCTCCTTCGGATGGGGGAAGCCCGCGCTCATCCGGGCCGGGCACGCGGCGTGGGCCGGGCGGCATGCACGGTCGGGCGAACCGGGAAGCTCGGGGGAATTCTGGGCGGCCCCTC
>JBGAOO010000297.1:0-4336 GCA_044221765.1 Usitatibacteraceae bacterium | reverse complement strand
CGATCCTCGCCCATTTCACGATGTCCTCGTCGAGGATCCTCGCGAATTGCGCCGCCGTCACCGGCGTGTCGGCCGGCGCGGCCATCTCCACGCCCGACTGCTCGAGCTTGTCGCGCAGGTCCTTCGCGGCCAGCGCCTTCGCCATCGCCCTCTCGAGCGACGAGAGCACCTCGGGCGGCGTGCCCGCGGGCGCGAAGAGGCCGATCCAGAGCGTGCCGTTGTAGCCGGGGAGCGTCTCGCCGACGGTGGGCACCTCCGGCAGCACGGGCGAGCGCGCGCCGCCGCTCACCGCGAGGGGCTTGAGCTTTCCCGCCTTGATGTGGCCGATGGAGGACGGGAGCGAGGCGAACACGAGCGGCAACTGGCCGCCGAGCACGTCGTTCATCGCCGGCGCCACGCCCTTGTAGGGCACGTGCTGGATCTCCACGCCGCCCATCGAGGCGAGCATGGCGCCCAGCAGGTGGTTGAGCGTGCCGTTGCCGGCCGAGGCGTACTGCAGCTCGTTCGGCTTCGCCTTCGCCATGGCGAGCAGCTCCGCCACGTTCCTCGCCGGGAA
This sequence comes from Usitatibacteraceae bacterium, assembly GCA_044221765.1. Taxonomy (GTDB): domain Bacteria; phylum Pseudomonadota; class Gammaproteobacteria; order Burkholderiales; family Usitatibacteraceae; genus FEB-7. Next base: position 3,780 of record JBGAOO010000297.1, on the reverse strand, counting down.
GGACGGGTTCGCGAGGAGCACGTTCGGCACCGCGCCGATGAGGCTCACTGGCCTGAAGTCCTTCACCGGATCGAAGCCCGGGTCCTTGTAGAGCGCCGGGTTGATGGCCTGCGAGCTGCTGATGGTCATGAGCAGCGTGTAGCCGTCCTTGGGCGAGCGGGCCGCGGCCTGCGTGCCCACGTTGCCGCCCGCGCCGACGCGGTTCTCCACCACGACGGGGCTGCCGAGCACCTCGGCGAGCTTGGCGCTCACGAGGCGGCCGACGATGTCGTTCGTGCCGCCCGCGGCCTGCGGAACGATCATGGTGATGGCGCGCGCGGGATAGGCCTGCGCGTGCAGCGGCGGGGCGGCGACGGCGGCGAGGCTCGCGACGAGGGCGGCCAGGATCTTCTTCATGGGTCGGTTCTCCGAAAGGTGGGGCGAATGCTCGAGGCGCCGGGTACCCCGCGCCTGCTCAGGGGGGCGGGATCGCGCCCTTGCGCTCGACGATCAGGCGGTACTCCCCCGGCTCCCGGTGGCGAGCGAAGTTGAACGTGGTGTTCTTGTAGGAGGCGCACAGGTCGAGGTCGCAGCGGGCGAGGGCGAGTTCGTCGCCCGTGGTGGTGCAGGCGGCGGCGATCTCGCCCGAAGGCGCGACGATGACCGAGTTGCCGATCTGGTCCACGCCTTCCTCGCAGCCGGCCTTGGCGACGCCCACCACCCACGTGCCGTTCTGGTAGGCGCCGGCCTGCATCACCAGCGAATTGTGGAAGTGGGAGAGGGCGTCGTGTTCCGGCGCGGGCGGGTTGTGCACGGGCGTGTTGTAGCCGATCAGCACGAGTTCCACGCCCTGCAGGCCCATCACGCGGTAGGTCTCGGGCCAGCGCCGGTCGTTGCAGATGGCCATGCCCGCGAGGCCCGTCACGCCGGGCGCCAGTTCCGTTCGGAAGACCGGCCAGTTGAGGTTGCCGCGCTCGAAGTAGCGCTTCTCGAGGTGCTGGAAGCGCCGCCAGGGCTCGTGCTCCGCGTGGCCGGGCAGGTGGATCTTGCGGTACTTGCCGACGATCTGGCCGCGGCGGTTCACCAGGATCGCGGTGTTGAAGCGGCGCGCGCGGCCCTCTTCCGTCGCCAGCTCCGCGTAGCCGAGGTAGAAGCCGATGCCCAGTTCCCTCGCCGTGTCGAAGAGGGTGCTCGTCTCGGGGCCGGGCATCTCGCGCTCGAAGAAGGCGTCCACTTCCTCCTGCTTCTCGAAGTACCAGCGGGGGAAGAACGTGGTGAGCGCGAGCTCGGGAAAGACGACGAGGTCGCAGCCGTTCGACCTGGCCTGGCGAAGCAAGGCGACCAGGCGCGCGACCACCTGGGCGCGCGTCTCGGCGCGGGCGATGGGCCCGAGCTGCGCGGCGCCGACCGTGACGACGCGGGTCATTTCGCGAGGTCGAGCAGCGCCTGCAGCAGCACGTTGGCGCCGGCCTCGAGGTCCTTCGGCTCCGTGTGCTCGGCGCCGTTGTGGCTGATGCCCTTCACCGAGGGCACGAAGATCATCGCCGTGGGGCACATCCGCGCCAGCATCTGGGCGTCGTGCCCCGCGCCGGAGGTCATGGGCCGGCAGGAGTAGCCCAGGCGCTGCGCCGTCGCGGCGATGAGGTCGGCCACGCCCGCGTCGAAGACCACCGGCTCGAAGCGCGCGACGGGCTTGGCGGTGATGGTCACCTTCTCCTCCGCGGCCAGGCGCACCAGGAAGTCGGCGAAGCGCTTCTCCGCGGCCTGGAGCAGGGCCTCGTCGGTATTGCGGATGTCCACGGTCACCTTGGCGCGGGCGGCGATCACGTTGATGAGGTTCGGGTGCAGGTTGACCGCGCCCATCGTGCAGACCTGGCTGCCGCCCATCTCCTTCGCGATGGCGCGAAGCTCCAGGCCGATGGCGGCGGCGCAGTACCCCGCATCGCGACGCAGGCGCATGGGCGTGGTGCCGGCGTGGTTCGACTGCCCCTGGATGCTCACCTCCTGCCACGAGATGCCCTGCAGGTCGCGCACCGCGCCGATCGTGATGCCCTCGATGTCGAGGATCGGCCCCTGCTCGATGTGCAGTTCCACGTAGGCGCTGGGCCGGAAGGCCGGCACGGGCGCCTCGCCCCGGTAGCCGATGCGCTCGAGCTCGTCGCCGTAGCGCTTGCCGTCGATGGCGACGGTGTCGTAGGCCTCCTGGACCGTGAGCCCGCCCGCGAAGACGAGCGAGCCCAGGATGTCCGGGTGGAAGCGCGCTCCCTCCTCATTGGAGAAGGCAGCGACCACGAGCGGGCGGCGGGTCCGGATGCCCGCGTCGTCCAGGGCCTGGACGACCTCGAGCCCGCCGAGCACGCCGAGATTGCCGTCGTACTTGCCGCCGGTGCGCACGGTGTCGATGTGCGAGCCTGTCATGACCGGCTGCGCGGCCGGGTCGGTGCCGGCGCGCAGGCCGAAGATGTTGCCCACGGGGTCGATGGACACGGCGAGCCCGGCGGCCTTCATCCAGGCGACGAGCTGGTCGCGGCCGGCGCGATCCTCGTCCGTGAGGGCGAGGCGGCAGCAGGCGCCGTCGTTCCAGCCGATCCTCGCCATGGCCTCCAGGCGGTCCATCAGGCGCTTGCCGTCCACGCGCAGCGTGGCGGGATTCGTGAGAAGGGCGGCGTTCATGGGGCGAGTACCTCCTCGGCGCTTCGGCCGACGATCTGCTGGTAGATGGCGGGGTCGGTGTCGCCCTCGCTGCCCAGGAGCAGCACGCGGGAATCGGGCGCGAGCCCCAGGGTGGCCCGGATGCCGGCATGGTCCTGCGCGGCGAGCAAGGCCGCCAGGCCTGCGGCCCCCGTCTCCCCGGCGATGACGATGGGATCCTGCCCGGCGGGTGCGGCGAGTCGGCGCACGGCGCGCATCGCATAGTCGTCGCCGACGGCGACGGCGGCGTTGGCGCCCTGCGCCAGAATGGCCCAGCCCAGTTCCGACACCTCGCCACAGGCGAGACCGGCCATGATCGTGTCGAGCGCGCCGGTGACGGCCACGCGGCGACCCGCCTCCAGGCTGCGGTACACGCAGTCGGCCTCGGTCGGCTCGACGACGACGAACTGCGGGCGCTTGGCCCCCCAGCGCAGCCAGAAGCTCGCGCACATCGCGGCCGCGAGCGCCCCGACGCCGGCTTGCGCGAACACGTGCGTCGGCGGCATGGGCACCTGGCTGCCGATCTCCTCGGCCATCACCCCGTAGCCGTGCATCACGTCGGTGGGAATCCGCGTGTAGCCGGGATAGGAGGTGTCGGACACGACGGTCCAGCCGTGGCTCGCGGCCTGCGCGGCCGCATGGCGCACGGCATCGTCGTAGTTGCCCTTCACCTCGACCACTTCCGCGCCATAGGCGGCGATCGCCGCGCGCCGGCCGGGGCTCACGGTCTCGTGGACGTAGATCACGCACCGGCAACCGAAGAGCCTCGCCCCCCAGGCGACCGAGCGCCCGTGGTTGCCATCGGTGGCGCTGGTGACCGTGATGCCGGCGACGAGCTTCGCGTGGCGATGCGCGAGCAGGTCCTCGCCCGGGATCGCGTGCCCGAGCGCCCGGCCGACCTCGTCGCGAAGGACGTTAGCCACCGCATAGGCGCCGCCCAGGGCCTTGAAGCTCTTCAGGCCGAAACGCGGGCGCTCGTCCTTGTACCAGAGCGTGCCGATCCCGAGTTCGCGGGCGAGCGCGGGCAATTCGAGCAGCGGCGTCGGCGCATAGCCGGGCCAGCCGGCGATCTCGGCAACAGCGGCGGCGAAACCCTGCCCGTTCAGGACC
>JBGAOO010000296.1:0-4347 GCA_044221765.1 Usitatibacteraceae bacterium | reverse complement strand
CCAGGAACATGTCCCACTGCGTGTCCCACACGTCGCCCTGGGTGCCCAGGAAGGCCTCGGCCGCCGTGCCGCTCGCGACCGCCACCCACCACTCGAGGAATTCGTAGCACGCGCTGATCGCGAGGCACACGCAGGTCACGAGGAAGAAGAGCCAGGGACCGCGGCGCAGCACCTGCCGGCGCAGCAGGATCTCGCGCGCCACCAGCGCCGGCACGAAGCCCTGCGCGAAGTGCCCGACGCGATCGTAGTAGTTGCGCGCGAGCCCGAACTCGTCGCGCAGCCAGTTGAAGGCGGGCACCTCGGCGTAGGTGTACTTGCCGCCCACCATCAGGATCGCCGCGTGCAGGGCGATGAGCACCAGCACGAGCGGGGTGAAGCGCCAGCGCGGGTAGGCGACGGCGATCGCGACGGCGGCGACGACCGCCGGCGCCACCTCGAGCACCCAGGTGAACCGGTCGCGCGGCGACCAGCCCGTGGCGACGAGGAAGAGGAAGCTGCCGGCGAGGAGCGCGAGGTGCAGCTCGCGAGAGGCCGGGCGAACGCTCACGGCCGGCCCCACAGCCAGGCCGCGCCGCGCACCCCGCCCGAATCGCCGTGCACGGGCGGCAGCAGGCGCGTGCGCACGTCGTCGGAGAACACGTGCGGCTTCCACAGCCGCGGCACGCTCTCGTAGAGGCGCGCGACGTTCGACAGGCCCCCGCCGAGCACGATCACGTCCGGATCGAGCAGGTTCACCACGCCCGCGAGCGCGCGGGCGAGGCGCTCCTCGTGCCGCGCCAGCGTGGCGAGGGCCTGCCCTTCGCCCGCCTCGGCGCGGCGCACGATCTCCGGCGCGCCCAGGGCCTCGCCCGTGCGGCGCGCGTGGTCGGCCGAGAGCCCCGGCCCGGACAGCCTGGACTCCACGCTGCCAACGCGGCCGCAATAGCAACGGCGCGGCGGCGCCTCGTCGTCCCAGGGCGGCGGCAGCGGGTTGTGGCCCCACTCGCCGGCGATCGCGTTGGCGCCGGTCAGGATGCGCCCGTCCACCACGACGCCCCCGCCCACGCCGGTGCCCAGGATCACGCCGAAGACCACGGCGGCGCCCGCTCCCGCGCCGTCGACGGCCTCGGACAAGGCGAAGCAGTTGGCGTCGTTCGCCACGCGGATCTCGCGGCCCAGGCGCGACTCGAGGTCGGCCTTGAAGGGACGGTCGTTCAGGCAGGTGGAGTTGGAGTTCTTCACTCGGCCGGTCACGAGCGAGAGCGCGCCGGGCATCGCGATGCCCACGGGGGCGGCCCGGCCGCGCTCGCGCTCGGTCTCGCGCACCAGGGCCGCGACGGCCTCGAGCGTGGCCTCGTAATCGCGCGCGGGCGTGGGCACGCGCCGCCGGCCCGTCACGCGGCCGGACGCCTCGAGAACGGCGATCTCGATCTTCGTGCCGCCGAGGTCGATGCCGATGCGGTCCATGCGAGCGCGACTATAGCCGAATATTTCAGCTGCAATCGGCCTCGTGTAAGCTGAAACCGGCCGTGTGAAGCGGATCACATCGGGCCAGGGGCCACGCGCCGATAGTGGGGGCACAAGCAGTGAACACCCCGCAAGAGCGCACATTCTGGCGATGCCCGGGCCCTGGGGACCCAACAATCCAGGTCCGGGCGCGCCGATTTTTTTCCCCGTCCATGACCGAGCCGACGCGACTTGCGCTGACCAGTTTCTCGTTGCGGGCCAAGCTCGTGGCGCTGCTGCTGCTCGTCGAGGCGATCGCGCTGGGCGTGCTGGTGTGGCAGGGCCACCAGATGGACCTCGCGCGCACCGAGACCGAATTCCAGACCGGGCTCGCCCAGGCCCGGCCCCTGCTCAACCTGGCGCTCGCCGAGGCCGCCGAGCGCCGCGACGGCGCCCGGCTCGCCCAGAGCCTCGCGCAGGCGCGCACCGCCCGGGGCATCCAGTACCTCGTGGTGAAGGACGCCGAAGGGCGCGTGCTCGCTTCCGACGGCTGGCCCGTCGCCACCGCCACGCCCATGCCGGACACGAGCCTGGAATCGGCGCTGGACGACGAGCGCTTCGACACGCTGATGCCGCTCGTCTGGCGCGGCGCCGTGGTGGGCAGCGTGCACGCGGGCTTCGCCACCCGGCCCTGGCGCGAGGCCATCGAAAGCCAGCTCCGCGAGAGCCGCTTCCGCGCCGTGGGCGCCTTCCTGCTCTCGGTGCTGCTCTTCCTGTACGTCGTGCACCCCATCGCGCGGCGCATGGCGCAGCTGCGGCGGGGCGCCGAGCGCATCGCGCGCGGCGACTACGCGACCCGCATCCCGGTCGAGGACAGCGACGAGGTCGGCCGGCTCGCGCGCGCCTTCAACCACATGGCGGCCGAGGTGCAATCGCGCGTGGCCGAGCTCGAGGCGAGCCGGCAGCGCTTCCACAACATCGCCGACTACACCTACGACGTGGAGTGCTGGTTCGGCCCCACCGGGCGGCTGCTCTGGATCAATTCCTCCGTGGAGCGCCTCACCGGCCACACGCCGCAGGAGTGCCTGGCGGACCGCGAATTCCCCTTCTCGCTCATCCATCCCGACGACCGCGAGGCCGCGTACGAGCGCAGCCGCGAGGAGCTCGCCGCGCGCTCGACCGGCTCGAACTTCGATTTCCGCATCGTGAAGAAGGACGGCTCGACCGAGTGGGTGACCAACTCCTGGCAGCCGATCTACGGCCCCGACGGCGAGTTCCTGGGCCTGCGCTCGAGCCTGAACTCGATCCAGGCGCTCAAGGACACCGAGCTCAGCCTGCGCAGCACGCTCTCGCGCCTGGAGGAGACGAGCGCCCTGCAGTCGCGCACCTCCGAGAGCCTGCGCGCGGAACGCTCGCGCCTCATCGCGCTGCTGTCGGCCATGAACTTCGGCGTGGTGTTCGTCGACGGCACGCGGCGCATCATCTACTCCAACCCGGCGTTCGCGGAGGTCTGGTCGATCCCGCGCGGCGAGGCGATCCTGGGGCTGAGCCTGTTCGACGCGCTCGAGCGCGCCGAGGACGTGGTCGCGGACCTGGGCGCCTTCACCGAGCGACTGCCCGAGCTGCTCGGCAGCCGGCACGCGACCCCGGGGATGGAGCTCAAGCTGCTCTCGGGCCGCATCCTGCGCCTGCAGGTGTGCCCGGTGCTCGACGAGACGGGCGCGAGCCTGGGCTCGGTGCTCATCCACGAGGACATCACGCTCGCGCGCGAGAGCGAGTCGCAGCTCGCCTTCCTCGCCGAGCGCGACCCGCTCACCGGCCTGTACAACCGGCGGCGCTTCGAGCGCGAGCTGGCCGACCGCCTGGACCGCGCGGCGCTCGCCAAGGAGCGCGTCGCCCTGCTCTTCTTCGACCTGGACGAGTTCAAGAGCGTGAACGACCTGTTCGGCCACCGCATGGGCGACACGGTGCTCATGCAGGTGGCGGCCGAGGTGCGCACGCACCTGCGCCGCGACGAGTTCTTCGCGCGCATCGGCGGCGACGAGTTCGCGCTGCTGGTGACCGGCGTGCAGGACGAGGCGCTGCGCTCGCTCGCCGACCGGCTGATGAAGGTGATCGGCGCGATGACCTTCCGCCTGGGCGAGGTGCGCCTGTCGCTCACCTCGAGCCTGGGCATCGCGATCTTCCCGGAGCACGCGGGCTCGCCGCAGGAGCTCATCGCCCACGCCGACGCCGCCATGTACCAGGCCAAGGACGCGGGCAAGAACACCTGGCGCCTGTACCGGCCCGACCACACCGCGACGCTGCGCCAGCGCTCGCTCGTCACCTGGAACGACCGCATCCGCCACGCGCTGCGCACCGACGGCTTCGAGCTGCACCTGCAGGGCGTCTTCGACACCCGCACGCGCGAGCGGCGCCACGAGGAGGCGCTGCTGCGCATGCGCGACCCCGCCACCGGCAAGCTCCTCGCCCCCGGGGCCTTCATCGGCTTCGCGGAGAAGTCGAACCTCATCATCGACCTGGACCGCTGGGTGGTCGCGCGCGTGATCGAGCTGCTCGAGGCCGACCCCGGGCGCGGCCCCGTGGCGGTGAACATCTCCGGCCGCTCGCTCGACGAGCCCGAGATGCCCGATTTCATCCGCGCCAAGCTGCGCGAGCACGCCGTGGACCCCGCGCGCCTCTACGTGGAGATCACGGAGACGGCCGCCATCCGCGACATGCAGGATGCCCAGCGGTTCATCCTCGCGCTGCACGAGACCGGCTGCAAGGTGTGCCTGGACGACTTCGGCACGGGCTTCTCCACCTTCGCCTACATCAAGCAGCTGCCGGTGGACATCATCAAGATCGACGGCCTGTTCGTGCGCAACCTCGCCCGCGAGCGCGACAACCAGGTGTTCGTGTGCGCCATGCTCGACATCGCGC
>JBGAOO010000005.1:0-34357 GCA_044221765.1 Usitatibacteraceae bacterium | reverse complement strand
GGTGATCTGGCGCTGCTCGAATTCCTTGGTGGCGTCGGAGCGGGAGGCGACCAGCTCGGCGAAGGCCGTGTGGTTGGCGCTGATCTCGAACGTGCCGCGGCCGACGAGGTTCACGCGGTCCACGGGCTGGATGAGCGAGCGAGGGCCGGCGTAGTCCCACGAGCAGCCGTAGCGCAGCGGCGCGTTCGCCGCTCCCCAGAGATCGGACCGGTAGGGCGACTGGCCCGTGATGCTCTCGCAATTGTTCTGGAAGCCGAGCAGGTTGGCGCGGTTGTAGGCCTGCGTGCTGCCGGGCAGCACGAAGGTGGCGCCCATGGCGGTGCCGGCGCCGCCGGTCTGCGTGGCGAAGGGCGAGCCCGTGGTGTCGGGCGAGAGGCCGCGGTCGGGCTGGTAGCCGTTCGAGAAGTCGCGCTTGTCGGCCTTCAGCGCCTGCTGCTTGTCGACCGTGAGGCTCATCATCACGTTGTACTTGTCCTGGGCGAGCGTGCCGAAGCCCGCCAGCACGGAGCCGCGGTAGATGTTGCCGCCGCCGTCGTTGGTCACGTCCATGAAGCCGGTGACCTCGGTGCCGACGTAGTCCTTGCGCAGGATGAAGTTGATCACGCCGCCGATCGCGTCCGTGCCGTAGATGGCCGAGGCGCCGTCCTTCAGCACCTCCACGCGCTCCACCGCCGCGAGGGGGATGGTGTTCAGGTCCACCGAGTTGGCCTTCAGGCCGTGGGTGGAGATGCGCCGCCCGTTCAGCAGCACCAGCGTGCTGGAGGAGCCCAGGCCGCGCAGGTTGGCGCTCGAGTTGCCGTTGTTGTTGCGGCGCTCCAGGTCGCTCGCGCCCACGATGAGCGTCTGGGAGGACAGGTTGTCCGTGCCCGTGCCGTTGGCCGAGATGAAGCTCATGAGCTGCTCGGCGCTCACGATGCCCGCGCGGTTGATCTGCTCGCGGGTGATCACCTGCAGGGGGAGCGCGCCCTCGGTCTGCACGCGCTTGATGGAGCTGCCGGTCACCTCGACCTTTTCCACCTTCGTCGGCGGGGGCGATGTCTGCGCGGCGGCGGGAAAGGCAACGAAGACCAACGGGACGACGTGCGCTAGCGTTCTCAACTTCACGGTGGCTACCCCCTCTTTTTTTCGGCTCTCTTGCCGCCGGTCGTGCACGAGCCGGCGGTCTCCCTTTGCGACGCCGCGGCCCGGCCTTGCGCTGGATCGCGGCTACAAATACCAATAAGCTACCACTTTGCTTCGGGCCGGAAGGAATTGCAAGACCCGCGTCACATCCCGGCCGCTCCCGTCACCGCCGCGTCACCCACCGCAAAGCCCATGCCCGCCTTCCAGCGCCTCGCCGCGGTCCTGCTCCCCGCCCTCGCCCTCGCCATTCCCGCGCCCGCGAAGGCCCAGCTGCCCGAGTCCGTCACGCGCCTGCTGCGCCAGGCGGACATCCCGGCGGAGTCCCTCGGGGCGATCGTCCTGCGGGCCGGAACGGGCGAGCGCCTGCTCGCGCACCAGGCCGACCGTCCCTTCCAGCCCGCCTCCACGCTGAAGGTGCTCACCGCGATCGTCGCGCTCGAGCGCCTGGGGCCGGCCTGGCGCGGGTACAGCGAGCTGCTCGCGCAGGGCGAGGTCGTGGACGGCGTCCTGCGCGGCCCGCTCGTGCTGCGCGGCGGCGCCGACCCGGACCTGGACTGGGCCGCCTTCCGCCGGATGCTCGTGGCCGCCCGCACGCAGGGCATCCGCGAGGTCGCCGGCGATTTCCTCCTCGACGGCAGCCTCTTCCAGCCCGTGCGCACGGACGAGGGCCTGCCCCCTTTCGACGAGACGCCGGAGTTCCGCTACAACGTCGTGCCCGACGCGGTCTTCCTCGACAGCTACCTGATGGGCGTGGAGCTCGACGCCGACGGCGAGCGGGTGCGCGCCACCATCGTCACGCCGCTGGAGGGCGTGGCGGTCGAGGCCGCCTTCACGCTGGTCGAGCGCCCCTGCGAGCGCTGGGAGGACGGCTGGAAGCTGCCGGTCGTCGAGAAGGACGGCGCCGGGCAGATCAAGGTGCGCGTGCACGGGGAGTTCCCGAAGCACTGCCGCGCCGCGACGAACCTGGGCGTGCTCGACCGCGTCGACTACGCGGACCGGCTCTTCCGCGCCCTCTGGCGCGAGCTGGGCGGCACCTTCCGCGGCACCACCCGCTTCTCGCCCGCGCCGGGTGGCCGCACGCTCGCGCGCCACGGCTCCCGCGCGCTGGGCGAGTTCGTGCGCGACGTGAACAAGCGCTCCGACAACCCGGTGACGCGCCTCGCGTACCTCGCGCTCGGAACCCTCGACAGCGGCCCACCCGGCGGCGACACCGCCGCGCGCGCGGAGCGGGAAGTGCGCGCCTGGCTCAAGGCGAAGGGCATCGACGACGCGGGCCTCGTGCTGGAGAACGGCTCGGGCCTGTCGCGGGGCGAGCGCGTGCGCCCCGAGACGCTCGCGCAGGTGCTGAGGGCGGCGCTCAGGAGCCCCTGGGCGCCGGAGTTCACCGCGGCCCTGCCCATCGCCGGCCTCGACGGCGGCATGCGCCGGCGCCTGAGGGACACGCCCGCCGCCGGCCGCGCGCGCATCAAGACCGGCACGCTGCGCGACGTGTCCGCCGTCGCGGGCTACCTCGAGAACGGCGCCGGCGAGCCGCTCATCGTCGTGGCGGCCATCAACCACCCGAGGGCGACCGGCGCCGTGGCGCGGCCGATCCTCGATGCGCTCATCGAGAACCTCGTGCGCACAGGCGCGAAGGGACGCTAGGCGAGAGGCCCGTCGGTCCGTTCAACCAATCCGCGCCCCGTCCGTTAAACCGTCATGAGTTCGCGCATCCTGGCCAGTCTCTCCTCGTCCCGCACGGCGCCCTGGGCGGGCGTGGCCGCTTGCCTCGCGTTGCTTGCCTGGCCGGCACAGGCCGGCCCCGCGGAGCCGCCCGCGCCGGCGGAAATCCACCAGCGCCTCGTGAGGGCGGAAGGCGAGCACGCCGTGGCCCTCACGCTCGATGCCTGCGGCGGCGCCTACGACGCGGAACTCATCGACACGCTCGTGGCACTGCGCGTGCCGGCCACCGTGTTCGCCACGCGCAAGTGGATCGAGCGCCAGCCCGCCGCCGTCGCGAGGCTCCTCGCCCACCCGGATCTCTTCGCGATCGAGGACCACGGCGCGCTCCACCGGCCCGCGGTGATCGGCGAGCACAGGCGCGTCTACGGGCTGGCCGGCGTCCCGGACATCGCCGGCCTTCGCGAGGAGGTCTCGGGCGGCGCCCGCGCCATCGCCGCCAGCGGCGCGCCCGGGCCCGCCTGGTATCGCGGCGCCACCGCGCGCTACGACAAGGCGGCCGCCGCCGAGATCGAGGCCATGGGCTTTCGCATCGCGGGCTTCTCCGTGAACGCGGATGCCGGCGCCACCCTGCCGCGCCGCGAGATCGTCGCGCGCCTCCTGCGCGTGCAGCCGGGGGACATCATCCTCGCGCACATGAACAAGCCCGCCGCCGAGAGCGCCGAGGCGCTTCGCGAAGCGCTGCCCGTCCTGCTCGCCCGCGGCCTGCGGTTCGTCACGCTGCGCGGGCGCGAGGTCGAGGCCGTCCCCGCCACCCGCCCGGCGCCGTCCCCGCGCCCGGCGCGCTAGTCGGCGTCGGCGCTTCGCCTCGCCTGGTCAGCGACGAGCTCAATACGAAGGCCAGCGCGCCGCAGCCATCGGCGGCGCTGCCCTGGTCGATCGAGGCCGAACCCGCTGGGGCGAAGGCGAGTACTACGGCGACGCCGCCAGGCCGCCGCGGGCGAGAAGCGCCGCGACGCCTTCGAGGTCGGGGAGATCGCCCTCTGGCCCGAGGGCAACGCCTTCTGCCTCTTCTTCGGCCCCACCCCGGTGAGCCAGGCCGGCGAGCCGCGCATGGCCTCGCCCGGCATTCCCCTCGGCAAGCTCACGGCGGGCGCGGATATGTTCGCCGCGCTGGGCCCGTCCTTGCGCGCCCGAAAAGTTCCTCCCGGCCGCATTGAGTGGATCCTGCTGCGGCCATTCGGGCCGGTCTCGCGCACCCGCCCCGGGCCCGAGCCTAGATCAGCCCGGCCGCTCCCCGAATTTCCCGCGCCACCAGCGCTTCACGCGCGCCGAGGCCTCCTGCATCCAGGCGCGCGCCCGGCGGTAGGCGGGAATCGAGCGCACGTACGCGTACAGGCGCTCCTTCCAGGCGATCACGCCGCCGTACGCCCACGCGAACCAGCCGATGGTCATGAGTTGCGGCTTGGTGAGCGCCAGGATGCGCGCGAGGAACGCGGTGCCCACTACCTTGGCGAGCACGAACACCCACAGGCCGTACAGGCCGTGCCCGTGCGCGATGAGCCAGAAGGCCGCGAGCTTGAAGGGCAGCATGGCCGCGCCGGGCACGAGGAAGCACGCGAGCGCCACGTAGGGCGGGAACCGCGCGACCTTCGACTCGATCCAGCGGATGGGCGGCAGGCGCGAGAGCCACGCCATGACGGCGAGCATCGTGTCCCACACCCACTCCTCGAGGAACATCCAGATCGCCGCGAGGACGGCGAAGGCGCCGCCCAGCAGGCGCCTCTGCGGCGACTCGGGCCCGCCCTCCGCCGCCGGCCTTTCCGGGGCACTCACCGCTCAGGCATCCACGCTGAAGTGCCAGCGCGCCCCGGCCGCCTTCGCGCCCTCGAGGACCTCGACGAGCTGCGCCAGGTCGTCGAGCACGTCGGCCTGCCGCTTCACCGAGCCGGGGTTCAGCCGGATGTGGCTCGCGATCGCCGGGACGAAAGCAAGGCCTTCCTCGGCCCGGTGCCACTTCACGCCCGTACCCGGCGCCTCGGCACCGCCGCCTTCCGGCCGCCCGGCTTCCCCGCCAGGCATCGGCACGAAATCGTCGAAGCTCGGAAGCCGCAAGGCCTTCGAGATGGCCTCGAGCCGCTCGCGCTCGCGCGCGAGGGCCTTGCCGTCCACGAAGGTATCGATGTCGGGATGCTCGCCGTCCAGCACGATGAAGATCGCGATGCCCATGGGTGCCGCTTCGGTCCTTTCCATCCGCGCAGCCACGCCGCGCCGGCTCCGCCCCCTGCCGCCATCCACCGCCGCCAGGAAGCCACCGCCAATGTACGCCAAATGCCGGAGCCTTCGCGCCGCGCGGCATTGCCCGGCCCGGCGCTTCGGCCGAGAATGCGCCCTTGCTTCCGAAGGGAGTCCCGATGCAACGCGCCAAGGTGTACCTCCAGGTCGACCGCGTCGACGCGCAGACCTGCGCGCTCGCCCGCGGCGTGAGCGTCGCCGACCTGCACGAATCGCTCGGCGGCATCGCCGGCCGCGCCGCCACCATGACCCCGGCGATGCGCCCGCTGGTGCCGGGCCTGCGCATCGCGGGGCCGGCCGTCACCGCCTGGTGCCCGCCCGGCGACAACCTGATGATGCATCGCGCCCTGTACCTGGCGCAGAAGGGCGACGTGCTGGTGGTGCAGGCGCCGGAAGGCGGCGCGCAGTGGGGCGACATGGCCGGCCTCTACGCGAAGACCAAGGGCCTCGAGGGCATCGTGGTCGACGGGTTCATCCGCGACACCGACGACCTGGCGGCGATGCGCTCGCCGGTGTGGTCCACGGCCATCGGGCCGAGCAGCCCGCAGAAGTCGGGCGCGGGCCTCGCGAACGCGCCCATCGCCTGCGGCGGCGTCCGCGTCGAGCCCGGCGACCTCGNNGCGTCATCGTCATCCCGCGCGCCCACGCGCCGGCCGTGGTCGAGCGCGCGAGGGCCCGCATGGCGCGCGAGGAAGCGGCCCGCCAGGAGATCGCCGCGGGCAAGCACCCGTGGTTCCTGCACGGCTGCGAGGAGAACTACCGCAAGCTGGACGTCGAGGAAATCGACGGCCCCTGGCGTCCCTGACCCCCCCGAACCCGAGGAATCCCGTGAAGACCGCCATCGCATTCGCCTCCGCCGCGCTCGCCGTCGCGAGCCTCGCCGCACCGCTCGCCCACGCGCAGGCCTGGCCCGCGAAGGCCGTGAAGCTCGTCGTCCCGCAAGGCGCCGGCGGCACCACGGACGTCTTCGCCCGCTACCTCGGGCAGCGGCTGTCCACGCGCTGGGGCCAGCCCGTCGTCGTGGAGAACAAGGTCGGCGCGGCGGGCGTGGTGGGCACCGACGCCGTCGCGAAATCCGCGCCCGACGGCTACACGCTCCTCTTCACCTATGCCGGCTCCCAGGCCGTGAACCAGAGCCTCTACCCCAAGCTGCCCTTCGATTCGGTGAAGGACTTCCAGCCGATCGCGACCGTCGCCACCATCCCGTTCATCCTCGTGGTGGGCCCGAACTCGCCCTACCGCACGTTCCGCGAGCTCGTGGCCGCCGCCAAGGCGAAGCCCGGCTCCATCACCTACGCCACCTCGGGCAGCGGCTCGGTGAACCACCTGCTCTCGGAATCGCTCAAGGTCGAGGCGGGCATCGACATGGTCCACGTGCCCTACAAGGCCATCGCCGCGGCGATGACCGACGTGATGGGCGGCCAGGTGGACAACGCCTTCGCCGCGGTGCCCTCGGCGATCCAGCTGGTGCGCGGCGGCAAGCTGCGCGCGCTGGCCGTCTCGAGCGCGAAGCGCAACTCCAGCTCGCCGGAGGTGCCCACGATCGCCGAGATGGGCTATCCCAGCTTCGACGTGAGCCCCTGGTGGGGCTTCCTCGCCCCGGCCGGCACGCCGCGCGCCCTCGTCGACCGGATCAACGCCGACGTCGCGGAGGTCATGAAATCGCCCGACACGCAGGCGTTCTTCAAGGACCAGGGCGCCGAAGCGCTCGTCACCACGCCCGAGGCGTTCCACCGGCTGCTGGAGGAGGACGTGAAGAAGTGGGCGAAGGTCGTGAAGAGCTCCGGCGCGCGGATCGACTGACGCCGCCACCGCCGCCCTCGCCCGCATGCTCGTCTTCCGCCAGCTCGCCGATCCCCCTTCCTCGACCTACACCTACCTGCTGGGCGACGCGGAGTCGGGCGAGGCGGTGCTCGTCGACCCCGTGTTCGACCAGGTGCTGCGCGACAGCGCGCTGCTCGCGGAACTGGGCCTGCGCCTCGCCGCGACCGTCGACACCCACGTGCACGCGGACCACGTCACGGGCGCGTGGCTGCTCAAGAGCCGCCTGGGCAGCGCGATCGCGATCGGCGCCGCGAGCGGCGCGCAGGGCGCCGACCGCCTGCTCGCCGAGGGCGATGCGCTCGCGTTCGGCGGCCGCCACCTGCGGGTGCGGGCCACGCCCGGCCACACGGCCGGCTGCATCTCGCTCGTGCTCGACGACGAGAGCCTCGCTTTCACGGGCGATTGCCTCCTCATCCGCGGCAGCGGCCGCACCGACTTCCAGCAGGGCGACGCGCGGGCCCTGTACCGTTCCGTGCACGAACGCCTGTTCACCCTGCCGCCGGGGTGCCTGCTCTATCCCGGCCACGACTACCGCGGGCTCACCGTCACCAGCGTGGCGGAGGAGCGGCGATTCAACCCGCGCCTCGCCCAGCCCGCGAGCGAGGACGACTTCGCCGGCTACATGGAGAACCTCGGCCTGCCGCACCCGAAGCAGATGGCCATCGCCGTGCCCGCCAACCTGAGGTGCGGGCGCCCCGAGGGCCGCGAGGCGCCCGCCGTCCCGACCTGGGCGCCCCTCACCGTGAATTTCGCCGGCGTCCCCGAGATCCAGCCGCCCGTGGTGGAGGAGCATCTCGCGCGCGTGCAGGTGGTGGACGTGCGCGAGGCCGCGGAATGGACCGGGCCGCTCGGGCACATCGCGACGGCGAGGCACATCCCGATCGGCGAGCTCGCGTCTCGCGCCGCGGAACTCGACCGCGACCGGCCCGTGGTCGCCGTGTGCCGCTCCGGCACGCGCTCGGCCCAGGCCGTGGCCATCCTCCAGCGGCTGGGCTTCGCGCAGGTCGCCAACCTGGCCGGCGGCATGATCCGCTGGCGCGCGAGCGGCCTGCCCGCGCAGGACGCGGAGGACTGATCGTTCACCCCGCGTTGCGCGGGGGCCGCGCTACTCGGCCGGCAGCCGCAGCGACGCCTGCCCGAAGGCGTAGCGCCAGCCGTCGGCGGTGCGCACGTAGGTGTCGCTGAACCAGAGCTTGTACTCGAAGGCGGCCTTCCGCGCGTCGTTGCGCCGGCCCTTGAGCCACAGGAGCGCGGTGACCGTCGCGGTGTCCCGGCCGAAGAGCCGCACCTGCTGCGTGCCGGGCACCTCCACCTGCTTCTCGTAGTCGATGGCGCGGTTGCGCGCGGCATCGATCTGCTCCTGGCGCGAATGGGCCTTGCCGTTGCCGAGCACGAGCACGAAGTCGGGATGGAGGATGCGGTCCATCGCCTGCCAATCGTTGCGCTCGACGGCGGCCTGGTACGCGGTGTCCATCTCCGCCACGGCGCGCAGGTCGTCCGCGGGGGAAGCCGTGGTCGCCAGCGACACGAGCGAAGCGCCGACGAGCGCGGGAATGCGGGTCTGCATGGGTCTCTCCTGTCCGTGCCGCGAAAGGGCGGCCGGTCGGGAGCATGCGGTCGCGGCGACCGGAACGGAATGGCGCAGGCGGCCCGGGCAACGAACCGTAACAAGCGCCCTGCGCCATTGCCCGCGCCTCGCGGCATCGGCTACGCTCGGCCATGACCAGCCTCCTCGCCCACCGCGGCTACGTGCGCCTGTGGGTCGCCCGAGTCGCGGGCACCGCCGGCCAGCAGATGTTCATGGTGGCCCTGGGCTGGCAGATCTACGACCTCACGGGCTCGGCGTGGGACCTGGGCCTGGTGGGCCTGCTGCAGTTCCTGCCCGCGCTGCTGCTCGCCCTCGTGGCGGGGCATGTCGTGGACAGGCACCAGCGCGCGCACGTGCTCGCCACCTGCCTCGCCTGCTACGCGGCGATCGCCGCGATCCTCTTCGCCGGCTCCTTCCTGGGGCTCATGCGCCGGGAGTGGATCCTCGCGATCTCCGTGGCGCTCGGCGCGCTTCGCGCCTTCCAGATGCCGGCGCAGCAATCGCTCACGCCGAGCCTCGTCCCCTACGACCTGCTCCCGCGCGCCCTCGCCTTCAGCGCGAGCGGCATGCAGGCGGCGATCATCGTGGGGCCGGCGCTGGGCGGGGCGTTCTACGTGGGCGGCGCGCACCTCACCTACGGCGCGTGCTTCGTGCTCTTCGTGATCGCGGCCGGCGTGTGCGCGACGATCCGCTACGAGCACGTGCCGCCCGCCGGCTCGGCCTCCTGGGCGACGATGCTCGCGGGCCTTCGCTTCGTGGCCACGCACAAGGTGGTGCTGGGCGCGGTGACGCTCGACCTGTTCGCGGTGCTGCTGGGCGGGGCGAGCGCGCTGCTGCCGATCTACGCCCGGGACATCCTCCACACCGGGCCGGTGGGGCTGGGCATCCTGCGGGGCGCGCCGGCGGTGGGCGCGCTCCTCATGTCGCTCCTGCTCACGCGCTGGCCCATCCGGCGGCGCACCGGGCGCACGCTCCTCGCGGCCGTGGCGGTCTACGGCCTGTCGATGATCGTGTTCGGCTGGTCGACGAGCTTCGCGGTGTCGCTCGTGGCGCTCGCGGCGAGCGGCTCGGCCGACATGGTGAGCGTGGTGATCCGCCAGACGCTCGTGCAGCTGGAGACGCCCGACGACATGCGCGGGCGCGTGAGCGCGGTGAACTCGATGTTCATCGGCGCCTCGAACCAGCTGGGCGAGTTCGAGTCCGGCGCGACGGCCGCCTGGTTCGGGCCGGTGGGATCGGTGGTCGTCGGTGGCGTGGGCACCTGCCTCGTCGCCGCCGCGTGGCTCAGGCTCTTCCCGGAACTGGCGGCGCGCGACCGGCTGGTGCGCGCGCCCGCCGCGGGGCCGCCGGCTACTTCCCCTTCATGAACTTCGCGCGGCACTCCCCGATCGGCTCGGTGACGATGGCGGGCTTCCAGTCCGGGCCGGTCTTCGCCTCGTATTTCGCGCTCACCCGGTAGCGCGTGCGAACTCCAGGTCGAGCTCGAGCTCAAGGAACTCGGGCCGGAACTTGCCCCGCGCGGACTCGACATGCAGGGTGATCCTGTGCTTGCCCGGCTCGATCGGATCGCTCCGGCGGGCCGAGCGCGTGCTCTTGCCGTCGACCTTCGTGATGGCGAGGCGCGATTCCTTTCGCACCTCCGGAAGTCGTCCCCGCTCTCGACGAGGGCCCAGGGCTTGTCGTACATCCCGGCGCTCGCCGACAGCGCGGCGAAGGCCAGGGGGGCGAGCAGCGATCTCATCGCGTTCTCCTCGGTGGGCGGTGGCGGGGCAGGCGCGCCGGGGTCCGTCGGCCGGTCGCCCCGGATGGGCCGATCTTACGTCCCCGGCGGAGCATCCCGGCCGGGAATGTTGTTGCCACGCCGTAACAAGGGGGCGGGAGCCCCGCCGCCGCTGGGCCGTTGACCGAAATCAGCCCCGTCCCGGCGAGCGAGGACTATCGATCACTCGTGAAGTGGATGTAGGATGTGGCGACTATCTCGACCCGGCCGCGACCGCACAAGGACGCCGGGCGATCCGGCGCGCCTCATTGAGGAGGCGAATCTTGGAAACGCTGTTGCTGCTTGCCGCCGGCTGGCTTTCGCCAGCCTGTTCCTGACGTTCCTGTTCGTGTGCGCCCCGCGCGCCCAGCGCGATCGACCCCTGCAGTGGGAAAGGCCGATCGCCGACGCGCCCGTGCCTCGCCTGCGGCGCGACGGCCACGCCCGCCTGGACGCCTACCGCCGCTCCTGGCAGTCCGACAACTCCCGGTTCGCGAAGTAGCCCGGGGCCGCCCGGCGGCCCCTCCCCCGGCCTACAGGATCCGCGCGAATTCCGCCCGGACGCGCGCCCGGTCGCCGCAGTCGAAATGCCACCATTCGGTGGCGATGCCCACCCAGCCGCCCGCCCGCATCGCCCCCCGGAGCAGTTCGCGGTTCGCCACGTGGACGGGCTCGAGGGCGCCCACCGCGAGCAGGCCCTCCTCCAGCGACGGGTGCGACTTCTCGTCCAGGCTGTCGAAGCCCGTGCCCATGTCCAGCTCGCGCCCTTCCACGTCGATCACCGTCGCGTCCACGGCCATCCCGAAGGAGTGGATCGACCCGCGCCCGGGCTCGGCCAGGTAGCGCAGCAGGTCCGTGCCCTGCAGGGCTGCCCAGAGCTGCTCCTGCACGCGCTGCGGCCGCAGGGCGTCCAGCACGAGGAGCAGGTGCCCGGGCCTCTCGCGGGCCAGCCACGCCGAGGCGCGGGCCAGCGCGTCCGCCGCCACCTCGTGCAGGTAGGCGCAATCGAGCGGCGAATAGAGGTCGCGCCCGACGAAGTTGTCCTTGCCGGCATAGCGCAGGTCCACGCGCACGCCCGGGATCGTGTCCAGGCGTCGGAAGGCGGGATGGCCGGGAACGGCCTCGGCGGGAACGGTCTGGGCCATCGGTTGTCCAGCCAGTGGCGGCGCTTTGGGGGCCGCCAATGTAACATTCACCCCTGGTTGCCCGCACCCCGTGCGCGGCCCGCCCCGCGAACCCGAATCGAACCAATCCATGCCCACCCCCAACCGGTACGCCATCCAGGGCGGCCAGCCCGTCAGCGGCCGCATCACGAGCCTGGGCGCCAAGAACTTCGCCACCAAGGCGATGGTCGCCGCGCTGCTCGCGGAAGGCACCACCAAGCTGCTCAACGCGCCGCGCATCGGCGATGTCGAGATCACCTGCGACCTGCTGGTCGCCTCGGGCGCGAAGCTCGCCTGGAGCGGCGACTCCGACCTGAGCGTCGACGCCTCGCGCATCGCCTCGGCGAAGGTGCCGGTGCCCGACAGCGGCTCGAACCGCATCCCGATCCTGCTGCTGGGCGTGCTGCTGCACCGGCTGGGCGAGGCGCACGTGCCCGTGGTGTCCGGCTGCAACATCGGCTCGCGGCCCGTCGACTTCCACCTCACCGCCGCGCAGCTCTTCGGCGCCGAGATCACGGTGGCGAAGGACGGCTACCACGCCACGCGCAAGGGCCGGCTCAGGGCCTGCCACTACACGCTGCCCTACCCGTCCGTGGGCGCCACCGAGAGCTGCCTGTACCTGGGCGTGCTGGCCGAGGGCACGAGCATCATCGAGAACGTGGCCACGGAGCCGGAGATCATCGCGCTCATCACGATGCTCAACGCGATGGGCGCGCGCATCCAGCTGCGCCCGAACCGGGAGCTGCAGATCGAGGGCGTGGACAAGCTCTACGGCACGACGTTCGAGGTGCTCGGCGACCGGATCGAGGCCGCCTCCTGGGCCGCGCTCGCCGCGGCCACCGACGGCGAGATCACCGTGGACGGCATCGACCCGTCCACGCTCATCAACTTCTTCGGCCCGTTCAACGCCGTGGGCGGGGGCGTGTCGATCGAGGGCCCGAAGTCGATCCGCTTCTTCCGCCGCCACCCGCTGCGCAGCATCGTGCTCGAGACGGACGTCTTCCCCGGCTTCGCCACGGACTGGCAGCAGCCCTTCGCCGTCATGCTCACGCAGGCGAAGGGCACCTCGATCATCCACGAGACGGTGTACGAGCGCCGCTTCGACTACCTCACGGCGCTCTCCGCGCTGGGGGCCAAGACGCAGATCGAGACGCACTGCCTGGGCTCGGTCGCCTGCCGGTTCCGCGGCCGCGACTTCCCGCACAGCGCCATCATCCTGGGCCCCACGCCCCTGCACTCGGCCGGCCTCACCCTCGACGTGCCGGACCTGCGCGCGGGCCTCGCCTACGTGATGGCCGCCGCGCTCGCCACGGGCGAGACGACGATCACCTCCATCCAGCGCATCGAGCGCGGCTACGGCGCGCTCGTCGAGCGCACGCGCGGCCTGTCGATCCGCATCGCCCACGCCTGAGGCGCCGGGTGCGCGCGGCATGACGCCCGGCGTGATGCTCGCGGTGGTGGCCGCGTACTTCGGCCTGCTCTACGCGGTGGCCTGGCGCACCTCGCGCCACGCGACGAACGACACCTTCTTCATCGGCAACCGCTCGAGCCACTGGGGCCTCGTCGCCTTCGGCATGGTGGGCACGACGCTCAGCGGGGTCACCTTCGTGAGCGTGCCCGGCAGCGTGGGCACCGGCGGCTTCACCTACTTCCAGATCATCCTCGGCCACTTCGCGGGCTACCTGGTCATCGCCTTCGTGCTGCTGCCGCTCTACTACCGCGACGGCGTCACCTCGATCTACCACTTCCTCGAGACGCGCCTGGGACGCGGGGCGCACCGCACCGGCGCGAGCTTCTTCATCCTCTCCCGCACGCTCGGCGCGACGGCGCGCCTGTACCTCGTGGTGAACGTCCTGCAGGGCGCGATCCTCGACGCGATGGGCGTGCCGTTCTGGCTCACCTCGGTCGTGATCCTCGCGATGATCCTCGCCTACACCTACGAGGGCGGCGTGAAGACCATCGTGTGGACGGACACGCTGCAGACCACCTGCATGCTCGGCGGCCTCGCGATCCTCGTGGCGAGCCTGCTCTCGCGGCTGGACCTCTCGTTCGCCCAGAGCCTCGCCGCGCTCCAGGAGAGAGGCCTGTCGCAGGTGTTCTCGCTCGAGGTCGACGGCAAGGCCTTCGTCGCCAAGCACCTGGTGGCCGGCGCCTTCATCGCGATCGCCATGGCCGGCATGGACCAGGAGATGATGCAGAAGAACATCTCGGTGCGCACATTGCGCGACTCGCAGAAGAACGTGGTGACGCTCGCCTTCATCATGCTGGGCGTGGTGCTGCTCTTCCTCTACCTCGGCGGCCTGCTGCACCTGTACGCGCCGGTGGCGGGCGTCACGCAGTCGGGCGACGGGCTCTTCCCGGCGGTGGTGCTGGGCCACCTGCCCGCCGCGATCCAGCTGGTCTTCCTCATCGCGCTCATCTCGGCGCTCTTCCCGAGCGCCGACGGCGCGATCACCGCGCTCACCGCCAGCTTCTGCATCGACCTGCTGGGCCTCGCGCGCCGCGCGGACCTGGACGAGGCCGCGCGCATGCGCATCCGCCGCCGCGTGCACCTCGCCTTCGCGGCCGTGTTCCTGCTGCTGCTGCTCGCGTTCAAGGCGGCCGCGAGCCCGAGCATGATCGGGCTCATCCTCGCGATCGCCGCCTACACGTACGGACCGCTGCTCGGGCTTTTCGCCTTCGCCATCCTCGCGCGCCGCCGGCTCGCCGACCGGTGGGTGCCCGTGGTCGCCATCGCCGCGCCGGTGCTGTGCTACCTGATCGACCGCAACCAGCAGGCGCTCTTCGGCGCCTACGAGATCGGCCTCGAGCTGCTCGTGCTGAACGGCCTGCTCACCTTCGCCGGGCTCTGGCTCGTCTCGCGCCCGGCGCCCCTCCCGACCTCCCCCGGAACCCAGCCCGCATGAGACCCGATTCCCTGCACTTCCACTCGCTCACCTACGCCGGCCTCGCCCCGGGCCCGCGCCTCGCCGTCACCGGCGCCGTGCACGGCAACGAGACCTGCGGCACGCAGGCCATCCGCCGCGTGGTCGCCGACCTCGATGGCGGGCGCCTGGCGATCGCCGCGGGCAGCGTGAGCTTCGTCCCGGTGACCAACCCGCTCGCCTACGCGAAGGGCGAGCGCGCCGGCGACCGCAACCTGAACCGCAACCTCGCCCCCACGGACCATCCCGTCGATTTCGAGGACCGCGTGGCCAACTGGCTCTGCCCGCTCCTGTCGCGGCACGACATCCTGCTCGACCTGCACTCCACGCGCGCACGGAACCCGGCCTTCGCCATGCTCGGCCCGCGCGACAACCGGGGGATGCTGCAGCCTTTCCGCCACGAGGCGCGCGAGCGCGCCCTCGCCCTGCGCCTGGGCGTGCACCGCTTCGTCGACGGCTGGCTCGAGACCTACGCGAAGGGCGTCGCGCGGCGCGTGGCGCGCCACCAGGGCGCCAGCACGCGCGCCGCGGCGCTCAACACCGACCCGAAGTACGGCGTGGGCACCACGGAGTACATGCGCTCGGTGGGCGGCTGCGCGATCACGCTCGAGTGCGGGCAGCACGAGGACCCGCAGGCGCCGGAAGTCGGCTACCGCGCCATCCTCAACGCGATGGCGCACCTGGGCCTCACGAAGGGCCCGGCGCCGGCCGCCGTGACGGACTTCGAGTACCTGAGCCTGGTGGACGTGATCGACCGCGAGCACGACCGCGATGCCTTCAGCCGCGAATGGTCCAGCTTCGACCGGCTCGCGAAGGGCGACCTCGTCGGCACGCGCCACGACGGCACGCCGGTACTCGCGCCCGAGGACGGCTACATCGTCTTCCCGGACCACAAGTCGCTCGCGGGCAACGAGTGGTTCTACCTCGCCCGCCCGCGCTCGCCGCAGGAGCTGGCGGGAACCGGGGACGTCGACCCCTGAAGGGTCGGCGTCCCCGGATGCCGGACTACTTCGCCGCGGCGTACTCGCGGACGGTTTCCCAGGCCACCTGCTGCAGGTGCGCGGCGATGTCCGCCGGCAGCCCCGCCGTGTACGTGTTGCCCACCGGGGACTTGCCCAGCAGCGAGGCGTAGACCGTGCAGGCGGCGAGGTAGGTGCCCGCGAGGGTCGGATGCCGCTTGTCGGGCACGTAGAGCTCGAGATCCGGCTTCTTCGCCACCGACTTCGCGAACGCGAGACCGGCCGGCACCACCTGCGCGCCGTTCTCCTTGCCCGCCTGCGTGTACGCATCCGCCAGTTGCTTCGTCATCTCGGGCTTGTCCTTGTACGCCCAGGACATGAAGAGCACCGGCTTCGCCCCGTAGGCGCGGATCGTGTCCGCGTTCTTCTTCGCGTACTCGCGGAAGACGGGAGCGAGCTGCGGGTGGATCGGGCACTGGCTGCAGTCCATGAACATCACCGCGTCGAACTGCCGGCCCGGCGGGTTGAACCGGATCTCGTTGCCCGGCAGGAACGAGTACTTGCCGATCCCGCCCTCGAGGTAGCTCGGCATGTCGTGCCAGTCCACGCCCGAGCCGCTGATCGTCACCGACACGCCGCGGTGCTGCACGGACTTGTCGCCGCCGCCCACGAGCCCGCCCACGTGCCCGTGCATGCTGTTGTTGTAGTAGAAGAAGCTGTTGCCGACCCACAGCATCGCCTTGGGCGGGCCGTCGGCGGCCTTGGCGGCGGGGGCGGGCGGGGTGGCCGCGCAGCCGGCGAGGGCGAGGGCGGCCAGGAGCGGCGCGAGGCCGCGGGGCAGGTGCAGTGTCATGGTGTGTTCCTCTCGAGACAGGCTGTGGGTGAGGCGATCCTGAAGGGGTCCGTCCCCTTCGACGGACGCTTCAAGGGCGAAGCATACCGAAAGGGGACGCTACCCTTCGAAAGGCAGCGGCCCTTCCATGCCCGGCTCAGGGCGTGCGGATCACCCAGGCGTGGCATTTCTCGCAGTTGTTCTCCGAAGCCTTGTGCACGTGGTGGCACGCGTTGCAGTCCAGGTCGCCCTGGTGGGACTGGTGCGGATTGGGGTCCGCCTTCTCCGTCTTGGCGGCGAGCTTCTCGCGCGTGCCGTGGCATTCCAGGCACTTCGCGGTGCCCACGTCGTCGGCCGGGGGCGACTCCACGTGGCAGGCCGCGCATTTCTTGCCGGCGACCTTGTGCTTCTCGGCGAGGAGCGGGCGCTGCGCCTTCGCGGGGGATGGCGCCGGCGAGGCCGCGGGCGAGGGCGCCTGCGCGAGAGCCTCGCCACCGGCGGCGGCCAGGCCCGCGGCCAGCGCCACGCCCGCGAGGAGCGTGCGCAGCAGGGTGCGCGCCATCAAGCCCACGGCTTCTGCGCCGCGGCGTTCATGCCCGCGATGCGACCGAACACGATGCACTCGGTCAGGTTGCCGCCGCCCTGGTAGACGAACTTGAGCGCCGAGGAGATCTCGCCCGCCGTGTAAAGGCGCGGGATCGGCTTGCCGTTCCAGTCGAGCGCCTCCCGCTCGGCATTGGCCGCGATGCCGCCCTTGGTGTTCGGGCCGCCCGCGTACAGCGGCACCGCGTAGTACGGCGGCTTCTCGACGGGCGCGAGCGAGTTGGCGCGCCGGTCGAACACCTCGTCCTTGCCCTTGGCGCAGGAGTCGTTGAACTTCGCGACGGTCGCCGCGAGCGAGGCCGGCTCCATCATCGTCCGGTTGTCCTTGTGCGCCTTGATCTTCGCGGCGAGCTCCTCGAGCGTGTCGCCCTTGAGGATCCAGCCCTTGTTGACGGCGTCCATGTTGTCGGCCGTCCAGGGCACGATGCCGTAGCCGACGGTGGAGATGCCCATCGCGGTGAGCGTGCGCTTGGTGCGGAAGGTCTCGTCGAACACCATCCAGCTCGGGCAGCGCGCGTAGTCGAGCTTCAGGATGTCGAACTTGATCGCCTCCTTGTAGAAGAAGTAGCGGCTCGGGTCCGTGGTGATGAGCGTCTCGGCGGCGAAGCGGTTGCCGTAGTTGTCCACGACGATCGAGTTGGGCGAGCCCACCGAGTCGGTGATCACGCCGATCTTCATGCCGTTGTGGCGCAGCGGCACGGCGGCGATGAGGCGCGAGGCGGCCTTGCCGGCCTTGGCGAGCGCGGCGCCGGCCTTCATCGACATCTCGATCCCGTCGCCGGTGTTGTCGAGCGAGCCGTAGAAGGCCCAGCCCTCGACGCCCGGCCCCTCGAGGAAGGCGCGGCGCATCGCCAGGCTGTACTCGTAGCCGCCGGTGGTCACGACCACCGCCCGCCGCGCCTTCACGGCGATGCGCTTGCCCTTCTGCTCGGCATAGGCGCCGATGACCTCGCCTTTCTCGTCGGTGATCAGGTCCTTCGCCGGCGTCTCGTACATCACCTTCACCTTGCGCCTGTTCACGCCGGCGGCCAGGCACGCCCAGAAGGCCTCGCCGTTCATCTTCTGCTCCTTGGGCAGGTCCTTCGTCGGGATCGAGAAGTCCGCCTTGCCGCTGTAGGAGCTGCCGAAGACCGTGTACTTGGAATCCTTCGCGCCAGGGAAATTCGGGAAGGCGGCGCCGCGGAAGCTCGCCATCGACACGGTGCCGAAGGCGGGATCCTGCTGCTTGAGGTAGTCGACGTTCTGGGGCGCGTACTTCGCCCAGGCCGCGGCCAGGCCGTCGGAGACGTCGGGCTGCTCGCCCTCGAGCTTCCACGGCATGTTCTCGCCGCTGAACATCGCCTTCGCGTACTCCTTGAGCGCGGCGGGGTCGCCGGTCGGGTCGGGGCTGTGGAAGATGCCGCCGGCCATGCGCGTGTTGGAGTAGTGCGTGGCCTCGCGCTGCTTCTCGAGGACCAGCACCTTGGCGCCGGCGTCGTGGGCCTGCATGGCGGCGCAGGCGCCCGCGCCCCCGTAGCCCAGGACGAGCACGTCCGTCTCGAGGTCCCACTTGCGGGGCGCTCTCGCGCTGGTGGCGCCCGCCGCGGGGCCGGCCGACAGGAGCGCTGCGGCACCGGCACCGGCTGCGCCGGCCTGGAGGAAATGACGACGGTTCGCCGAGACGCCGGCGTCGGGCTTGGTCTTGGTCATGATCGGGCTTTCGGGAAGGGAGTGCGACGTTGCGGTTGCGCTGGCATGGCGTGCGACGACGCGGCCGGGAGGTCGCCCGGGCCATTGCCGCCCGGGTCGCATGCGCCACCAGTGGTCCTTTGCTTCAGCGTCCACGCTACGCCGGCGATGCCCGCCCCACCATTCGGCTTAGGACGCACGGTTCGCGCTTGATTCTCGGCCCCGCTTGACACGAGTCAATCCCGGGGCCGTCGCGGGTGGGACACTGGCTGCACGAGGGTGCCTTTCGTCCCACGGCGGTTTTGCGCACCCGATGGCACGGGAGATCCGGCGCCCATGAAATCCACATCGTGCAGGTACCTGTCGCCGCTGCTGTTCGCGGCGCTCCTCCTCCCGGTCAGCGCCGCGGAAGGCCAGGACGGCACGCAGGGCCTGCGGTTCCTCGGCAACGCCCGCCTGCCGCCGGTGATCTCGGCGCGCGGCGGCAAGGCCGAAGGCGTGGTCGTCGACCTCGCCGCGGCCGCGGCGGCGAAGGCGGGCCTCGACGTCCGCATCGAGGCCATGGACTGGCCCGAGGCGCAGCGCCTGGTGGCCGAGGGCAAGGCGGACGCCCTGCTGCAGATCAACCCGACGCCCGAGCGCCTGGCCACCTACGATTTCTCGGAGGTCCTGCTCGAGTCGAGCTTCCACATCTTCCGGCTGGGCGAGCGCGTCGACATCCGCGACCTGTCCTCGCTCGAGGGGAAGGCCGTGGGCGTGGAGCCCGCCGGCTTCCCGATCCAGTTCCTGCGCAAGTCCCCCGGCATCAGGCTGGTCGAGCTGCCGAGCTGGAGCGCGGGCTTCGACATGCTGCGAAGCCGGCGGATCGACGCGCTGTTCGTCGACCGGTGGGTGGGCGAATACGAGCTCGCGCAGCAGAAGCTCTCGGGCATCGTGATCGTCGACCCGCCCGTCGTGCGGGACCATTCGCGCATCGCCGTGCGCAAGGGCAATGCCGCGTTGCTCGAGCGCGTGAACGTCGGCCTGCGCGCGATCGCCCGGGACGGCACGCGCCAGGCGATCCTCGGCCGGTGGCAGGCGAAGGAAGTCGTCTACCTCACGCGCGAGACCCTCGACCACGGGATCTTCTGGTCCGTCTCCGCGGTCGCGCTGGTGCTGCTCGCCCTGTCGGGCTGGCTGTACGCGAGCGTGCGCCGCGCCCGCAAGCTCAACCGCGACCTCGAAGCCGCCCAGCGCGCGCAGGAACTCGCCCACACCGAGCGCGACGCGATGCTCAACAGCCCGGTCATGGCGGCCGTGCTCATCCAGGACGGCCGCATCGCCTGGGCGAGCAAGTCCTTCAACGCGCTGTTCGGCTATGCCCCGGGGGAGCTCGTCGACCGACCCGCGGTCGAGCTCTTCAATGGCGGGGCAGGCGATCCGGGCCTCACGCGGGCGCTGCTGGCGGGCGATGAGCCGGGCGCGGTGTTCCATGCCGAACTCGAGCAGCCCCGCAAGGACGGCTCGAGGTTCTGGGCGGACGTGAGCATCACGCGCCTGCACGCGCACTCGCGCAAGGCGCTGGGCATGTTCGTCGACGTCACCGACCGGCGCCGCGCCGAGGAAGCCCTGCGCGCCAGCGAGGAGCGCTACCGGGGCATCTTCGACAACAGCCTCATCGGCATCCTGGTCTCGAACGCGGGCACCGGCAGCATCCTCCAGGTGAACGACGCGCTCGAGAGGATCACCGGCTACCGCCGCGAGGAACTCGTCGGCCGGACCCCGCAGGAGCTCGGGCTCTGGCCGGACCCGAAGGAGCACGAGGCCTTCCTCGAGGCGGTCCTGGCGGGCAAGGCGATCGCCGGCTTCCCGGCGAAGCTGCGGCGCAGGTCCGGCGAGCTGCGCGACCAGCTCGCCGCGGGACAGCTCACGACGATCGGCAGCACGCAATACCTGATCGGCCTCGTGTCCGACATCACCGAGCTCAACGTGGCCCGGGCGGAGCTCGAGCGGCAGCAGGCGCAGCTGCAGGCCGTGGTGAACCACAGCCCGAACGGGCTCGCGATGTTCGACGCCGACAACCTGCTCACCTGGCACAACCGGCGCTTCGCCGAGCTGCTCGAGTTTCCCGAGGAATTGCTCGCGCGCGAGGCGGTGGGCGCGGCCGACCTGGTGCGCTTCGGCGCGACCCGCGGCGATTTCGGCCCGCTCACCGAGGCCCAGGCCTGGGAGCGGTTCTCGCAACCCTTCCGGGAGGCCGAGCCCGTGCGCTACGAGCGGGAAATGCACGGCGGCGAGCGGATCCTCGAGGTCGACTGCGTCCCCGTGACGAACGGCAGCCACCTGCTTTCCTACGCCGACGTCACCGAGCGCAAGCGCCACGCGCAGCGGCTGTCGAGCATGGTCGAGGCGCGCACGGCCGAGTTGCGCGAGAGCCTCGAGGCGCTCGAGGTCGCGAAGTCCGCCGCCGAGGACGCGAACCGGGCCAAGAGCGCCTTCCTCGCGAACATGAGCCACGAGATCCGCACGCCGATGAACGGCATCATGGGCATGACGTACCTGCTGCGGCTCGAGGGGGTCACGAAGCGCCAGGAGGACCGCCTGGACAAGATCGAGACGACCTCCCGCCACCTGCTCGCCATCCTGAACGACGTGCTCGACCTGTCCAAGATCGAGTCGGGCAAGCTCGCGCTCGAGCCCCGCGATTTCGACCGGGACGAGTTCGTGCGCAATGTCACCGCGGTGGTCGAGGACGGCATCGCCGCCAAGGGCCTCGCGTTCGAGGTGGACATGGCCGGCGTGCCGAAGGTGCTGCGGGGCGATCCGGAGCGGCTCGGGCAGGCCCTGGTGAACTACCTCGCCAATGCGGTCAAGTTCACCGACCGCGGCTCGATCCGCTTCACCGGGCGGCAGCTGGAGGATGCCGGCGAGCAATGCCTGCTGCGCTTCGAGGTGGCCGACACGGGCATCGGCATCGCCGGCGAGGCGCTCGGCGGCCTGTTCATGCCCTTCCACCAGGTGGACGACTCGTTCACGCGCAGCCACGGCGGCACGGGCCTGGGCCTCGCGATCGCCAAGCGCATCGCCACCCTGATGGGCGGCGAGGTGGGGGTGCGAAGCGAGGTCGGCCGGGGCAGCACCTTCTGGCTCACGGCGCGCCTGGGCAAGCCCGAGGCGGGCGCCGCACCGGCCTCGCCACGAGGCGAGCAGCCCGACGAGCTCCTGCGGCGCAGGCATCCGGGCGCGCGCATCCTGCTCGTCGAGGACAACCCGGTGAACCGGGAGGTCGCGCTGGAGCTGCTTCGCGTCGTCGGCCTCGCACCCGACGCGGCCGACGACGGCAGCGAGGCCGTGAGCCTGGCCGGGCGCAACGACTACGCGCTGATCCTGATGGACGTGCAGATGCCGGGGATGGACGGCCTCGCGGCGACGCGGGCCATCCGCGCGCTGCCCCATCGCGCGAGGACGGTGATCCTCGCCATGACCGCCAACGCGTACGACGACGATCGCCGCGCGTGCGAGGCGGCGGGCATGGACGGCTTCATCCCCAAGCCCATCGCGCCGCTGCAGCTCTACGCCCCGATCCTCGAGTGGCTCGAGCGCGGCCAGCCGGTGAGGCCCGGCGGCCTTCGCGGCCGCGCTAGCGCTTGAGCTTCGCGAGCGCGAGCGCCATCGCGCCCGGCGCCTGGGCGGCGCCCTGGCCTCGCGGCGGCTTCGGCTCGCGCCCGGCGGGGCCGCGGCCCCGGTCCGCGGCCGGCGCGCCCGTCCTGCGGCCCGCGCCCTCGCCGCCCGCCTCGTCCGTGCGCATCGTGAGCGCGATGCGCTGGCGCTTCAGGTCCACCTCGACCACGCGCACCTTCACCACCTGCCCGGGCTTCACCACCTCGTGCGGGTCCTTCACGAAGCGGTTGGCGAGCGCGGAGACGTGCACGAGGCCGTCCTGGTGCACGCCCACGTCGACGAAGGCGCCGAAGGCCGCGACGTTGGTCACCACGCCCTCGAGCACCATGCCCGGGCGCAGGTCCGCGAGCGACTCGACGCCGTCCTGGAAGGTGGCGGTCCTGAACTCCGGTCGCGGGTCGCGTCCGGGCTTCTCGAGCTCGGCCAGGATGTCGCGCACCGTCGGCGCGCCGAAGCGCTCGTCGGTGAAATCCGAGGGCGACAGCCCCTTGAGCAGGGCCCCCTGCCCCATCACCTCGCGAATGCCCTTGCCGATGCGCCGGAGGATCCGCTCGACCACCGGGTAGGCCTCGGGGTGCACCGCCGAGCGGTCGAGCGGGTTGGCGCCGGGCTCCTCGCTCGCGATGCGCAGGAACCCCGCGGCCTGCTCGAAGGTCTTCTCGCCCAGGCGTGGCACCTGGCGGATGGCCTCGCGCGAGACGAAGGGGCCGTGGGCATCGCGGTACGCCACGATGTTCCTCGCGAGCGTCGCGTTCAGGCCCGACACGCGCGCGAGCAGCGGGATGGAGGCCGTGTTCGCGTCGACGCCGACCGCGTTCACGCAATCCTCCACGGTCGCCTCGAGCGTCTTCGCGAGGCCGCGCTGGTTCACGTCGTGCTGGTACTGGCCCACGCCGATCGCCTTCGGGTCGATCTTCACCAGCTCCGCGAGCGGGTCCTGCAGGCGGCGCGCGATGGACACCGCCCCGCGCAGGCTCACGTCGAGGTCGGGGAACTCCTTCGCGGCGAACTCGGAGGCCGAGTAGACGGAGGCGCCGGCCTCGCTCACCACGATGCGCCGCAGCGGCGTCCCGGGCCGGCGCTCGAGCACGAGCGCGGCCAGCTCGCCGGCCAGCTTGTCGGTCTCGCGGCTCGCGGTGCCGTTGCCGATGGCCACCAGCTCGACGCCGTGCTTCATCGCCAGCTGCGAGAGCGCCGCGAGCGCGCCCTGCCAGTCGTTGCGCGGCTGGTGCGGGTAGATGGTGGCGGTGTCGAGGAGCTTGCCGGTGGCGTCGACCACGGCCACCTTGCAGCCGGTGCGCACGCCCGGGTCCAGGCCCAGCACCACCCGGGGCCCCGCGGGCGCGGCGAGCAGCAGCTCGCGCAGGTTGCGCCCGAAGATGCGGATGGACTCCGCCTCCGCGGCCTCGCGCAGGCGCGTCACCAGGTCCACGCTCACCTGGTAGGACAGCTTCACGCGCCAGGTCCACCGGCACGCCTCGGCGAGCCACGGGTCCGCCGGCCGGCCGCGGCTCTCGATGCCGGCCTTCGCGGCCACCATCGCGACGCAGGGATGGGGCTCGAGCGCCTCGAGCTCCGCCGGCAGCGCGAGCGAGAGCGAGAGCACGCCGAGCGTGCGCCCGCGCAGCAGCGCGAGGGCGCGGTGCGAGGGGATGACGCGGATCGCCTCGGCATAGGCGTAGTAGTCGCGGAACTTCTCCTCCTCCGCGCCTTCCTTCCCCGGCACCACCGCGCACGAGAGCACGCCCTGGTCCCAGAGCTTCGCGCGCAGGGCCTCGAGCAGGTCCGCCCGCTCGGCGAAGCGCTCGGCGAGGATGTCGCGGGCGCCCTCGAGCGCGGCCTTCGCATCGGGCACGTGGATCGCCTCCACGCCCTCGGAAGCGGGCACGACCTTCACGTACGCGGCCGCCTCGACCTCGGGCACGAGAGTCGGGTCGGCGAGGAGCGCATCGGCCAGCGGCTCGAGGCCCGCCTCCCGCGCGACCTGCGCCTTGGTGCGCCGGCGCGGCTTGTAGGGCAGGTACAGGTCCTCGAGCGCCTGCTTGGTCGTGGCGGCCTCGAAGGCGGCGCGCAGCGCTTCCGTGAGCTTGCCCTGCTCCCCGACGGAGGCGAGGACCGCGGCCCGGCGCTCCTCGAGCTCGCGCAGGTAGGCCAGGCGCTCCTCGAGCAGGCGCAGCTGCGTGTCGTCGAGGTTGCCCGTGGCCTCCTTGCGGTAGCGCGCGATGAAAGGGACGCTCGCGCCCTCGTCGAGCAGGGCGATGGCGGCGGCCACCTGGGCGGGGCGCGCGGCGAGTTCGGCGGCGAGGATCGGCAGGATGCGGGGCAGGGCGGAATCGGGGGCGGTCATCGAGGCGGGGAACGGGACGGTCGTGGTGCGGGCCGTGATTCTAGCGGATCAAAGGGGACGCTACCCTCTAGAGGGTAGCGTCCCCTTTGATCCCGGCGCTATGATGGCCGCGGCGCAGGCAACCCAACCCATTCCCGAAGAGGCGACCCATGTACAAGCGAATCGTGCTGGCCTACGACGGCTCCGTGTCGGGCCAGAAAGCGCTGCTCGACTGCCGGGACATGGCCCACCTGTCCAAGGCCGAGCTCTTCCTCATCGCCGTGATGCCGCTGCCGGTGGAGTTCGCCGGCGGCGAGATCGGCATCGTCGACCAGGGCCACGACGAGCGCGAGCGCCAGCAGTACCAGGCGATCCTCGACGAGGGCCTGCGCCGCCTGGCCGAGGCCGGCCACACGCCCCAGGGCGAGGTGGTGGTGGGCGACGCGGTGGACGAGATCGCCAACTGCGCGCGGCGCGTGCAGGCCGACCTCATCATCGTCGGGCACAAGCACCTGCAGGGCTGGGCGCGCCGCTGGTGGCGCGGCTCGGTGTCGAAGGCGCTCATCGAGCAGGCGCCGTGCAGCGTGCTCGTCGTGATCACCCCGTAGAAACGCCGCCCCCCGGGCGGGAGGCGGCGTCCGGACAGCGCCCGCCTATTCGACCTTCGCGCCGGAGGCGGTCACCACCTTCGACCACTTCTCCACTTCCGAGGCGATCACCTTCCCGAAGTCCTCGGGCGTGCCGGGGATGGGCATGCCGCCCAGCTCGGCGAGCTTCTCGCGCATCTTCGGGTCCGCCAGCGCGCGGTTCACCTCGGCGTTCAGCTTGTCGATGACCTCCCGCGGCGTGCCCTTGGGCGCGCCCATCCCGAACCAGGCGCTCGCCTCGTAGCCCGGGACCGTCTCGCCGACCGTGGGTACGTCGAGCGCGGGCGTCTTCACGGTCGTGGTGACGGCCAGCGCGCGGATGCGCCCGCCCTTGATGTGGCCGATCGAGGAGGGCAGGTTGTCGAAGAGCACGTGCACCTGGCCGGAGATGAGGTCCGCCAGGGCCGGGCCGGCGCCCTTGTACGGCACGTGCAGCATCTTGCAGCCGGTCATGTACATGAAGAGCTCGCCCGACATGTGCACCGAGGTGCCGCTGCCCGAGGAGGCCATGTTGATCTTGCCGGGGTTCGCCTTGCAGTAGGAGATGAACTCCGCGACCGTCTTGGCCGGGAAGGCGCTCGTCACCTCCATCACGTTGGGCGAGCGGATGAGGCCCGCGACCGGCGCCAAGTCCGTGAGGATGTTGAAGGGCAGGTTCTTGTACAGCGTGTGGTTGATGCCGTTGGCGGGGTTCACGAGGAAGAGCGTGTAGCCGTCGGGCGCGGACTTGAGCGCCATGTCCGTGCCCATGTTGTTGCCGCCGCCGGGCTTGTTCTCGATGATGAAGGGCTGGCCCAGCTTCTCGGTGAGCCAGCCGGCCATGATGCGGGCGAGCACGTCGGTGGTGCCCCCGGGCGGGTAGGACACGATCCACTTCACGGGCCGCGTCGGGTAGTCGGCGGCCAGGGCGGGCGCGGCGATTCCCAGCGCCACGACGAGCGACAGGACAAGGGTACGGGCGAGCTGGATCACGGTTTCTCCTCGGGTTTTGTGAGTGTCGGCGGGCCGCACTTCGATCGGTGCGATGCCCCCATGGTAGCGAATTCCGGGGCTCCGGCAAGGGCCGGGACGGTGCGCCGTCGGGCCGCGCCGGGATTCAGCCGGCAGGATCGGCCGCCGGCTCGGGCCGGGCCATCGCCATCAGCTTGCCCTCGGGAACGAGCGCGGCCACCAGCCCGAGCGCATCGGGCGCGATGGCGCCGGCGAGCCGGGCGAGCTCCTCCCGCGGGATGGGTCCCTGCAGCACCAGCCGCGCGAACGGGCCGGCGGCGGCATTGGTGAAGGCCTGGTCGAGCTCGAGCCAGTTGCGGTCGCGTTCCGACCAGCGCTCGGCCGGGAAGCCGCCGGAGGCCTGCGTGGCGATGAGGCGCCCGAGCGCGACGGCGAGGACCGCGACCCAGGCGGGATCGTCGCTGTCCGCCACCAGCGCCGCGTGCAGGCATTCCAGGTGCTCGAGGCCGGCGCGGCGGTCGTCGCGGCCGGGCACGAAGCGGTCGCGGGGCACGTGGGGCAGGGTCGCCGCGAGCGCCTCGCGCCCGTGCGCGATGGCCTCGTCCAGGAAGGCGATGAACTCGCCCGACTTGAGCGCGCGCGCCATGCTCCGGGCCCACGCCGCGCCGTCCGGGAAGGTGCTCGACTGGTCCTCCGACTGCACGCGGTAGGAGACGAAGTCGCCGGCGATGCGCTCGTCGAACAGCACCTCGGCGGCCGCCTCGAAGGCCTGCGTGGCGGTCGGGCGGATGAAGCGGTTGTCCTGGGGCTTGATCCTCACCCGGCGACCATACCGCGCCGCGGCCACCGGCGATACGAGCAAGATCAAGGGCGGGCCCCGCCTACCCCATCTTCCTCGCGAGGTAGCGCATCAAGGGCCCCACCAGCGGCAGCTTCGCGTACAGCTCGCCCGCCGCGTCCCAGTAGTCGCGGTGGTAGGTGACGCGCCCGTCGGGCCCGAAGCGCACGTGCGACAGCCCGTGGATGGTGCGGATCACCTCCGGCTTCCAGGCCTTCACGCGGAACTCGAAATCCCAGACGAGCACGGCCGAGGCGCCTTCCAGGATCGTCTCGCGGACGAGGAAGCGCGGCTCGTCCAGCGAGTCGTACATGTGGTCGAAGATGCGGCGCAGCTCGTCGATCCCGCGAACCTCGTTGAACGGATCGCGGAAATAGGCGTCGGGCGCGTACACCGTGTCGAGCACGGCCACCCGCTCGCGCGTGAGGCCCTCCCAGTAGGCCCTCAGGCTTGCGAGCGCCTCGGCGCTCACAGGCCCGTCGCCTTGCGGATGGCCGGGAAGTACTGGCCGTAGGGCAGCAGCCGCAGGACCTTCAGGAAGCGCGTGAAGCGCTTCGGGAAGTGGATCTCGAACTCGCCGGCCTCCAGGCCCTTCACGATCTCCTGCGCCGCCTCGGGCGCCTCGATGAGCGCGGGCATCTTGAAGTCGTTCACGTCCGTCATCGGCGTCCTCACGAACCCCGGGTTGATCACGCACACGCCGATGCCCTTCGGATTGAGGTCCAGGTAGAGCGTCTCGGCCAGGTTGATCACCGCCGCCTTCGTGGGCCCGTAGATGAGGCTCTTGGGCAAGCCGCGATACCCCGCCACCGAGGACACGAGCGCGATCGTGCCGCTGCCCTGCTTCAGGAACTGCGGGATGAGCGCCGAGAGCCCGTTCAGGCAGCCCATGAGGTTCACCTCGACCATGGAGCGCGCGGCCGGCACGGTGAGCTCCCACGCGCGCATCGCCTTGTATTCGCCGGCCATGAACACGACCAGGTCCAGCCCGCCCCACTGCTTCACCAGCTTCGCCGTCGCCTTCTCGAAGGCGGCCGCGTCGGTGATGTCGAGCGGCAGCGCGAGGCCCTTGCCGGCCGGCAGGCGAAGCACCATCTCCTCGAGCGGCGCGGCGCGGCGCGCGGACACCGCCACGCGGGCGCCCAGCCCGCCGAGCTTGTCGGCCAGGGCCGCGCCGATGCCGGTGGAGGCGCCGACGATCCAGCAGCGCCTGTCCTTCCAGTCGCGGATGCGGGGATTCAGTGCCAAGGGCTCACCTCTTTCGGAAGAAGATCGTGACCTCGCCGAACTTCACGCCGAACTTCGAGAACGAGGTCTTGTTGACCAGCGTCTTCTCGTCCACCAGCCACATCCAGTCGTCCATGTCGAGCTGGATGGTACCCCCGTCCTCGCGCTTCGCCTCGAGCACGTAGCGCCACTGCAGCGCGTTGCCCGTGGCCACGCCCTTCGCCTCGCCCACCACGTCGGCGGCGGTGCCCGTGTAGCGATCGCCCTGCTTGCGCAGGGTCCACACGCGCGTCTCCTTCGTGCCGTCGGCGTACGTGAAGCGCTCGTCCAGCACGCCCGTGTCGCCCGTCCAGGTGCAGGTCATCTCGACCGTCATGCGCTTGATCACCAGGCCCGAGCGGTCCTGCACGATGCCCCAGGCATCGACCTTGCCGTCGAAGTACGCGCGCAGGTCCAGGGGCGGCTTCGCGCCGGCGTAGTCGGCGGGGGTGACGCTCGCGCAGGCGGCGAGCAAGGCGGCGGCGAGGGCCAGCAGGGCACGGGCGATCATCGGGGTTCCTTCCGGAAAAAGGGAGAGGCTTGCAGGGCGAGCGCGGCCGCCGCCTTGAGCACGCACGGCAGCAGCGCGTAGATGGCGGCCAGCACGAAGAGCGCCTGGCCGGCGTTGGCGGCGCGCGGCGCGTAGCCGAACGCCTGCAGCAGCGGCAGCGCGATGCCGGCGGCGAGGGCGAGGTTCATCTTGGTGGTGAGGGTCCAGAGCCCGAAGTACGCGCCTTCGTTGCGGCCCGCGCCGGCGCGCTCGTCCTCGTCGATGACGTCGGCCAGGATCGAGGGGGGCAGCGCGAGGTCCGCGCCCAGGCCCACGCCGGACATCACGCAGATCGCGACGAAGGCGAGCGTGTCCCCCGGCCCGAGCAGGAAGGCCCAGACGAACGCCGCGATCGACAGCAGCATGGCCGCGAACCAGGCGCGGGCCTTGCCCCAGCGCCGCGCGAGCCACACCCACATCGGCAGCCCGGCCGCCCCGGCGGCGAAGTAGGCGATGAGGAAGACGGCCGAGAGGTCCGGGCGGCGCACGACGTCCTCGATGAAGAAGAGCACCAGCGTGGCGGGGATGGCCGCCGCGATCCCGTTCAGCACGAACACCAGCAGCAGGCGGCGGAAGAGCGGGTTGCGCAGCGGCAGCGCGTAGGCGCCGAAGATCGCGGTGCCCGGCGGCGGCAGCCGCCCGTGCGGCGGCGGCGAGCCGCGCATCGCGACGACCGTGAGCACCAGGGCGAGCGGCGCGAAGAGCAGGGAGAACTGCGCGAAGCCCGCGCGATCGCCGGCCGACTGGCGCAGCAGCTCCGGCAGCGCCGCGGCGAGGAAGACGCCCACGAGCGAGAAGCCCTCGCGCCAGGCCGTGACGCGAGTCCGCTCGCCGAGGTCGTCGGTGATCTCCGCCCCGTGCGCCAGGTAGCTCACCGTCACCAGGCTGAAGGCCGTGTAGACGACCACCAGGTTGGCCACGAGCCACCAGGAAAGCGCCTGCGGGCCCCAGGCCGGCGGATTGAAGAGCCCGGCGAGCCCCAGCGCGAGCACCGGCATGCCGGCGGCGATGAAGGTCCAGCGGCTGCCCCCGCGCGCGCGCCGCCGGTCGCTCCACCACCCCAGCAGCGGGTCCTGCACGGCGTCGAGGACGCGGGCGGCGAGCAGGATCGCGCCCACGCCCGCGAGCGAGAGCCCGAGCGTGTCCGAGTAGAACTTGGGCACGTGCACGTAGATGGGCAGCGCCGCCATCGCGAGCGGCAGGCCCAGCGCGCCGTAGGCGGCCAGCTGCAGGAACGTCGGTCGCGCGGCCAAGGGCGGTCAGTCGGCCAGGCGCAGCATCTGCGAGCGCAGCTTCGGCTCGCTCGTCTTCTCGTCGAGCCAGATGCCGAAGAAGGCGCGGGCGAATTCCGGGTCCGGCACGACCCCCAGCAGCTTCTCCTGGCTGTAGAAGCGCGCCTCGCGGCCGGGCACGTTCACGCCCACCAGCCGGTCGCCGGGCCGGATGTCGGGAAAGACGCGGTCCATCGCCTCCTCCCAGCGCCGGAGCTTCGCCTCGTCCAGGAAGCCGAGCTTGCGCATCTCCTCGATGCTGCGCTTCGAGAGGTCGCGCCCCTTGATGTTCATCGCGTAGCGGATGTCGAGCGCGAACGCCTTTTCCATCGACCATGCCTCGCCCGCCACCCAGAGGGCGGAGTCGTAGACGTGCAGCCCGAAGAAGCGCAGGCGGCCTTCGCCCAGGGTCCTGAGCGCGGGCGATTCCGCGTTCACCGCCGCGGGCAGGGGCGGGGCGGCACCGGCGCACAGCGCGGCGGCAAGCAGCAGCGCTGCCAGCAGGACGGCCTTCAAGCGGGCCTTTCCAGCGTGAGGTGCACGACGTCCGTGCGCTTCGCGTTGAAGCCCACCTCGCAGTAGTGCAGGTAGAAGCGCCAGAGCGCGAGGAACCGGTCGTCGAATCCCAGGGCCTTGATCTCGCCTTCCCTCGCGTTCACCGACTCGCGCCAGCGGCGAAGCGTCTCGGCGTAGTGCAGCCCGAAGCGGAAGGGCTCGCGCACCCGGAGGCCCGCCGCGCGCGCCTCGTGCGTGAAGCGCTCGACCGACCCGAGCATGCCGCCGGGGAAGATGTACTCGCGGATGAAGTCGCTCGAGCGGCGGTATTTCTCGAACGCGGCCTCGTCGATGGTGATCGCCTGGATCGAGGCGAGGCCGCCCGGGGCCAGGCAATCGTGCACCTTGCAGAAGTAGGCGAACCACCAGCGCTCGCCCACCGCCTCGATCATCTCCACCGAGACGACGCGGTCGAAGCGGCCCTCGAGGTCGCGGTAGTCCTGGAAGCGCA
Organism: Usitatibacteraceae bacterium; assembly: GCA_044221765.1. Classification (GTDB taxonomy): domain Bacteria; phylum Pseudomonadota; class Gammaproteobacteria; order Burkholderiales; family Usitatibacteraceae; genus FEB-7. The sequence continues at coordinate 3,446 of JBGAOO010000005.1, read as the reverse complement.
GCTCGACCTTGTCCTCCAGGCCGGCCCGGCGGATGCGCTCGCGCGCGTGCTCGAGCTGCGCGCGGGAAATCGTGATGCCCGTCCAGCGGCAGCCGCGCGTGCGCACGGCGTACTCCGCGAACCCGCCCCAGCCGCAGCCGATCTCGAGCACGTGGTGGCCGGCCTGCACGCCGAGCTCCTCGAGCATGCGCTCGTACTTCGCCTCCTGCGCGGCCTCCAGCGAGCCGTCCAGGCCCGCGGTGAAGAGCCCCGAGGAATAGGTCATCGTGCGGTCGAGCCACAGGCCGTAGAACTCGTTGCCCAGGTCGTAGTGCGCGTGGATGTTCCGGCGCGAGCCGGCGCGCGTGTTGGGCCGCAGCAGGTGCGCCAGCCGGAAGAAGAAGGCGACCAGGGGATTGCCGTAGTAGACCTCGCCGAGCACCTTCTCGTTGGCCTCGCAAAGCTGCAGGAAGGCCGTCATGTCGCTCGTGGCGATCTGGCCGTGCCCCCAGCATTCGGCCACGCCGATCTCCGCGGCCCGGATCATGCGCCCGACCGCCTTCCAGTCCCGGATCTCCAGGTCCGCCACCGGGCCGGGCTCGGTGCCGGCGAACACGCGCCGCGAGCCCTCGGGCGTGATGACGGTGAGCCGGCCGACGGTGAGGCGCGAGAGCAGCCGGAACAGCGTGCGCGCGGCGAAGGTGGGGGCGGGAAGGACGGCAACGTTCTGGGCGGAATTCACCGGGTCGTCTCCTGGAGCGGCGGCTCGGGCTTGTGGAAGAACGGCACGCGCTTCAGCCAGAGCGGAGCGCCTGCCAGTGGATGCGGGCGACGACGCCCGCGGTCATGAAGGGGTAGCCGAGCACGGCCCGGGCGAGCGAGCGGGCGCCGATCGGCTCGGCCTTCCCCTCGATCGCCGTGACGAGCAGCCTGCCCTCGGGGTCGTGGTAGTCGATGCGCGCGAACTGGCCCTGCGCGCTGCCGGCGAACCGGAAGCGGTAGTGCCCGGCCACCTCGCAGAAGGGCGAGACGTGGAAGACCTTGCCCGCCTCGAGCCAGTCGCCGGCCAGGATGGGGCGGCCGTCCGGGTGCGACAGCAGGTAGTTGTGGCGCTCGCCGAACGTGTTGGACACCTCGCACAGCACCGCGCGCAGGGCGCCCGCCCGGTCCTGGCAGTAGAAGATCGAGATCGGGTTGAAGACGTAGCCGAGCACGCGCGGGAAGGCCTGCAGCAGGATCTCGCCATCGGCCCCGCGCACGCCCGCGCGCGCCAGCTGCCCGCGCACCCAGGGCTCGAGCGCGCTGCCGTCGCGCGGGCCGTGGTCGCGCTCGTGCAGCGAGAGCACGTTCCAGCGGTTGACGGAGAACAGCCCCCGGCCGGCCGAGGCGAGGCCCGACAGCGGCGCGCGAAGGAAGAACACCGGGTAGGTGAAGGCGTGGCGCACCGGCCGGCGCCGGCTGTGGAACACCCGCCCGAACAGCAGGCGCGCCCCGCTCATGCCGTCCACGGGATGGGCACGCCCATCTGCCGGACGACGTTCAGCGCGGAGAGCAGGCCGTCCTCGTGGAAGCCGTAGCGCGTCCACGCGCCGCAGAACCACGTCCGACCCCGCCCCTGCAGCGAGGCGACGCGGCGCTTGGCCTCGTCCGAGCCCTCGAGGAAGACGGGGTGGTGGTACTCGAAGCTCGCGAGCACCCGCTCCTCGCGCGGCTTGTCGATGGGGTTCATCGTGAGCATCACGGGCGAGGCGAAGGGCAGGGGCTGCAGGCGGTTCAGCAGGTAGGTGAGCGAGACCGGCTCCTCGGAGAGCTCCGGGCGCGGGGCGTGGAAGTTCCACGAGGCCCAGGCGCGCGGGCGCCGCGGCAGCAGCCGCTCGTCGGTGTGCAGCACGCCCCGGTTGGCCTGGTAGGGAATGGCCTTGAGCACGGCGCGCTCCTCCAGCGTGGGCTGCTCGAGCAGGGCGAGGGACTGGTCGGTGTGCGTGGCGAGCACCACCTGGTCGAAGCGCTCGGTGCCCGCGCTCGTGGCCAGCTCGACGCGGTCCTCGAAGCGCCGGACCTGGTGCACGGGCATCGACAGGCGCACGTCCGGCAGCGCCGCCGCGAGCCGGTTCACGTACTCGCGCGCCCCGCCCTTCACCGTGCGCCACTGCGGGCGGTTGCTCACCGCGAGCAGGCCGTGGTTGGCGCAGAAGTGCAGGAAGGTCTGCATCGGGAAGCGGTTGATCTGGGTGGCCGGGGTGGACCAGATGCACGCGGCCATCGGGATGAGGTAGAGCTCGCGCACCTCCTTGCCGAAGCCGCGCGCGTCCAGGAACTCGCCCAGGGTGCCGGTGACCGCCTGGCCGCTCCCGGCCAGGCGAAGGGCCTCCCGGTTGAAGCGCAGCAGGTCCGCCAGCATGCGCAGGAAGCGCGGGTTCACGAGGTTGGAGCGCTGGGCGAACACCCCGGAAAGGCTGGTGCCGGACCATTCCAGCGCCCCCTCGCCGATGCGCACCGAGAAGGACATGTCCGAGGGCGCGGTCTCGACCCCCAGCATCGCGAAGAGCCGGACGAGGTTCGGGTAGGTGCGCTCGTTGTAGACGAGGAAGCCGGTATCCACAGGCGCCGTAAGGCCATCGGCCGTGGCGTCCACCGTGTGGGTATGCCCGCCCAGGTAGTCGTTCGCCTCGTAGAGGACGACCTCGTGCCGGCGCGCGAGCAGCCAGGCTGTGGCGAGACCCGAGATACCTGCACCGACGACGGCGATTCTGGACATGGGGCGACAGGTTGAGTCAGGGCGCCGCGCCTTCCCATGGGACCAAAGGGACACGCCAGCGAATCCGGCGACCGCCGCCGGGCGTAAAGCTCTCGACGGGGATGATACGACGCCCCGGGCCGGCCGGATGCGATCGTCATGAGAAGCACTCGCGCATTTGGTATTCTGGGGGTGCCCCCGACCCCGCCGAGCGAGACCGCCATGCTGTATCCCGAACTCTTCACCACCTTCGAGAAGGTCCGCTGGGACATGGCGAAGGACATCCCCTGGGATGACTTCGACCCCGCCCTGCTCACCCCGGAGCAGGCCCAGACCATCAAGATGAACGCCATCACGGAATGGTCCGCGCTGCCGGCCACCGAGATGTTCCTGCGCGACAACCAGGACGACAGCGACTTCTGCGCCTTCATGTCCATCTGGTTCTACGAGGAGCAGAAGCACGCCCTGGTGCTCATGGAATACCTGCGCCGCTTCCGCCCCGAGCTGGTGCCCACCGAGGCCGAGCTGCACGCCGTGCGCTTCCCCTTCGACCCGGCCCCGGCGCTCGAGACGCTGATGCTGCACTTCTGCGGCGAGATCCGGCTCACCCAGTGGTACCGCCGCGCGGCCGACTGGCACACCGAGCCGGTGATCAAGCGCATCTACACGACGCTCTCCGGGGACGAGGCCCGCCATGCCGGCGCCTACTTCCAGTACATGCGCCGCGCCA
>JBGAOO010000295.1:2019-4368 GCA_044221765.1 Usitatibacteraceae bacterium | reverse complement strand
ACAAGGACAGCCTGGGCAACGGCTCGATCATCCGGCCGGGCAACGTGCAGCGCATGAGCGCCGGCACCGGCGTGCGCCACAGCGAGTACAACCCCTCGAAGGGCGAGCGGGTCCATTTCCTCCAGATCTGGATCGAGCCGTCCGCGCTGGGCATCGCGCCCGGCTACGAGGAGAAGCACTTCGACGAGGCCTCCAAGCGCGGCAGGCTGCGGCTGGTGGCCTCGCCGGACGGGCGCGACGGGTCGGTCACGATCCACCAGGACGCGCTGCTCTACGCGGCACTGCTCGACGGGACCGAAAGCGCGGTCCACGCGCTCGCGCCCGGGCGCAAGGCGTACGTGCACGTGGCGCGCGGCGAAGTCGTCGCGAACGGCCAGCCCCTCGGGGCCGGCGATGCCCTCAAGGCGGTGGGCGAGCAGGAAATCCGCCTCGAGGCCGGCAAGGGCGCCGAAGTGCTGCTCTTCGACCTGGCCTGATCCCCCTTGCCCATGCGAAAGGAAACCGCCATGAACCCCACGCTCCAGAACTTCACCGCCCTCGCCGGTCGCTCGCTGCTCGCGCTGCTCTTCGTCGTTTCGGGCGTGGGCAAGGTCACCGGCTTCGCCGGCACCGCCGCCTACATGGCCGCCAAGGGCCTGCCGATGCCCGAGGTGCTGCTCGTGGGCGCGATCGCGGTGGAGCTGCTCGGGGGCCTCATGCTGATCGCCGGCTTCAAGGCTCGCTGGGTGGCGCTCGCGACCTTCCTGTTCATCATTCCCACGACCTACTTCTTCCACAACCCGGCCGGGCTCGATCCCCAGGCCGCGCAGGGGCAGATGATCCACCTGCTGAAGAACGTCTCGATCATGGGCGGCATGCTCCTCGTCGCGGCCTTCGGGCCCGGTGCCTGGAGCGTGGACCGCCGCTAGGAGCCGCGCCATGACCGACCTCTCCCTTCGCCCCGTCGAGCGCGTCATCGCCTCGCAGCAGGCGCCCGTGGGCACCTTCACCGTGCGGCGTGCGCTGCCCGATCCCGCGCGCCGCTCGGTCGGCCCCTTCGTCTTCCTCGACCACCTGGGTCCCTTCCCGGTGGTCGCGGGCGACGAGGGCGTGGGCCCGCACCCGCACGCGGGCATCGAGACGGTGACCTACCTGCTCACCGGCCGCAACGAGCACCGCGACTCGGTCGGTCACGAGGGCATCGTCGCCGCCGGCGGCGCGCAGTGGATGACGGCCGGTCGGGGCATCGTGCATGCCGAGCGGCCCCTGCCCGAGGACGGGAAGGAACTCGTCCAGCACGGCCTGCAACTGTGGACCTCGCTGCCGCGGGCGCTGAAGATGATGCCCCCGCGCTACCAGCGGCTCGATGCGGCGGACATCGCCGTGGCGGCGCTGCCCGGCGCGCGCCTTCGCGTCATCGCGGGCGAGATCGCCGGCGCGCGCGGTCCCGCGCAGACGCTGATGCCCACCTTCCTCGCGCACGCCAGCGTCGAGCCCGGCGCGAGGCTGGTCGTCGAGGTGGCCGCCAGCTTCGAGGCCGCGGCCTACGTGATCGCGGGGGAGGGCGCCTTCGGCCAGGGCGCGCGCGGGGCGAGGGCGGGCGAGCTCGTCGTGTTCGCGGACGAGCCCGGTGCGCTGTCGGCGGCCAACACGGGTGCCGAGACGCTCGAACTCATGCTCCTGGGCGGCGCACCCGCCGAGGGGCCGCTCGTCTTCCACGGCCCGTTCGTGATGAACAGCCTCGACCAGGTGCGCGCGGCCGAGGTGGCCTATCGCACCGGCCGCATGGGATCCTTGCAGCCCGTCGCCTGAGGAGTACCGAATGCCCCGCATCCTCGCCTTCGCCGGCAGCGCCCGGCGGGATTCGCTCAACAAGAAGCTCGTCCGCGCGGCCGCGCAGTTCGCGCGCGAGGCCGGGGCGGAGGTCACGCTCGTCGACCTGGACGACTACCCGATGCCGATCTACCACGGCGACCTCGAGGCGGCAGAGGGCATGCCCGCCAGGGCGCTCGCGCTGCGCGAGCTCCTGCTCGCCCACGATGGGCTGCTCATCGCCTCGCCCGAGAACAACGCCTCGGTGAGCTCGCTCCTCAAGAACACCATCGACTGGCTCTCGCGCGACCTGGGCGAGGGCAAGGGCGCCGACAGCGGGCTCGCGCCCTGGCAGGGCAAGGTGGGCGCCATGCTCGCGGCCTCGCCCGGCGGATTCGGGGGCGTGCGCGGCCTGCCGCACCTGCGCCAGATCCTCTGCACGCTGGGCGTGACCGTGCTGCCGGGCCAGGTGGCCCTGCCGCGTGCGCACGAGGCGTTCGCGGCCGACGGCACGCTGGCCGATGCACGCGCCGCGAAGTCCGTCCGCGCGCTCGCGGT
>JBGAOO010000295.1:0-1998 GCA_044221765.1 Usitatibacteraceae bacterium | reverse complement strand
CGAGGCGGCGCGGCGGGCGAGGGCCTGAGCGCCGGCACATTGGGTGGCCCAATGGCGCACATAGGAAAGTATGATTGGAGCGCCCGCGGCGGTTCCGGCAATATCCCGGCATCGCATCGCAGCCAGGAGAACGCAATGGCAAGGAAGTCGACCGGCCTCACGCCCATGGACATCGGCATCTCCGAGAAGGACCGCGCGAGAATCGCGCAGGGTCTCTCGCACCTGCTCGCCGACACGTACACGCTCTACCTCAAGACCCACAACTTCCACTGGAACGTGAAGGGCCCGATGTTCCAGACGCTGCACCTCATGTTCGAGGCGCAGTACACCGAGCTCGCCCTCGCCGTGGACCTCATCGCCGAGCGCATCCGTGCCCTGGGCTTCCCCGCGCCGGGCACGTACAAGGCCTATGCGCAGCTCTCGTCGATCAAGGAGACCGACGGCGTGCCCGAGGCCGCCGAGATGATCCGCCTGCTCGTCGAGGGGCAGGAGGCCGTGGCCCGCACCGCGCGCAAGGTGTTCCCGCTGGTGGAGAAGGCCTCCGACGAGCCCTCCGCCGACCTGCTCACGCAGCGCCTGCAGGTGCACGAGAAGACCGCGTGGATGCTGCGCTCGCTGCTCGAGAAGTAGGCGCCCTTACCCCAACACGGGCTGCCGGAAGGCGGCCCGCACCCGGAGAATCCCGATGGCCGTCGTCGAACTCACGAAGGAAAACTTCGAGCAGGTGGTGACTTCCAACCCGACCGTGATCGTCGACTACTGGGCGCCCTGGTGCGGCCCGTGCCGCGGCTTCGCGCCCGTGTTCGAGAAGGTCTCGGAGATGCACCCCGACGTGGTCTTCGCCAAGGTGAACACGGACGAGGAGCAGGAGATCGGCGCGCACTTCCAGATCCGCTCCATCCCCACGCTCATGGTCTTCCGCGACCAGGTGATCGTCTTCTCGCAGCCCGGCGCGCTGCCCCAGGGCGCGTTCGAGGAGGTCGTGCAGAAGGCCAAGGCGCTCGACATGGACGCGGTACGGCGCCAGATGGCCGAGCAGGAAGCCGAGGCGCCGCCGTCCGCCTAGGCCTTTCGGCCCCCCCCGGGCCGCCGCGCGCCCAGTTGAGTTTCGGCGCGTCACGCCCCAAACTGCGTGCCTCACGAAATCCGGATGAGCCGTCAATGACCTCGATTCCCCTTTCCCGCCTTGCCCTCCTCGCCGGCGCGCTGCTGGCGTTCGCCCTCCCCGTGTCCGCGCAGACGCCCGCGCCGATCAAGCCGGAGGAGATCTGGAAGCAGCCCCAGATGAGCACGCCGATCCTGTCGCGGGACGGCAAGTACATGGCGACCACGATGCCCTTCAAGGGCCGGATGAACCTCGCGGTCGTCGAGCTGGCCACCCGCAACGTGCGCATGCTCACCGGCTACGACATCTTCGACGTGCAGCGCGTGGTCTGGGTGGGCAACGACCGCATCCTCTACTCGCTCGGCCAGAACAACACCCCGACCGGACCGGGGCAGTTCGACGGCGGCGGCCTGTTCATGGTGAGCAAGGACGGCAAGGAGTCGCGCCGCATCTCCCGGACCGTTCGCGAGATGCGCGCCAACAACCAGTACGTCGGCCGCGGCTTCGAGTTCTTCCGCACCCTTCCGGGCAGCGACGAGGAGATCATCGCGGCGGGCAACATGAACGACGCCGATTCGCGCGATCTCTACCGGCTCAACATCGTGACGGGTCGCTACACGCTGCTCACGTCGGGCCGCCCCTCCGAGTACGCCGACGAATGGATCCTCGACAGCAAGCTGGTCCCGCGCGTGCTCACGGCGGGCGTGAAGAACGAGCTCACGAGGGTGGTCTTCTACCGGAAGGACGAGAAATCGCCCTGGTACGAACTGGCGCGATTCGAGGCGAACAAGGGCCCCGCGTTCGTCCCCCTCGCCTTCGATTCCGACGACAAGACGCTGCAGGTGGCCTACAACGGCAATCGCGACACGATGGCCGTCTTCCGCTACGACCCG
>JBGAOO010000294.1:0-4382 GCA_044221765.1 Usitatibacteraceae bacterium | reverse complement strand
GGTGTTGAAGTAGTCGAGCCAGGTGCCGATGACGGGCGCGGGCTCGTGGGGCAGCGCGGTGAGGCGGTGGCCGGGCGTGTGGCCGGCCAGGTCGATGGCGATGTCGATGCCGTCGGCGCGCATGCGCTCGGCGAGCGCCTCGTCCGACAGGCCCCGCGTGTCGGTCCAGGTCGCGCCGGTGGCGCGGATGCGGGCCGTCACGTCGTCCTCGATGTCCTGCTCCGCGTACAGGTGCACCTCGAACGCCGCGCGGTCGTGGTGCTCGAGGACGGGCACGTGCAGGAAGGCGACCGAGGCCCGGTGGAAGCGCGGCGAGATGTAGCCCAGGCGGATGCGCCGGGCCGGATCGGGCGGGTTGGCGAACACGCGCGCCGGCAGCCGGGTGGGCGCGTACTTCGCGCCCCAGGCCTTGTGCGCCTCGAACACGGCCTCGCGGCTGGTGAGCCCGGAATACTGCAGGGCGAAGAGACGGTTGCTGCCGATCTGGGCGGCATCGGGCGGGCCGAGCGCCTCCGCGCGGGCATAGGCCTCGGCGGCCTCCTCGGCCAGGGCGACGTGGGTGCGGAAGACGCCCAGGTGCACCCAGGCCACGTCGTCCTCCGGGTCGGCGGCCACGGCTTGCTCGAGCGCCTGGCCGGCCTCGAGCAGGTTGCCCGCGCGCAGGTGCCAGGAACCGAGCAGGTCCCAGGCACGGGCGTTCTTCGGGTCGCCCCGCACCGCCGCCTCGAGCACCGGCCGCGCCTCCGCCTCGCGCCCCTGGGTGAGCAGGGCCCGCGCGAGGTTGTAGTTGGCCGGGCCGTAGGCCGGGTCGTGCTCCAGGGCCTCGCGGGCGGCGGATTCGGCCTCGACCGCGCGGTCCAGGGACAGCAGGGCCACGGCGAGGTTGTTCCAGGACCGCGGGTCCTGCCCGCGCAGGCGCGCGGCGAACACCAGGTGCGGGATGGCCTGGTCGATCTGGCGCTCGTCCTGCAGGGCGATCCCGAGGCGGGCGTGGGCCGCGGCCAGGTTGCCGTTCATCATCACCGCCCGGCGCCAGGCGGCGATGGCCCCCGGACGGTCGCCGGAGCGCTCCAGGATGTCGCCCAGGGCGTAGTGGTAGTGGGGCTGCTCCGCGATGGCGATCGCGCGCCTGAGCGTCTCCAGCGCGGCCGCATAGGACCCCCTTTCGGCGTGGACCAGGCCGATGCGGAAGATCGGCTCGGCCTCCCCGGGGAAATCGCGCGCGGTGGCCTGGTAGCCGGTCATGGCGTCCTCCAGCCGGCCGCTGCGGTGGGCCTTCCAGGACGCCTCGAGGGCGGAGGCGAGTTCGCGCCGCTGGATGGCGGCGTTGGTGTCAGTTGCGTCGGCCACGGCCGGGCTCCCAGTCGTGGGCGAGGCGCACGAAGCCGTAGTCCCGGGACTGCCCGGTGACCACGAACGGCGCCTCGACCGTGTCGAAGAGGCGAAGCGCCTCGGGGTCCATCGCATGCCCGCGCAGGACGTACTTGCCGGGCAGCAACGGGATTTGCTTCAGGCGCACGCCGAAAGCGTACATCCCTTCGCCCAGCGGGCGGGGGTCGAACCGGCCGTCGGTGCTGTTCTCGCCGTAGATGCCGGTGCCGTCGGCGCGCACCAGGCCGAAGAGGACCACGGGGGCGCGTCCGTCGGGGCCGTAGGCGATGCCCTGCAGCACGAGGTCCTCGCCGGCGGTGAAGGTGTCGCGCGGGCGGCCCTCGCCGTCCTCGATCCACGTCTCGACGATGCGCGGCACGGCCATCGAGACGGCCCGGGGCGCCTGGGCCTCGCGCTCCTTCTCCCGGCGCGACTTCTCCTCGTGCCAGGTGAGGTACTCGCGCGTCACGTCGGCGCTCGTGCCGGCCAGGCGGATCTTCCCGCCGTGCAGCCAGAGGGCGCGCTGGCAGAGCGACTGGATGTGGTACAGGCTGTGCGAGACGAGCAGCAGCGTGCCGCCGCCGTTCATGAAGCCCTCGAGCCAGCGGATGCACTTCTTCTGGAACGACTCGTCGCCGACCGCGAGCACCTCGTCGGTGATGAGCACCTCGGGCTCGAGCACCGAGGCGACCGCGAAGCCCAGCCGCACCACCATGCCCGAGGAGTAGTGCTTGATCGGCAGGTCGATGTGCTCGCCGATGTCGGCGAAGGCGACGATGGCCTCCTCGCGCTCCTTCACCTGCGCGCGCGTGAAGCCCATGAGGGTGGCCGAGAGGTGGATGTTCTCGCGGCCCGTGTAGTCGGGGTGGAAGCCGCTGCCCAGCTCGAGCAGGGCCGAGACGCGCCCGTTCACCTGCACCTTGCCGTGCGTGGGCCGCACCACGCCCGCGATGATCTTGAGCAGCGTCGACTTGCCCGCGCCGTTCTCGCCCACCAGGCCGAGCGACTCGCCGCGGCGCAGCTCGAAGTCGATGCCCTCCAGGGCGCGGAAATGCGGCACGTCGCCGCGGCCGGCCACCAGCGCGAGCAGCGTCGACAGGCGGTGCGCGGCCGTGTCGATCTTGGGGTAGTCCTTCCCTACGCCCTCGAAGCGGATGAGCGGGGGGGCGCTCACAGGAAATCCTCGAAGTAGGGCGAGACGCGGTCGAAGAGGGCGAGCCCGGCGAGGAGCGCCACCGCGCAGCCCAGCGCGATGCCCAGGTCCGTGAGCTGCGGCCCGCTGCCCGAGAGCAGCACCTCGCGCAGGCGCGCGGCGAACCACGCGAGCGGGTTGGCGTTGATCACCGGCTTGAGCGCCTCGGGCACCAGGCTCGAGGGGTAGAGGATGGGCGTGGCGTAGAAGAGCAGCGTCATCGCGACGGCGACCACCTGCTCCACGTCGCGCAGGAGCGTCTGCAGGGTGGCGAACACGGCGGCGAGGCCCGTGGTGCCCACCGCGAGCAGCGCGATCAGCACGAACGCCCAGGGCAGCCCGGCGAGGCTCACCGGCTCGCCCGCCGCGCGCAGCACGAGCAGCACCACGAGGTAGCCCGCCGCATGCACGGCGAAGGTGGAGAGCACGGCGGCATAGACGACGAGCTGGTGCGGAAAGGCGACCTTGCGGATGAGACCGGCGTTGGCCTGCACCGAGGCCATGCCGCGCTGCAGGCCGTCGGCGAACATGAGCCAGGGCCAGAGCGTCACGGCCACGAAGGCGGTGTAGCCGGCCGCGCCGGCCTCGGGGGGGAGCTTGATGCGGAAGACGCCCGTGAACACGAAGGCGTAGACGGCGAGGAGCGCGAGGGGGTGGGCGAGCGCCCAGGCGAGGCCCGCGGCGGAGCCGGCATAGCGGTTCAGGACCTCGCGGCGCGTGAACGACCAGAGCAGCCAGCGGTGGCGCCAGAGCACGGGGTCCCGCCCCTACTGCGCTTTCTTCCTCGCCTCGGCGGCCTCGCGGTGCAGGCGGTCGATCGCGGCACGGTCCACGTCGACGAAGAGCGAGGCGATGGTCTCGTCGTAGGTCTTCGTGTCCTTCGTGTTCTTGAGCTCGCCGATGCGCCGGTCGGTGATGTTCGCAAGGAGCTTTTCCTTCTCCTGCGCGACGATGTCCACCTTCACCTCGGGTGCAGGGCGGCGCCGGATTCGACGGGCTCGCTGATGTCGCCGGGGTTCTTCAGGGCGAAGGCGGCGTCGGCGATGGGCTTCTCCAGGTCGCTCGCGGCGACCAGCTCGAACTTGCCCTGGTTCTTCTTGTAGTTCCTGTCCTCGTTGTAGACGCGGCCGAGCGCCTCGAAGCTCTCGCCGGCCTTGGCGCGGGCGACGATCTCCTTCGCGCGCTCGCGCGCCATCTCGCGCGTGCGGCCCACCAGCGAGACCTGGATGTAGTCGCCCGTGAAGCGCTCGGGCTCCACGTAGCGCGTGCGGTTCACGCGGTAGATCTCCTCGGCGCGCTTGGTGAGGTCGGGCAGCTTCTCCTTCTTCGCGAATTCATCCATCCAGAGCTGCGCGAGGTAGCCCTCCTCGATCTGCTTCATGCGCAGGCGGATGAGCGGGTCCTTGTCCAGGCCCTGTTTCCTCGCGTCTTCGGCCAGGACGCGGTTGGAATACACCGACTCGACGGCCTTGCCGATGCGCTCGTAGCTCGCACGCACGTCGCCACGCTTTTCCTCGGGTAGCCGCAGCAGGAAGGCCTCGAAGTCCTCGCCGGTGACCCGGATGGGGCCGTTGGTGATCAGGATCTTCTCGGCCGGCGACTGCTGCGCGAAGGCGGCGCCCGCGAACGCGAGGCAGGCGATGAGGGGGAGTGCTTTGATGTTCATGGGAGTCCAGACAAGAAAAAGGCCCGCATACAGGATTGTATGCGGGCCCGGGATCGCGGGAATCAGTTTACGTTTTCGTCCACGTAGGCCGCGCAGGAACCCGCGCAGCTCGAGCTGCCGTTGGCGTTGCACCAGCGGAAGTTCAGGTAGTAG
>JBGAOO010000293.1:0-4433 GCA_044221765.1 Usitatibacteraceae bacterium | reverse complement strand
TCCGCCTCGCGAAAGCGCGCGATCGCCTCGTCGACGCCCGCGCAGTTGAGCAGCCTCTCCTGCACCTGGGCGGGCGAGAAGCGCTCGGCCGGCACGCTGTCGGCGAAGCGCGCGGCCGCCAGGGCGTCGTCGTCGAACTTGCGGTACATGCGCTCGAGCTGGTCGCGGTCGCAGCGGCCCAGCTCCAGGCGGAAGTCGACGCGGCCGGAGCGGATGGCCGCCTCGTCGATGAGCTGCGGGTGGTTGGTCGTGAGGAAGACCACCGAGCCCTCGTGCGCGGCCACGCCGTCCAGCGCGTTGATGAAGCCCGAGTAGGACACGCGCACCTGCGCGTCGGCCTTCGTGCGCGCCTGGAAGAAGGCGTCCACGTCCTCGATGAGGATCACGGAGCGGTGCGGCACGCCCGCGAGCAGGTTGCCGATCTTCTCGTCGGTCACGTTGGGCGAGGCGAGCGAGAGCACGCACACGTTGAGCTGCAGCTCGGAGGCGAGGGCGGTGACGAGCGAGGTCTTGCCCGTGCCGGGCGGGCCGTAGAGCAGGTAGCCGCGCCGCCAGGGGATGCCCAGCAGCTCGTAGCGCTCGCGGCTCGCGAAGAAGCGCGTGAGGTCGGCGAGGATCGATTCCTTCTGCCCGGCCTTGAGCACCACGGAGTCGAGCTTGCGGTTGTTGCCCAGGCGCGCGCGCGTCCAGTCGTTGCCGTAGGTGCTCGGCACGTAGATCGCGATGCGGTTCAGCTCGCGCGCGATGCGGTGGTCCATGGCGGCCTGCACCAGGGCCTCCAGCGGGCGCTTGTCGCGCCCGAGGGTGGAGAGCGTGATTTTCTCGACGATGGCCATGCCGACCTGGAGCTCGCGCTTCATCCACATGAGGCGCCCGTCCAGGAAGAAGACGTGGAACCCCTCGCCCGGGGAGAAGAGCGCGCGCGGCTTGCCGCCTTGCTGCAGCTCCTCGGCGAGGCTCTGCGAGCTCGAGTCCTGCTGGCGCACCGTGCGCACGGTGAAGTTGTTGATGCGGCGCAGGGCCTCGCGCGTGTCCATGTACTCCACCAGCGCGGGAAAGAGCAGCTCCTCGCGGCTGTCGAGCGAGAGCGTGGTGACGAAGAAGTGGCGCGCCCAGGCGAAGGCCCTGGCGGGCAGCTCGCGCAGCCACAGGGCGGCGACGCCCAGGCCGGCGAGCACGACGCCGCCGGAAACGAGCTGGTTGGCGGCGAGCGCGGATTGCAGCGAGTCGAGCACGGGGTCTCCCGGGAAGTGGGCGGCCGGGATCGGCCGCGCGTCCTTAACGCCGGCCGTGCCCGCCGGGATGACACGAGTCGGCCGCAAAAGAAACGCCCGCCGGTGGACCGGCGGGCGTTCGGACCCGCTCCAACAAGGAAGGGAGGGTCAATCGGCGCGCGCGAGCATCGACTTCGACTTGCGCAGGTTCTCCTGGTCGGCCGCGGCGAAGACGGCATGGGCGACCCACGCCAGGGGCGACTGGACGGCCCGGGCGTTCGCGAGGTTCTCGGCGTCGGCGGCGGCGAACACCGCCTCGGCATGGGCGACCCACGCGCGCTGCGACTCGAGGGCCTGGGCCCGGGCGAGGTTCTCGGCATCGGCGGCGGCGAACACCGCCTCGGCATGCGACACCCAGCCCTGGAGGGCGCGGGCGCCCATCGTGTCGGCGTGGGCCGGCAGGGAGGCGAAGCAGCCCAGCGCGACGATCGAGAGGATGTTCCTGGCGGTCGATTGCATGCGGTTCATGGTCGGTCTCCCTTTCCTGGTTGTTGCCTTGGCGGGACTGGCTTCCCGCCGCCGGTTGATGGGGCACATCCTCGCCCCGGCTCCCCGCGGGCGGCTGTGAGGGTTCGCACAAACGGCGGGTGGCGCGGATTGCGTTTGTAAGCGGTCTCGGGGACGCGCGCGGGAAAGTCGGTGGGCCGGGCCCGCGCCGCCTACAATCGGCGGCCATGGACCCCGTTCTCGACGCCATCGTCCTGGGCCTGGGCGCGATGGGCAGCGCCGCGCTCTACCAGCTCGCCCGCCGCGGCCGGCGGGTGCTGGGCGTGGACCGGTTCTCGCCCCCGCACGCCTTCGGCTCGAGCCACGGCGACACGCGCATCACGCGCCTGGCGATCGGCGAGGGCGAGCAGTACACGCCGCTCGCGATTCGCTCGCACGAGATCTGGCGCGAGCTCGAGCGCGCGACGGGGCGCGAACTCCTGCGCGCCACCGGCGGGCTCATCGTCTCCAGCCAGGGGCCGCGCGCCACCTGCCATGTCCCGGGCTTCTTCGCGAACACCCTGGCCGCGGCGCAGCGCTTCGGCATCCGGCACGAGCTGCTGGAGGCCGGCGAGATCCGCCGCCGCTTCCCGGCCTTCGCGGTGCGCGAGGACGAGGTGGGCTACTTCGAGCCCGAGGCGGGGTTCCTGAGGCCCGAGGCGTGCATCGACACGCAACTCGCGCTCGCCGCGCAGCACGGGGCGGCCATCCACCGCGGCGAGCGCGCGACCGGCTTCCACGAGCGCGGCGGGCTCGCGTGCCTGGAGACGGAGTTCGGCCGCTACCGCGCGCGCCGGCTGGTGGTCACCGCGGGACCCTGGCTGCCTTCGCTGCTGGGCGGCACGTGGGCCGGGCGGTTCACGGTGCGGCGCCAGGCGCTCTTCTGGTTCCGTGCGAAGGACGCGATCGCGCCCTTCGAGCCGGAGCGATTCCCCGTGTTCATCTGGGAACTGGCGGGGCGCGACCAGCCGATCTACGGCTTCCCCGCGATCGAGGGTCGCGCGGGCGGGGTGAAGATCGCGAGCGAGCAGCATGCGCTCGCCACCACGCCGGAGGAGATGGCGCGGAAGGTGGCGCCGGCGGAGGCGCGCGCGCTCTACGAGGACAAGGTGGCCCCGTGCTTCCCGGGCCTTTCCGGCGAATGCGTGAAGGCGGTGGCTTGCCTGTACACGATGACCGCCGACTGCCACTTCGTGATCGAGCCGCACCCGGACTTCCCGAGCATCACGATCGCCTCGCCCTGTTCCGGGCACGGTTTCAAGCACTCGGCGGCGATCGGGGAGCGGCTCGCGCTGTCGGTGGACGAGTCCTAGGCGGGAAATCGCCCGCTTGGGGCCGCTTTCCGGGGGGGAAAGTCCGGCGCTGGCCCCGACTTATATTTTGGCTTTTCCGGGGGTTCGGGACCTCCGGGGCGCATGATGGAGGTTTGTCCACTGCAGAAGGTATGCCATGAAGCCGATCCTCCGGGACCTAGTTGATATTGCCCTTTCAAATCCGTCGCTTAGCACGGTTTCCCGCGCGATCACCCTGTCCGGATTGGCCAAGTCCCTGAGCAGTGCCGGCCCGTTCACCTTCTTCGCGCCCGACGACGAGGCCTTCCGCAAGCTCGCGCCGGACGACTACGAGGCGCTGATGGGCGACCCGAAGCGCCTGGCGGAAATGATCAACTACCACACCCTGCGCGGCGCGCTGAAGACCTGGGACCTGCCCAGCGGCAACGCGACCACGCTCGAGGGCAGCAGCATCCACATCGGCGCCACCGACGACGGCATGACCTTCGGCCACGCCAACATGTCCGCGCGCAACATCCCGGCGAGCAACGGCGTGCTGCACGTGGTGGACGCGCTGATGATGCCCTGGGTGGCCAAGGCCGTGACGGCGCCGCTGCCGGAATCGGCGTGGTCGGGCCAGCGCCGCGCGCCGCCCCGCCCGCGTTCCTGGTAGGAAGCCCGCCGCCTCAGAACGAGGTGAGGTTGGTGCCCTGCGCGCCGACGATCGAGTAGCCGGTGAGCGTGCGCGTCACGCCGAACAGGTCGTTCGCCGTGTTGGAGGTGCGTGCCGTCCACGCGAGCCCGTCCGGGCTCGTGAGGATGGTGCCTCCCGCGCCCACGGCGACGAACTGGCCGCCGAAGATCACGTCCTCGAGGTCCCTCGTGGAGATCGGGGCCTGGCTGGTCCACGTGGCGCCGTCGGCGCTCGTGACGAGGGCGCCGTTCGCGCCCACCGCGACATAGAAGTAGCTCGGGGTCGTGAGGGCGTTCAGGATGCCCACCGCCACCCCGCGCAGGTCGGCCGTCGTGCCCGAGGCCACCGTCTTCCAGGTGGCGCCGTCGGTGCTCGTGATGATGGTGCCGCCCTTGCCCACCGCGACATACAGGCCGTTCCCGTAGGCCGCCGCCAGCAGGTCGGCGGTCGTGCCCGTGTTCTGCGCCGCCCAGGTCTTGCCGTCCGTGGCCGTGATGAGCGCGCCGCCGTTGCCCACGGCGACGTA
Source organism: Usitatibacteraceae bacterium (assembly GCA_044221765.1). GTDB lineage: Bacteria > Pseudomonadota > Gammaproteobacteria > Burkholderiales > Usitatibacteraceae > FEB-7. The sequence continues at coordinate 182 of JBGAOO010000293.1, read as the reverse complement.
GGCGCCGATCCCGTTGCTCGTGCAGCCGTTCAGGGTGGCGGCGGTGTTCGTGGTGTTCGAGGTGAAGGCGATCGCGTCGGCGCTGTAGAGCGAGGAGCCGTTGGCGCCCACCGTGACGAAGCCCGCCGTGGCGTAGCACGCGCCGTTGATGTCGAGGGGCGAGGCCGGGTTGGTGGGCTGGG
>JBGAOO010000292.1:0-4417 GCA_044221765.1 Usitatibacteraceae bacterium | reverse complement strand
AGTGGATGCCGCCGAAGGAAGTCAGGCGCGCGGACACCTTCATCCACTACGGCATCGCCGCGGCCAAGATGGCCCTGGAGGACGCCGGGCTCGTGATCGACGGGACGAACGCCGAGCGCATCGGCGTGAACGTGGGCTCGGGCATCGGCGGGCTGCCGATGATCCAGGAGAACATCCTCGAGATGGGCGCCAAGGGTCCGCGGCGCATCTCCCCGTTCTTCGTGCCGGGTTCGATCATCAACATGGTGGCCGGCCTCATCTCCATCCAGACCGGCGCCAAGGGCCCGAACGTCTCGATGGTCTCGGCCTGCACCACCAGCTCGCACTGCGTGGGCGACGCCGGGCGCTTCATCGAATACGGCGACGCCGACGTCATGATCGCCGGCGGTTCCGAGGCGACCATCTGCCTGTCGGGCATGGGCGGCTTCTGCTCGCTCAAGGCGCTCTCAGAGCGCAACGACGACCCCGCGCGGGCCTCGCGGCCGTTCGACCGGGACCGCGACGGCTTCGTGCTCGGGGAGGGCGCGGGCATCCTCATCCTCGAGGAGTACGAGCACGCCAGAAGGCGCGGGGCGCGCATCTACTGCGAGCTCGCCGGCATGGGCATGAGCGCCGACGCGAACCACATCACCGCCCCGGACATGGACGGCCCGCGGCGCGCGATGCTCGCCGCGCTGCGCAATGCCGGGCTCGCCCCGGGCGAGGTCCAGTACCTGAACGCCCACGGCACGTCGACGCCGCTGGGCGATGCCAACGAGACCCTGGCGATCAAGGCCGCCTTCGGCGATCACGCCCGGTCGCTCGCCGTGAACTCGACCAAGTCCATGACCGGCCACCTGCTCGGCGCGGCCGGCGGCGTGGAGGCCCTCATCACGGTGCTCGCGATCCACCACCAGGTGTCGCCGCCGACCATCAACCTCGACACGCCCGACCCGGCCTGCGACCTGGACTACGTGCCCAACACGGCGCGCGACATGAAGATCGACGTGGCGCTCTCGAACTCGTTCGGCTTCGGCGGCACGAACGGGACGCTCGCGTTCCGGCGCCTGCGCTAGAGCGCCGCGCGCGCTCCGGAAGGCGCATGGCCTCTTTCCTCGTCAATGGCTGGCCCGCCCAGTCGGTGGATCTCGCCGACCGCGGGTTCATGTACGGCGACGGCGTGTTCCGCACCATGCGGGTGCAGGCCGGGCACCCGCTCAACTGGGTGCGGCAGTACCGGCTCCTGCGGCGCGACTGCGGGATCGTGGGGCTCGAGTGCCCCGCGGAAGGGGTGTTCCTCGAGGAAATCCGCCGGGTCGCCCCGGGCGAGGCCGTCGCGAAGGTGATCGTGACGCGCGGGGCTTCGGGCCGCGGCTACGCCTTCGCCGAGGACCTGGAAGCAAACCGAATCGTCGTCGCCTATCCCGCCTTGCCGCCCGCTCCCGAAGCCGAGCGCGACGGCGTGCGCGTGCGGCGCTGCGGGCTCGCGCTCGCCATCCAGCCGCGCCTGGCCGGCGTGAAGTCGCTCAACCGCCTGGAGAACGTGCTCGCGCGCGCCGAGTGGCGCGATCCCGCGATCCGCGAGGGCCTGCTCGCCGACGGCGAGGGGCGGCTCGTGGAGGGCACCATGAGCAACGTCTTCCTGGTGCGGGGCGGGCGCCTCATCACGCCCGAGCTCTCGCGTTGCGGCGTCGCCGGCGCGCAGCGCGAGCGCGTCCTGGACCTGGCCGGCGCCGAGTCGATCGCTTGCGAGGTGCGCGACATCGCCTTCGGGGAGGTCGAGGAAGCCGACGAGGTCTTCCTTACCAACAGCCTCATCGGGCTCTGGCCGGTCGCCGCCTTCGAGGCCCGGCGCTGGAGCCCCGGTCCCGTGACGCGCCGCCTGCAGCGGCTTGTCGAGCAAGAGGATGCGGCTCGCTAGGCACCTGCTGCTCGGCGCGCTCGCGCTCGCCGTCCTGGCGCTCGCCTGGGCGATCGCGTTCTGCGTGCGCCCGCTCGAGCCGCCCCGGGTGCCGTTCGACTTCACCGTGAAGGCCGGCGCGAGCCTGAAGGGCGTGGCGAGGCAGCTCGCCGACGAGGGCCTCTTGCCCGAGGCCACCACGTTCTGGGTCCTGGGGCGCGCGCTCGGCAAGGCGGGCGCACTGCAGGCGGGGACCTACCGGATCGAGGCGCCGCTCACGCCGATCGCGCTGCTCGACAAGCTCGCCGCGGGCGAGGTGCTGCCCATCGAGATCGCCTTCGTCGAGGGCACGACGCTTCGCCAGTGGCTCGCGCAGATGAAGGCGCATCCGCACCTGCGCACGACGCTCGCCGGAAACGGCCCCGAGGAGGTGCGGGCGGTCCTGGGCCTGGCCGAGCCGTCCGCCGAAGGGCTCTTCTTTCCGGACACCTACCGCTTCCTCGCCGGCACCACCGACGTCGAGCTGCTCAAGCGCGCCCTGGCGGCCATGCGCAAGCGCCTGGCGCAGGCCTGGGAGGGCCGCGACCCCGAGGTGCCGCTCGCCTCGGCCTACGAGGCGCTCATCCTCGCCTCGATCATCGAGAAGGAGACGGGGCAGGCGGCCGAGCGGCCCGTGATCGCCTCCGTGTTCGTGAACCGGATCCGCCGCGGCATGCGCCTGCAGACCGATCCCACCGTGATCTACGGGCTCGGCGAGCGCTTCGACGGCAACCTGCGCCGCCGGGACCTGCTGGCCGACACGCCCTGGAACACCTACACGCGCGACGGCCTGCCGCCCACGCCCATCGCGATGCCCGGCGCGGCCTCGATCGCCGCGGCGCTGCACCCCGAGCGCACCGCCTTCCTGTACTTCGTCGGCCGCGGCGACGGGACGCACCAGTTCTCGGTTACGCTCGAGGAGCACAACCGCGCCGTGGCAAGATACCAACTGGGGAAATGATGGCACCGGGAAAGTTCATCACCTTCGAAGGCATCGATGGCGCGGGGAAGTCCTCGCACCTGGCATTTCTGTCGGACGCGATCCGGGCGAAGGGGAAGGGCCTGGTCCTCACCCGCGAACCCGGCGGCACGCCGCTCGGCGAGCAGCTGCGCGCGATGGTGCTCAAGGAAGAAATGGAGGGCACCACCGAGGCGCTCCTCATGTTCGCCGCGCGACGCGAGCACCTGGTGCGCGTCATCGAGCCGGCGCTCGCGCGCGGCGATTGGGTGCTCTCCGACCGCTTCAGCGACGCGACCTACGCCTACCAGTGCGGCGGACGGGGCCTGCCCGCCGACGTGTTCGAGCGGCTCGAGTCGCTCGTGCACCCGCACCGCCAGCCCGACGCGACGTTCCTCTTCGACCTGGACCCCGGCATCGCCTACGAACGCCAGCGCGCGCAGAGCCGCACGCCCGATCGCTTCGAGAGCGAGGCGGCCGAGTTCTTCCGGCGCGTGCGCGAGGCCTACCTCGAGCGGGCCCGCCGCCATCCGAGCCGCGTGAAGGTCGTCGACGCGAGCGGCGACATCGAGGCCGTGCGCGCGCGCCTGGGCGCGGCCTTCGCCGCTGCCTTTCCGTGAGCGCGCCGGCCTGGCACGCCGAGGCGCTCGGGCGCCTGCTCGCCCGCCGCGAGCGCTTGCCGCACGCCTTGCTCGTGACCGGCAGGGCCGGCATCGGCAAGGTGGACTTCGCGCGCGAGCTGGCGCGCGGGCTGCTGTGCGAATCCCCGGCGGACGGGCTCGCGTGCGGGCATTGCCCGTCGTGCCACTGGTTCTCGCAGGGCAACCACCCCGATTTCCGCGAGATCCTCCCGGAAGCCGCGGAAGAGGCCGACGAGGAGGCCGGCGAGGCGGACACCGCCAAGGAGGCGGGGAAGAAGAGCCTCGTGATCAAGATCGAGCAGGTGCGTCGCGTGGGCGAGATGGTCTCCCTCTCGACCCACCGTGCGGGCTTTCGCGTGATCGTGCTGCATCCGGCGGAGGCGCTCGCGCCCGCCGCCGCCAATGCCCTGCTCAAGACCCTCGAGGAGCCGCCGCCCGCGACGCTCATCGTGCTCGTGAGCGACCGGCCGGCGCGCCTGCTGCCGACCATCCGCAGCCGCTGCCAGGTCGTCGCACTCGCCACGCCCGCGCGCGCGCTCGCCCTGGCCTGGCTCAAGGAGCAAGGCGCGCACGATCCGGAGGCCGCCCTCGCGCTGGCCGGAGGCGCGCCGAGGCTGGCGCTGCAACTGGCCGAGCCCGAAGAGGCCCAGTGGCGCAAGAAGGTCGTGGGCGAGCTGGCGCGGCCCGAAGGGGCGCACGCGATCGCCTTCGCCACGGGCTTCGACCGTGCGCGCCTGGAACGCACGCTGATGATCCTGCAGACCTGGGTCCACGACCTGGTGCGCGCCAAGAACGCGGCCGAGCCGCGCCATCACGTGGACAGCGCGCCGGCGATCAAGGCCAAGGCGCGGCGCGCGCGGCTCGAGGCGCTGCTCGCCCTGGATCGCGAGCTCGTCGAGT
>JBGAOO010000291.1:0-4434 GCA_044221765.1 Usitatibacteraceae bacterium | reverse complement strand
CACGACCTTGCCCCAGCGCTGCACCTCGGCGCTCACGAAGCGGCCGAACTCGGCGGGCGGCTGGCCGCCGGCGACGGCGCCCTGCTGCTCCCAGGCCAGCTTGACCTCGGGCGTGGCGAGCGCCTTCACCACTTCCTGGTACATGCGGTCGATGATCTCGCGCGGCGTGCCCTTCACGGCCCACATCGCGTACCAGGTCGTGACCTCGAAGTCGGCGACGCCCAGTTCCTTCAGCGTCGGAACGTCCGGGATGAGCGGCGAGCGCGTGGCGCTCGACACGGCCAGCGGGCGCAGCTTGCCCGCCTTGATCTGGGGCGCGGAGGTGCCCATGCCGTCGAAGGCCATGTCCACGTTGCCCCCGAGCAGGTCCTGCATCATCGGGCCGGCGCCGCGGTAGGGCACGTGCGTGAGGTCCACGCCGGTGCGCATCTTGAAGAGCTCGCCCACGAGCTGGTGCGACGTGCCGCTGCCGGCCGAGCCGAAGTTGAGCTTGCCCGGGTTGGCCTTCGCATGCGCGACCAGGTCGGCGAGCGTCCTGAAATTGTGCTTCGGGTGCACGACCACGACATTGGGCACGTAAGCGAGGACCGTGACCGGCTCGAAATCGCGCTCGATGCCGTAGGTGAGCTTCGTGTAGAGCGATTCCGCGATCGTGTGGTGGATGGCGCCCACGAAGAAGGTGTAGCCGTCCGGGGCCGCCCGCGCAGCCGCTGCGGCGCCGACGGTGCCGCCGGCCCCGCCCATGTTCTCGACATAGAAGGTCTGGCCGAGCTGGGCCGTGAGCTTCGCCGCGATCGGGCGCGCGAAGGCATCCACGCCGCCGCCGGCCGGGAAGGGATTGATGAATTTCACCGACTTGTTGGGCCAGCCCTGTGCCTGGGCGAGGCCCGCGACGCACAGCAGGACAGCCGCCGCGGCCGCGGCGATGCGACGGATCATGGGTGTCTCCTCTCTCGTTTTGAGGCGGGCCGGGGCCCGCCCTTATGGTGTAACTGTAGCAGTATCAAGCGGCCCGGCGCACGGTCCCCGGCGCCGCCTTCGCGCTCGCGAGATAGTCCAGAGCGGCCTGCGCGCCGCCCTTGCGATGGGGCACGCCGGCGAGCGCGAGGCCCATCTCCACGCCGGCAAGGGTTCCCATCAGGGTCAGGTCGTTGAAGTCGCCCAGGTGCCCGATGCGGAAGACCTTGCCGTTCAGCCGGCCCAGTCCCATGCCCAGCGACATGTCGAAGCGCGCCAGGATCTGCTCGCGAAGCCGGTCCGCATCGTGCCCGGCGGGCATCATGAGGGCGGTGAGCGAGGAGCTGTATTCCTCGGGCACCGCGCAGAGCACTTCCAGGCCCCAGGCGGTGGCCGCGCGGCGCGTCGCCTCGGCGTGGCGGTCGTGCCGCGCGAACACGTTCTCGAGGCCTTCCTCCTCGAGCATCGCGATGGCCTCGCGGAGGCCGTAGAGCAGGTTGGTGGCCGGCGTGTACGGAAAGAACCCCTTGGCGTTCGGGCCGAGCATCTCGCCCCAGTCCCAGTAGGAGCGCGGCAGGCGGGCGGACTTCTGCGCCTCGAGCGCCTTGTCGGACAGCGCGTTGAAGGACAGGCCCGGCGGCAGCATGAGCCCTTTCTGCGAGCCGCCCACCGTGACGTCGACGCCCCAGTCGTCATGGCGATAGTCGATCGAAGCGAGGGACGAGATCGTGTCCACCAGGAGCAGGGCAGGGTGGCCCGCCTCGTCGATCGCCTTGCGCACGAGCGGCACCCGCGTCGTGGCGCCGGTGGATGTCTCGTTGTGCACCACGCAGACCGCGCGGATCGAGCGCGCCCGGTCCGCTTCGAGCCTGGCGCGGATCTCGCTCGCCACCGCGCCACGGCGCCAGTCGCCCGGGATCAGGTCCACCTCGAGTCCCAGGCGCTTGGCCAGCTTGCACCACAGCGCGGCGAAATGGCCCGTCTCCGCCATGAGCACCTTGTCGCCGGGCGAGAGCGTGTTCACGAGCGCCGCCTCCCACGCCCCGGTTCCCGAGGCCGGATAGATCACGACAGGGTGGCGGGTGCGGAAGATGCGCTTGATGCCCGAGAGCACGTCGAGGCCCAGGGCCTCGAACTCCGGCCCGCGATGGTCGATGGTCGGCCGGTCGATCGCGCGCAGCACCCGGTCCGGCACGTTGGTCGGTCCGGGAATCTGCAGGAAATGGCGGGCCGTCGCGGTGGGCATGGCGTGTCCTCCGGGAAATTCGGCGGAGTATGGCCGGAATTGCATGGCTATGCCAGCGTTGCGGGCATTTGCCGGGCGCGGCAAAGCTCGTATGCTCTGGGCGTTTTCCAGGGTTGGAGGGGACGTCATGGTCGCGCAGGCAAAGGCTCCGGAACCGCAGGTGGACTTGTCGAAGGGCGCGGCGATCGTCGAGGGACGCATCGTGCCGATGTCGGAGGCCAAGCTGCCGCTGACCGACCTGGGCTTTACCCGTTCCGACGTCACCTACGACGTGGTGCATGTCTGGAACGGCGCCTTCTTCCGGCTCGACGACCACCTGGCCCGGTTCCAGGCCTCGATGAAGGGGCTCCGGATGTCGATACCGCTCGACACCGCTGGCCTGAAGCGAGAGCTGATGGCGCTGGTGCGCGCGACAGGGCTGCGCAATGCCTATGTCTCGATGTGCTGCACCCGCGGTGCGCCGACCCCCGGCCTGCCGCGCCATCCGAAGTACTGCACCAACCGCTTCTACGCCTACTGCGTCCCCTTCATCTGGGTGATGCCCGAGGACATGCAGGCGCGCGGCGCCCACGCCATCGTCGCCAAGACGCCGCGCATCCCGCCGGAATGCGTCGACCCGACGATCAAGAACTTCCACTGGGGCGACATGACCCGCGCGGTGTTCGAGGCGTCGGACGCCGGCGCCGACATCGCCTTCCTGCTCGACCAGCAGGGCAACGTCACCGAGGGCCCGGGCTTCAACATCTTCGCCATCATCAACGGCACGGTGGTCAGCCCCGACCGCGGCGCGCTCGAGGGCATCACCCGCAAGTCGGTGTTCGAGCTGTGCCAGGAGATGGGAATCCCGGTCGAGATCCGGAAGCTGCACGTGAGCGAGCTGGCGGGCGCCGACGAGCTTTTGACCGCGACCACGGCCGGCGGCGTGATGCCCGTGTCGCGCCTCGACGGCCGCATCTACAGCAACGACCGGCCGGGTCCCATCTCGGCGAAACTCCGCGCCGCCTACTGGGCGAAGCACGACCAGGGCTGGCACGCGACGCCGATCCAGTACGACTGATCCGCTCTCCAGAAGAACCACCAGAGGAAACGTCATGAGCGCGTCCAACAACGCGAAGGAATTCCACGTCGCCGAAATGCCGGGCGACGGCATCGGCATCGAGGTCACGAACGCCTGCAAGGAAGTGCTGGCCGCGGTGCAGAGCCGAGTCGGCGGCTTCAAGCTGAGCCTCGACTTCGTGCCGGGCGGGGCGATGCTCTACAAGGAGACGGGCAACGCGCTTCCGGAGTCCTCGCTGCAGGCGGCGCAGAAGGCCGACGCGATCCTGCTGGGCGCCATGGGCTGGCCCGACATCCGCTATCCCGACGGCCGCGAGATCGCGCCGCAGGTCGACATGCGCGAGATCATGGGGCTCTACGCCGGCGTGCGCCCGATCCGCGCGATCAAGGGCATCCCGGCGACGCTCGCCGATCCGCGCGCGGCCAAGATCGACCTGGTCATCATCCGCGAGTCGACCGAGGGCCATTTCGCGCGCCGCCACCACGGCGAGGTGATCGAGGATCGCGAGGCGCGCGAGACGCTGGTCATCACGCGCAAGGCGTCGGAGCGTCTGTTCGACTTCGGCTTCAAGCTGGCGCGCCAGCGCAAGGCGCGTGGCGGCAAGGGGATGCTGAGCTGCATCGACAAGGCGAACGTGTTCAAGGCCTTCGCCTTCTTCCGCAAGGTCTTCGACGAGCGCGCCAAGCTGAATCCTGACATCACGGCGCATCACCGCTATATCGACGCGGCGGCGCTCGACCTGATGCTCAGGCCCTGGGACTACGACGTGATGGTCACCGAGAACCAGTTCGGCGACATCATCTCGGACCAGGCGGCGGGGCTGATCGGCGGCATGGGCATGGCCCCCTCGGCCGATATCGGCGACAACAACGCCGTGTTCCAGCCGAGCCACGGCACCGCGCCGGACATCGCCGGCAAGGGCATCGCCAACCCGACCGCGATGTTCCTCTCCGCCGCGCTGATGCTGGACTGGCTCGGTGACCGCCACGGCGTCGAGGCCTGCGGCACCGCCGCGCGCCTCCTCGAGAACGCGGTCGACGATGCCTATGCGTCGGGGGCCTTGCGCCCCTGCGAGATCGGGGGCAAGAGCACGACGGCCGAGATCACGAAGGGTGTCATCGCGGCGGTGAAGACCGCGAAGGCGGAGTAGGGCGCTCGCCGCTCGTTCCTCTCC
>JBGAOO010000290.1:0-4465 GCA_044221765.1 Usitatibacteraceae bacterium | reverse complement strand
CGATCGTGAAGGACGGCAACGTGGTGGTGGCCCGCGGCTACGGCGTGCGCACGGCGGGCAGGCCCGAGCGCATGGACGAGCGCACCGTGATCGGCATCGCCTCCAACACCAAGGCCTTCACCGCGGTCGCGATCGCCATGCTGGTGGAGCAGGGCAGGCTCGAGTGGGACGCGCCGGTGACGAAGTACCTGCCCTGGTTCCGCCTGGGGGATGCGTACCTCACGCGCGAGCTCACGGTGCGGGACCTGCTCGTGCATCGCAGCGGCCTCGCCACGGGCGCGGGCGACCTGCTGCTCTTCCCGCCCACCACCTACTCGCGAAGCGAGATCGTGCGCCGCCTGGCGGAGCTGCCGCCGAGCACGGGCCTGCGCAGCCACTACGCCTACGCGAACGTGCTCTACGTGACGGCCGCGGAGCTCATCGAGGCGGTGTCGGGCCTCACCTGGGAGCGCTTCGTGGACGAGCGCATCCTCGCCCGCGCCTGGATGGCCGCGAGCCGCGCGAGCCCGGCGCAGGCGGCCAAGGCGGCCAACTTCGCCTCGCCCCACGGCGAGTTCGACGGCAAGGTGCGGCCCATCCCCACCATCGCCTCGGAAGCGGCCAATCCCGCCGGCGGCATCTACTCGACGGCCGAGGACATGGCCCGGTGGCTGCAGGTGCTGCTCGCCAACGGGCGCCTGCCCGGCGGCGGCGCGCTCTACGGCCCGGACACCGCGCGCGAGCTGCTCGCCCTGCAGACGCCCATGCCCATCGGGCGCGTGAACGAGGGGCTCGAGCCGCTCGCGGCGAACTTCCGCGGCTATGCGCTCGGCTTCATCGTGCAGGACTACCGCGGCCGCAAGATGGCCTGGCACACCGGCGGGCTGCCGGGGATGGTCTCGCGCGTCACGCTCTTCCCCGGCGAGAGCCTGGGCATCGCGGTGATGACCAACCAGGAGCCGGCCGAGGCCTTCAACGCGATCACCCTCGCCATCGCCGACCACTACCTGGGCGCCGCCCCGCACGACTGGGTGGCCGCCTTCGACAAGGTGCGCGGGCTGCCGGGCAACGGCGCCGGCGGGGGCGGCAGCGCGCCCGGGGCGGCGGCCCGCGAAGCCGCGGGGAAGGACCCGGCCTCGCGCACCGCGCCGCCCGCCGATCGCTACGCGGGCCTCTATCGCGACCCGTGGTACGGCGACGTGGAGGTGGCGAAGGAGGGCGCGGGCCTCAGGCTGCGCATGAAGCCCACGCCCGGCCTGGAGGGAAGTCTCGAGCACTGGCAGGACGACACCTTCATCGTGCGCTGGTCCGACCGCCTGCTGCGCGCCGACGCCTACGTGAGCTTCGCGCTCGATGCCGAGGGGCGGGTGCGCGAGGCTCGCATGAAGCCCGTCTCCGAGGACGCGGGATTCACCTTCGATTTCCACGACCTGCGCCTGAAGCCCGTCCCGCTGGCAAGATGAGCGGGTGAAATCGCCGCCCCCGGACGCGCCGTGAGCGCGACGCTCGAGCTCGCCAAGTGGGCGCTCGGCCCGCTGCTCCTGCTGCAGGGCCGGCGCGTGCGGCGCGAGACGCCCGAGCTGCCCGAGCCCGCCGGCGCGCGCGAGGGCGAGGCGGGCGAGGGCACGCCCCTGCGCGTGCTCGTGCTGGGCGATTCCGCCGCCGCCGGCGTGGGCGCGGCCACGCAGGCCCAGGCGCTCTCCGGCCACCTCGTCGCCCGCCTTTCCACGCGCCACCGCGTGAGCTTCCGCCTCGTCGCGAAGACGGGCGCCACCACCGCCTCGACGATCCGCCACCTCGAGCGGCTGGACCCTTTCCGCACGGACGCGGTGGTCACCTCGCTCGGCGTGAACGACGTGACGGGCGACGTGGGACCGGGGCTCTTCCTCGAGCGGCAGGCACGGCTGCACGCGCTGCTGCGCGAGCGCTTCGCCGCGCGCCTCATCCTGGCCACGGCGCTGCCGCCGATGGCCGTCTTCCCGGCCCTGCCGCAGCCGCTGCGCTGGTACCTCGGCGCGCGCGCGCGCGAGCTCGACCGCGCGCTGCGGCGCAGCCTGCCCGACGGCCAGGGCGCCGAGTACCTCGTGCTGCCCGGCAGGCTGGAAGCCGCGCACCTGGCCGCCGACGGCTTCCATCCCGGCCCCGCCGTGTATGCCGCGTGGGGCGAGGCGGCCGCGCTTCGCATCGCCGACTTCGCCGCGCAGGCGCCGACGGTGCATGAATAGCGCGCCGATCGGGAACGGGGACCGATAGCGCGTACCATGGGGCAGCGGGCCTTTCCGCCCGGAAGGGGCCGCATTCCGCAACCACCGGGGCCTCGCTTGCCGGACTACGTCGTCGAAACACACGCCATGCGCATCGGCGACCAGGATTTCTCGATCCGGCGCCTGGCGGACACCACGCAGTATTCCGATCCCGACGGCAGCGCCGAGCGCGCGGGGGTGGATCCTTCCTCCTGGGCCCTGTTCGGCGTGGTGTGGCCCGCGGGCGAAGCCCTGGCCGAGGCGATGTGCGTGATGCCCATCGCGGGCAAGCGCATCCTCGAGGTGGGCTGCGGCCTGGGCCTCGCGAGCCTGGTGCTGCAGCGGCGCGGCGCGGACATCACCGCGTGCGACCACCACCCGCTCGCCGAATCCTTCATGCGCGCCAACACCGACCTGAACGACATGGCCCCCATCGCGTTCAGCCTCGAGCCGTGGGGCGGGCCCGACACGGGCCTGGGCCTGTTCGACCTGCTGATCGGCGCGGACCTGCTCTACGACCGCGGGCACCCGCGGCTGCTCGCGAGCTTCGTCGCGCGCCACGCCAAGGCCACCTCGCAGTTCGTGCTGGCCGATGCGGGCCGCGGCCACTGCCCGCGCTTCAACGCCTGCATGCTGGCGGAGGGCTACACGCGGACGGAAGTGCGCGTGCCCACCGGCAACGGCTGGCCGCCGGGGCAGGGCGGGAAGATCCTCACGTACGACCGGGTGGATTCGAAGGCGGGGGCGTTGCCCGCCTCGGCGCGCAACTAGGCGGAGTTCGCCAGGCGGCCGGCGGTGGCGGGCGGAAGCGGCTTGCCGTCGGCAAGATAGAGCGCCACGGCTTCTTCCACGACCTGGCACAACTCGTCGAAGACGGCGCGTTCGTCGGCGCCGTGGACCCCGCCGTGAACGAGACCGGGGGAAGTGCCGACGTAGCACTGGTCCTCCTCGGACCATTCCACGATCTTGGCGTAGCGGGCAGTTTCCTTCATGGCGCCGGAACTCCTTCCATCTCGATCGCTCCGTATCCGAGCGAAGCTTCCTCCGCGCGCTTGCGCGACTCGCCGATGGCCAATCGCACGGCTCTCACCAGATACGGCTTTGCATCGTCGCGCAGAGATCCGATGATCGATTCTCGCACTTTCGGCGGCACGATGGCGCCCTCAGCGATCCAGCGGGCTCACCACGCCCCGCCCGCCGCGGTTGAGGACATGCGTGTAGATCATCGTCGTGCTCACGTCCTTGTGGCCCAGCAGTTCCTGCACGGTGCGGATGTCGTAGCCCGCCTCCATGAGGTGGGTGGCGAAGCTGTGGCGCAGCACATGGGCCGAGACGGGCTTCGCGAGCTCGGCCTGGCGCGCGGCGCGGGCGAGGGCCCGCGAGAAGGTCTGCTCGTACGCGTGGGGGCGCCGCCGGATGCCGGTGCGCGGATCGACCGCGAGCGTGCGCTGCGGGAACACCCACTGCCAGCCCCAGCGCTCGCCGGCCACCGGGTTCTTGCGGCCATAGGCGCCCGGCAGTTCCACGCCGGGCACGCCGGCGCGGCGATCGGCGAGGAACAGCTCCTTCACGCGCGCCAGGTGCAGGCGCAGCGGATCGACGAGCACCGAGGGCAGGACGGTGACGCGGTCGCGGGCGCCCTTGCCTTCGCGGATGAGCACCTCGCGCCGGTCCAGATCGACGTCCTTCACGCGCAGGCGCAGGCATTCGCGCAGGCGCATGCCCGTGCCGTAGAGCAGGCGCGCCATCAGCTCGTGGGTGCCCTCCATCCGCGCGAGGAGGGCGCGCGACTCCTCCCGCGTGAGCACCACCGGCAGGCGCCTGGGGCGCTTGGCCTTCTGGATGCCGTCCAGCCAGGGCAGGTCCAGGTCCAGCACGCTCTTGTAGAGGAAGAGCAGGGCGGAGAGGGCCTGGTTCTGCGTGCTGGCGGCGACGTTGCCCTCCGACACGAGCGAGGAAAGGAAGGCCTTCAACTGCTCGGCCCCCAGCTCGCGCGGGTGGCGGTGGTGGTGGTAGCGCAGGTAGCGGCGGGTCCAGTAGACGTAGGCCTGCTCGGTGCGCAGGCTGTAGTGGCGGACGCGGATCTGGGCCTTGAGCTGGCCGAGGAGGGTGCGCGGGTCGGGCTTTGCCGGGTTTGCCATTTTCATTATTGAAGCGAGGATGAAAATGACAACGGGAATCAGGAAGTTGCCGTTGACCCGGAATTGCTAGACGGACAGTTCGGGCGCAATATTTGTTAACAA
>JBGAOO010000289.1:0-4473 GCA_044221765.1 Usitatibacteraceae bacterium | reverse complement strand
GACCTGCCTGGCGAGCCCCGAGGATGGGGGGTGTGAACTACCTCACAATTTCGACGGGAACGGGACTCATTACAGGTGTAGCGCGGGCGCCTAGCCGGGGCCGAAGAAGCCGCGCAGCACGTCGCCCACCTGCTGCATGCGGTAGGGCTTCTTGAGCACGCGGTTCACGCCCGCCGAGAGCGCCCGCGTCTCGAAGCCCGCGCCGCCGTAGCCCGTGGCGATCACGATCGGGATGGCCGGGTTCAGCTTGCGCAGCTCCACGGCGAGCTGGGTGCCGGTGAGCTGGGGCATGACCTCGTCGCTCACCACCGCCTCGAAGCGGCCGGGATCGGCGCGGAAGGCCTCGAGCGCCGCCCGGCTGTCGGTGTACCCGGCCGGCTCGTAGCCGAGCGTGGCGAGCATCTCCTCGAGGGCCGCGAGCACCTCCGGCTCGTCGTCGACCGCGAGCACGACCTGGCCCCGGCCGGGCGCGACCTCCTCCGCGGCCTCGGCGGCGGGCGCGGCGCCCTCCTGCATCAGGTGCGGCAGCCACACCGTGAAGGTCGTGCCCTTGCCCACCTCGCTCGCCACGTCGATCGCCCCGCCATGCTCCTTCACGATCGTGTGCACGAGCGCGAGCCCCAGGCCCGTGCCGCGCCCGGCCGGCTTGGTGGTGAAGAAGGGCTCGAAGATGCGGTCGATCACGCCCGGGGCGATGCCCTGGCCGGTGTCCTTCACCTCGATCGCCAGGTAGTCGCCGGGCGCGACGCCGGAGAGACGGGTCTTCACCGGCGCCTCGAGGCGGCGCTCGGTCACCGTGACCTCGAGCACGCCGCCGCCGGGCATCGCCTGCATCGCGTTGGAGGCGAGGTTCATGAGCAGCTGGTGCAGCCGGGTGGGATCGCCCATCACCATGGCGTCGTCCGGCGGGGCCGTGAACCGGATGTCGACGCTCGCCGAGGAGGAGCCGCGCAGCAGGTCGCACACCTCGCGCGCCACCGAGCCCACGATGACCGGCGACTGGATGCCGCCGTCGGCGCGGCTGTAGGCGAGGATCTGCGAGACCAGGCTCTTGGCCCGGTTGCCCGCGCCCACGATCGTGTCCAGGTAGCGCCGCAGCTGCGGGTCGTCCTTGGCGCGCCCCTGCGCGAGCTCGCCGTAGCCCAGGATCGCGCCCAGGATGTTGTTGAAGTCGTGCGCGATGCCGCCGGCCAGGTGCCCGACCGCCTCCATCTTCTCCGCCTGCTTGAGCTGCGCGGCGAGGGCGGCGCGCTCGGCCTCGGCGCGGATGCGCTCGGAGACGTCGGACACGAAGCCGATGACCAGGTGCCGCCCGCGGCGCCGGCGCGTGGGGTCGTCGATCGCGTAGCCGTTCACGCCGACGGTGATCCAGCCGTCCTCCCCGCGCTTCACGCGGTATTCCATCGTCACCTGCGAGAGCTCGCCGGAGATGAACTTGCGCCGCAGGCCGCGCAGGCGCACGCGGTCGTCGGGGTGCACGCGCGCGAGCCAGTCGTGGACGGTGGCGATGCGATCGTGCGCGACGCCCAGCACCGCGCGCGTGTCGCCGTCCCAGAGCACGGTGCCCGAGACCGGGTCGAGCTCGTAGAGCAGGTTGCCGCTCGCGCGGATGGCCGCCTCGTGGCGCAGGCGCCAGGCCTCCGTGCTCTTGGCGGCGCTCTCGCGCTCGGCGAGCAGGGCCGAGGCGAACAGCGTGGTCACCACCACCGTCGCGATGTAGCCCTGCAGGTGCAGCATCGAGGTCCAGTCCGCGCGCCCGCCCGGGGCGAAGGGCCCGGTGCCGTGCACCGTGTGCCAGTGGCACAGCAGCGCGAACACGGTGAGGCACAGCGTCGAGGAGCGCAGGCCGAATCGCAGCGCCGCCCAGATGAGGAAGGACGGGCACAGGTAGGCGAAGGCGGGCGCGTAGCCGGTCTGCTTGGGCGGCAGGGAGAAGACGAAGTGGGTGGCGAGGACCATGCCCGCGAAGAGCACGGCGAGCTCGGCCGTGCGCTCGCTCACGGCGCCGCGGCTGGAGCGGCCCCCGCCCTGCGTCCAGGCGAGGATGAGCGGGCCGAAGATGATGAGGCTCACGTACGCGGAGACGAAGGTGACCGACCACTGCTCGCGGAACGACGACCCGAAGCGCAGGTACTGGGTGATGGCGACGGAGAACGCGATCACGGCCACGAGGGGCACGAGGTTCACGAGGAACGCGCCCATGCCGAGCAGCGTGTCGATGCGAACGCGCGCCCCCGCGATCGCGAGCAGGGCCGCCGCCACGAACAGGGGCGCGACGACGTTCTGGAAGGCCTCCGTGGCGGTGGTGCCCCAGGCCAGGCCGAAGGCCACCCCGATCGCGAGCGTGCAGGCGAGGATGATCGCCGCGATGGCCGGCCAGCGCGCGCGGCGCGAGACGAGGTAGGCCCCGAGGGCCAGGCCGTCGGCCGGCGCGATGTAGGGCGTGTAGCGCGCCGGCGAGGGCAGCTCGGCGGCGTAGGCCGAGAGCGCCAGGTATGCCAGCCCGAAGACGAGCGCCAGCAGGCCCGGACGGGTCCGCGGGGACCCGTCGGCCTGGTCGGCCGGCTGTGCTCTGGAGGCGCTGTCCAAGGAATTTTGCCTTTCCGCGCCGATTCTACGGGCTCCCGGCGTAAAATGTCCGGCCAGCCACCGAGAGAAACGTACCGAACCGCCTTGGAAGCCCACATCCTCGTCGTCGATGACGACCCCGCCATCCGCGAGCTCGTTCGCGACTACCTGCTCGAGCACGAATTCCAGGTCTCGACCGCCGAGAGCGGCGCGGAGATGGACAAGGTGCTCGGCGCGGAGATCGTCGACCTCGTGATCCTGGACCTCAAGCTCCCCGACGAGGACGGCCTCGCGATCGCGCGGCGCCTGCGCGAGAAGCTCGACATCCCGATCATCATCCTCACCGGCCGCAAGGAGGAGGTGGACCGCGTGATGGGCCTGGAGCTGGGCGCGGACGACTACGTCACCAAGCCCTTCAGCCAGCGCGAGCTGCTCGCGCGCATCAAGGCCGTCCTGCGGCGCACCGAGGTGAAGCGCGCCGCGCGCCGCGTGGACACCGCGCGCGCCTACCGCTTCGCGGGCTGGGAGCTCAACACGGGCCTCAGGCGCCTGAAGTCCCCCGCCGGCGAGTCCGTCGAGCTCACCAACAGCGAGTACGCGCTGCTCGTCGCCTTCCTGCGCGCGCCCCAGCGCGTGCTCTCGCGCGACCAGCTGCTCGAGTCGAGCCGGCTCCACGACGACATCTACGACCGCTCGATCGACGTGCAGATCCTGCGCCTGCGCCGCAAGATCGAGGAAAAGCCCAACGAGCCGCGCCTCATCCGCACCGAGCGGGGCGCCGGCTACTTCCTCGACACCTCCGTCGAGACGGTGTAGGTCCCCGGGGGAAGCGCGCACCGCCGCCGTCCGCAAGCCATGGTGCCGACGAACTCCCTCC
Organism: Usitatibacteraceae bacterium; assembly: GCA_044221765.1. Lineage (GTDB taxonomy): Bacteria > Pseudomonadota > Gammaproteobacteria > Burkholderiales > Usitatibacteraceae > FEB-7. The sequence goes on along the minus strand of JBGAOO010000289.1, from coordinate 1,028 downwards.
TCGCGATCGACTGGGCGATGCTCATCGCGGCCGCCTGGCTCGCGATCGGCTTCGCCGGCGTGGCGGTCCTGCACAACGTGCGCCTGGTCGGGCGCGTGTTCTTCCCGCTCTCGGCCCTGCTGAGCGTCGCGCTCGCCGGCGTCGCCCTGTCCGCCCTGCCCGGCGGTGCGCAGACGGCGGTGCTCGCGATCGGCCTGCCCGACCTGCCCTTCCACCTGCGCCTGGACGCGCTCTCGGCCTTCTTCCTGGCGCTGCTGGGCCTCGCAAGCGCGGGCATCTCGGTGTTCGCCGGCGGCTACTTCCGCCAGGGCGAGGGCACCCCGCCCGGCCTGCTGTGCCTGCACTACCACCTCTTCCTCGCGAGCATGGCGCTCGTGCTGCTCGCCGACGACGCCTACGCGTACATGGTCACCTGGGAGCTGATGGCGCTCTCGTCCTTCTTCCTGGTCACCACGAACCACCGCATCGCCGAGATCCGCCGCGCCGGCTACCTGTACCTGCTCGTCGCCCACGTGGGCGCCATCTCGATCCTGCTGTGCTTCGGCGTGCTGCAGGCGAACACCGGCGACTACACCTTCGCCAACATGCGCGCCCAGGCCCTCTCGCCCTTCTGGGCCTCCTGCGCCTTCGGGCTCTCGCTCTTCGGCTTCGGCGCGAAGGCGGGCATCCTGCCGCTGCACATCTGGCTGCCGGAGGCGCACCCGGCGGCGCCCTCGCCCGTGTCGGCGCTCATGAGCGGGGTGATGCTCAAGACCGCGATCTACGGCCTCATCCGCGTGAACCTGGACCTCATCGCCGTCCCGCTGTGGTGGTGGGGGATGATCGCGCTCGTCCTGGGGCTCGCCACGGCGCTCTTCGGCGTGGTCTTCGCCGCCGCGCAGGTGGACATGAAGCGCCTGCTCGCCTATTCCTCGATCGAGAACATCGGCCTCATCGTCGTCGCCCTGGGGCTCGCGATCATCTTCAACGCCTACCGGATGGACGCGCTCGCGGCCCTCGCGCTGGCCGCGTGGCTCTACCACTGCCTG
>JBGAOO010000288.1:0-4518 GCA_044221765.1 Usitatibacteraceae bacterium | reverse complement strand
CGCCCACCACGTGTGGGAGGCGCGCACGATCCCGAGCGTCGCCTACACCGACCCGGAGGTGGCCTGGATGGGACTCTCGGAGCCGGAGGCCAAGGCGAAGGGCATCGAGTACGAGAAGGCCGTGTTCCCGTGGGCCGCGAGCGGCCGCGCGATCGGCATGGCGCGCGAGGAAGGCCTCACCAAGCTCCTCTTCGAGAAGGGCACGAAGCGCCTGCTGGGCGCGGGCATCGTCGGCATCAACGCCGGCGAGCTCATCGCGGAGACCGTGCTCGCGCTCGAGATGGGCGCGGACGCCGAGGACATCGGGCTCACGATCCACCCGCACCCGACGCTCTCGGAAACCGTGTTCTTCGGCGCGGAGATCGCCGAGGGCTCCATCACGGACATGATGCCGCCCAAGAAGTGACGCGCGGGCTCAGCCGCCCGGCGGCCCCTTGAGCTCCACGGTGTTGCCCTCGGGGTCCGCCACGTAGATCGAGGGCCCCTCCCCTTCGGCGCCGAAGCGCTGCTCGGTCGCGCCGGCTTCCACGCCCCGTGCGGCGAGGAAGTCGCGGATCGCCTCGCCGTCGAAGGGATCGACGCGAAGGCACAGGTGGTCGAGGTTGCGCCCCTCGGCGCCCGGCGCCGCGCCGCCGGCGCGCCCGAGCTTGCCGTCCACCGGCACCAGGTCGATGAGCGAGCGCCCCGCGCGCAGCTGCACCAGGCCGATGTCGTCGCGCCGGCGCTCGAGCGTGCAGCCGAGCACCTCGCAATAGAAGGCGAGCATCGCGTCGACGTCGCGCACGCGCAGCACCAGGTGATCGATCTCGCGCGGGTGGATCATCGGCTCAGGGCAGCACCGCGGAGGCGACGATGGCGAGCGCCGCGAGCGCCTCGAGGCGGACCGGGCCGTAGAAGGCGCGCGGCTTCGCCTCGGCGTCGACGATGCCCGCGACCTGCCGCGCCTCGTCGAGGATCGGCAGGCACGCCTCCGACTGGACCTGCGCGTCGCACACGTAGAACCCGCCGCCCGCCTCCACGTGCTTCTTGACGTCGTCGATCACGAGCGCGCGGCCGGTGAGGCCCACGGTGCTGTTCGAGCTGCCCGCCGCGAAGGCGGTGGTGAGGGGGAACTCGGCGCGGCTCGGCCGGCCCACGTAGGAGACCTTCACCAGCACGGCGAGCCCCGCGGGATTCACGCGCCGCGCGTACACGCCCACCCAGTCCGAACCCGTCGTCTCCTGCACGCGCTCCACCAGGCGCTCGAGCAGGGCGAGGCGGCGGGTCGTGCGCTCGCTCCGGCCGCCCAGGATCGCCGAGAGATCGTAGGGCACGGGCGCGAGATCGTCGGGCAGCGAGCAGGTGCCGTCCTCGCCGAGCATCGGCACCGGATAGGTGTAGAGCGAGCCCGCGTCGTCGATCCCGACCTTGTCGCCCATCGCCTCGATCAGGTCCGCGATCGCGAGCGCGACCTGGGGCTCGTGCCCTTCCAGCTGCGCAAGCCCGGCGAGGCGAAGGTAGGCCTGGATGCGCGCAATCGGGTCGGGCGTGTCCATGGCCTCAGGGCTTCGGCGGGGCGGGCGGGGGGAAGTCGGCGAACGTCACGGCGAGCCCGCGCGAGCGCATCCAGTCGGCCACGGCGAAGCCGGTGGCGCGCGGCCAGGGCTTCAGGTCCGCGGGCGCGTAGCGGCGGTACTCGGCCAGCTCGGCCCCGAGCGTGACCGTCCCCGTGGCGAGCACGTGGTAGCAGAGCATGACCTCGTTCTTGCGCTCGAAGATGTAGTTGCCGATGAGCGTGGACTCGACCGTCTCGAGGCCGAGTTCCTCGCGCACCTCGCGCGCGACCGCCGCCTTCGGGTCCTCCCTCGCCTCGAGGTAGCCGGTGACGAGCGCGAACCACTCCGCGGGCCAGGCGCGGTTGCGGGCGAGCAGGATCGCGCCCTCGTGCTCGACGAGCGCACCCACGGCGGGCGTGGGGTTGCCCCAGTGCACGAAGCCGCATCCCGGTGCGGCGCAGGCGAGCCGCTCCACGACGGCGCCGTCCGCGTCCGCGATGCCGCGCGGGGAAAGCGGCCCGGCGCAGCGCGGGCAGAACCGGAACGGCTCGGTGTTCATGCCCCCCCCTTGCCGCCATCCTCGCGCAGCATCGAGTGGCGCACGCCGCGCGCGGCGAGGAACACCGCGAGCGCGATGAGGGGCGCCGACACCGCGGCGGCGACGTCCGGGTTCACCGGGGACCCGAAGGACTTCATGGCCTTGGCCACCACCGCGACGAGCGAGGCGCCATAGTAGGTGAGCACGACCACCGACAGGCCTTCCACGGCCTGCTGCAGCTTGAGCTGCAGGCGGGAGCGGCGGTTCATCGCGGCGAGCATGAGCTGGTTCTGCTGCTCCCGCGCGATGTCCACGCGCGTGCGCAGCAGGGCGCTCGCGCGCGCGACCCGCGCCGCGAGCCCGCCGATTCGCCGCGCGGTGCTGCGGCACGTCGCCATGGCGGGCGCCAGCCGGCGCTGCATGAATTCCTCGATGGTCTGCAGCCCCGGGATCCGCACCTCGCGAAGCTCCGAGATGCGCCGCTGCACCAGCGCGTCGTAGGCCTCGGAGGCCTGGAAGCGGAAGCTCGTCGCGTTCTGCAGCCGCTCGACGTGCGCGGCGAGGTTGGTGAGGTCGTCCAGGAGCTTGGTCTCGTCCTGGCTCGCCGAGCCCGCGATGCGCTCCACGATGCGCCCGAGCTCGGTCTCCATGGCGGCGAGTTCCGGCAACGACTCGCGCGCCAGCGGGAAGGCCGTGAGGGCCATCATGCGGTAGGTCTCGATCTCGAGCAGGCGCTGCACCATGCGGCCCGACTGCCCCACGCCCATGCCCGGCCGCGCGAGGATGAGGAAGTGCGTGAAGCCGTCCTCGCGGATGCGGAAGTCCGTGTAGGCCCAGCCGCGCCCCTCGGCCAGCGCGCCGCCCACCACCGTGTCGGCCGTCGTCCTGAAGGCATCCGGCGGCGGCTCCTCGCCCACGCCCCGGGCCAGCTCGATGGTGGCCGCGACGAACACCTCGCCCGGCAGGCCGCTCGCGAAGTCCGCCCAGCCCGCCTCGGCCAGCACCTCGGCCGGCGCGAGGCGGCTTTCGCCCTCGCGGAAGAACGTGTAGCTGGAGAACTCGGCGTGGCCTTCCCACTTGAGGCGCAGGTTGTCCGCGAGACGCAGCACCCCGTGGTCGCCGGACTGCAGGCTCTCGCCGCGCGCCTGGGCCAGGCGGTGGATCGCGTCGCGATGGGCGTCGCGCGCGGCCGGCTCGTGGCGCAGGGCGAGGAAGACGATGCGGTGCGGGCCCAGGAGGCGCACGGGCGGACGCGCATGCACCTCGTCGTTGAGGGCGCGTCGCTGGGGATGTTCACGCAGGACGAAGCAGGGTTTTTCCAAGGCACGCTTCCTCGGGCTCGGCGGCCGCCGGCCCCGGTGGATCGAATACCGAAAGATACCGCAGCGCCATGGTCTCGAGCGCGTGGTCGCGCGCGACGAGCTCGCGGCCGGCGAGGCCCCGGGCGCGCGTGGCCGCCGGATCGCGCGCCGCCTCCCGCATCGCCTGCGCCAGCTCCGCGGCGTCGCACGCCTGCGCGAGCAGCCATCCCGTCCCGCCGCCACGCACCAGCTCGCGCGTGCCGCCGCTGTCGTTCGCGATGACGGCGAGGCCCGCGGACATCGCCTCGAGCACCGCATTGGGGCAGCCCTGGTGCGTGCCCAGCACGATCGCCGCCGTGAACGGCTCCGCGAGGTGGTCGAGGCCGGGGCTCGCGCCACGGAAATCCACGGGCAGCCCTTCCGCCTGCGCGAGCAGGTCCGCGAGGTAGGCCGCATGACGCGGCTCCGCCTGGCCCACGACCGAGACCGCGAGCCCGGGCAGCCGCGCCCTCGCGAGGCGCACGGCCTCGAGCACGGTCTCGAGCCGCTTGCTCGGCGCGATGCGCCCGCTGACGAGGAAGCGTGGGGCCGCAGGCGGCGCAGGCGCCAGCGGCCGCGCAGCCACGCCGTTGGCGATCACCACGTTTCGCCTCGCGCGCGGCGCCTCGCGGTCGGCGTACTTGCTCACGAGCACGTCCAGGCGCGCGTGGTACTGCGACGGCCCGAACCCGAGGGCCTGCGCGAGATCGCCCGCCGCGTGGAGCTCGGCATGGGCATAGGCGCCGGGGCTCGCGTCGACGAGCGCGAGGCCGGGTGGGGCGAACTTCGCCACGAGCAGCTTCACGCGCGCGTCGGCGTTCCAGAAGCACACGCTCGTGGCATCCGCCGCGGTGGCGGCGGCGAGCACGCCCTCGGCCACGGCGAACGGGTCGGCCGTGGCGGCCGGCCGGAAGCAGTCGATGCCGGCGCCGGCCAGCTCATCGGGGAACGCCGGATGCGTGGTATCGCCGCAGACCGCGATCGCCAGGCGATGGCGCCGGGCGATCGTGCGCGCGAGGTTCACGAGCGATCGCTGGGCGCCGCCCGCATTGAGGTTCGCGGTGACGAACAGCGTGTCGAGGGCCCGGCCCGAGGGCGCGCGCCA
>JBGAOO010000287.1:0-4534 GCA_044221765.1 Usitatibacteraceae bacterium | reverse complement strand
GAGGCTTCCCTCCACGCCCTCGATGCGCGCGCCCGCCAGGCGCGCCACGCGCTCGAGCACGAAGCTCGCGCCGGGCTGGGTGGCGAGCAGCCCGTAGAGCGCCACCGCGGCGAGCAGCAGCAGCGCGCCCGTGCCGAACGCGCCGCCGACCACGAGGCGGCGCAGCCGCGCGGGCCTGCGCGGCGGCGGCGGGGGATCGGCGGGACCGGTCGGGGAGCTCATCGCGCGCTCAGAAGGCCACCGAGACGGAGAAGCCCAGGCGCACCTTGTGGTCGCGGTCCGCGTAGGCGAGGTCGAGGGCGAGCGGGCCGGCGGGCGTGCGCCAGCGAACGCCCAGGCCGTAGCCCTTGTTGCCCTGCAGCTGCTTGCGGTCGTCCACCGCGTCGCCGATGTCGACGAAGGCCGCCGCGCCCCAGGCCGGCGAGAGCCAGCGCACGTACTCGACGGTGCCCGTGGCGAGGTAGCGCCCGCCCACCACCGCGTCGCCTTCCCTCGCGCCCAGGCTCTGGTACTCGTAGCCGCGCACCGAGCGCGTGCCGCCGGCGCGGAAGAGGAAATCCTCCGGGATGCCCGAGCGGCCGGGCGCGAAGGTGACGCCCACCTCGGCGCGCGCGATGAGCTGGTCCACGGGCGAGAGCGCGAACCAGTGCTGGTACTGCGCGTAGGTCTTCACGAAATCCTGGTCGGAGAACGCCGCCCGCGAGGCGCCGGCGAGGCCCAGCGTGAGCACGCCGCCGCGCCGGGGGTCGAGCACGTCGTCCACGTGGCGCCAGATGAAGGTCGCGTTGGGCGCGAGGGCGCGCTTGATCGAGCGCTCGGCGCCGTCGGGCCGCGCCTGCTCGACCTGCACCGACACGCCCAGGCGCACCTCGAACTGCTCGTAGAGGAACTGCCGGTAGGCGGCCAGCGCGACGCGGCGCGTGTCCAGGCCCTGGTTGTCGGTGTGCTCGCCGAGCACGCCCACGCTGTCCTTCGTGGCGACCGTGCCGAGGAAGGGCGCGCCGAACGACCGCGGCGGCAGGAAGAAGTCCGCGTAGCCGATCTGGTGCGTGCGGTCGGCCTGCAGCGCCGAGTGCATGTCCCAGCCGCGGCCGAAGGCGTTGCGGTAGCGCAGCGACACCTCGCCCCGCGCCCCCGAATCCGTGCCGAAGCCCGCGGACAGGCCCACGTCCGCCACCGGCCGCTCCAGGAGCGAGATGCGCACCGGCACGCGCACGGGCTTCGCGGGATCGCGCTCGATCTCCACCAGCACGTTCGCGAACCACGGCGCGCTCTGCAGGGCGCGCTGCAGGTCCAGCAGGCGCTCGCTGCGGTAGGGCTCGCCCGGGTCGATGTCGACCAGGTTGTCCACGAGCCAGGCCGGGTAGCGCTTCAGGCCCGTCACCTCCACCGCGCCCAGCGAGAAGGCCGGGCCGCTGTCCAGCACGAGGGTGAGCCTCGCCTTCGCGTTCGCGGCGTCCACGCGCGCCTCGCTCGCGGCGATGGCCCCGGTGGCGTAGTCGTCGTTCGAGAGCGCCTCCAGCAGGCGCGCCTTCGCCTCGTCCCAGTCCGCCTGCCGGAAGAGCTGCCCGGCGGGCAGGCGCCAGCCCTCGCGCAGCGCGCGGCGGCGGTTCTCGCGGAATTCGCCCTCGCCGGCGAGGTCGCCCCTGAACTCGATGGCCACGGACGCGACCGTCGTGCGCGCGCCGGGCGTCACCTTCGCGAGCAGGCGCGCGGGCTCCTCCTCGAACTCGACCTCGGCGGAGAACCAGCCCTCGGCCGCGGCGATCTCCGGCGCGCGCCTTCGTGCCTCGCGGATCCAGCGCCGGATCGCGCCGCGGTCCTCCTTCGCCTCCTGCGGCGGGGCGGGCAGGTACTTCTCGTAGAGCAGGCGAAGCGTCTCGGGCGCGTCCCATGCCACGGGGAAGACGGGCCTCGCGTCCTCCGCGCGCGCGGCGCCGAGCGCGAGCAGCAGGGCGAAAGCCAGCACGGCGCGAAGCGCGTGCCGGGGCGATCGCCGGGCCGTCACCGGGCTAGTCGCGGTGGTAGGCCGCGGCGCGCTCGACCTCGTGACGCGAGCCGAGGATGACCGCGATGCGCTGGTGGAGCGCCGTGGGCACCACGTCGAGGATGCGCTCGCGGCCCGTGCTCGCCGCGCCGCCGGCCTGCTCGACGATCATCGCCATGGGGTTCGCCTCGTACATCAGGCGCAATCGCCCGGGCTTGCCCGGGTCCTTCGTGTCCCGCGGGTAGAGGAAGATGCCCCCGCGCGTGAGGATGCGGTAGACGTCGGCCACCATCGAGGCCACCCAGCGCATGTTGAAGTCGCAGCCGCGCGGCCCGCTCCGGCCGGCGAGCAGCTCGCCGATGTAGCGCTGGATGGGCGGCTCCCAGAAGCGCTGGTTGGACATGTTGATCGCGAACTCGCGCGTGTCCTCGGGGATGCGGATGTCCTCGCGCGAGAGCACGAAGGAGCCCAGCTCGCGGTCCAGGGTGAAGGCGTGCACCCCGTGCCCCAGGGTGAGCACGAGGATGGTCGAGGGGCCGAACACGCCGAAGCCCGCGCACACCTGCTGCGTGCCCGGCTGCAGGAAGGCGCCCTCGCTCGTGGGGTCCACGCCCTCCGGGCAGCGCAGCACCGAGAAGATGGTGCCCACCGACACGTTCACGTCGATGTTGGAGGAGCCGTCCAGCGGGTCGAAGAGCAGCAGGTACTCGCCCTTCGGGAAGCGGTGCGGGATGCCCTGCGGGTGCTCCATCTCCTCCGAGGCCATCGCCGCCAGGTGGCCGCCCCACTCGTTGGCCTCGAGCAGGATCTCGTTGGCGATCACGTCGAGCTTCTTCTGCGCCTCGCCCTGCACGTTGCCGCTGCCGGCATCGCCCAGCACGCCCGCGAGCGCGCCCTTGCCGACGTTGATGGAGATGGCCTTGATGGCCCGCGAGACGACCTCGACGAGCAGGCGAAGGTCCGACGGGATGGCCTGCTTCTGCCATTGCTCGTCGAGGAGGAACCGGGAGAGGGAGATGCCGCGCATGGTGGATTTGGCGTGGGGTGGGTGGTTGGCGTTCGGGGAGAGGGCCCGGCCGGCGGGCCCCAAGGGCGATTATCCGGGATTTGACCCCGAGGGGACGCCGCGCCTCGCCCCTTCGCCGTCACCGCCTGGCGCGGGCCAGCCAGGCGGCCGAGGCGAGGACCAGCGCGCCGCCGGCCAGCTGCAGCGGCTCGAGCCGCTCGCCCAGGACGAGCCACGCGAGCGCCACGGTGACCACGGGCTCGAGCGTCGAGACGATGGAGGCGACGCCCGGGCCCACGAGCTTGAGCCCGGCGAAGAAGGCGAGCATCGCGACGACGGTCGACACGACCGCGATCGCGACGACGGCCGCCCAGCCTTGCGCATCGCCCGGCACGCTCGCGCCCATCGCGAGCGCCGCGAAGGCCATCACCGTCGCCGCGGAGAGACAGACCACGGTGGCGCTCGCGAGCGAATCCACGTCCTTCAGCTCGCGCGCGCCCACCACGATGTACACGGAATAGAAGGCCGCGGCGCAAAGGCCCAGCGCGATGCCGGTCGCGGTGCCCTGCCCGCCGCCCAGGGTGAGCGCGAGGCCCGCGAAGCTCGCGAGGAGCAGCGCGCCCTTGAGCGCGGTGATGCGCTCGCCCAGGAACGCGGCCGAGAGCAGCACGACGAGGGTGGGGTAGATGTAGAGCAGCAGCGCGACCAGGCCCGCCGACGCGTGGCCCAGGGCGGCGAAGAAGCAGGCGGCCTGCCCGACGTAGCCGATCGCGCCCATGCCGATGGCCACGCGCAGCGCGCGCCCGCGCGGCCAGGGGCGCCCGGTCGCCACCAGGATCGCGGCGAGGATCGCGCCCGCCAGCGCGAAGCGCACGGCGAGCAGGCCGGTGACGTCGGCGCCCTTGGCGTAGGCGAGGCGCGCGAAGATCGCCATCGCGCCGAAGGCGCAGGCGGAGACGACGATGTAGGCGATGCCGCGCGCGAAGGGGCGCGAAATGAAGGGGACAGACCCCTTCATCGACGGCAGAAGACTGGAGACACCGAGCCAAAGGGGACAGTCCCCTTCATTTCGCGTCCCTTCATTTCACCGCGCGCTCGAGGCGCTCGATGCGCTTGGCCAGGCGCTCCACGCTGTCGCGCAGCTCCGTCACGCCGGCGAGGAAATCCTCCACCTTCACGCGCGTGGCGACCAGGGGCTTCTCCTCGGTGATGTACTCGGCCGCGCCGGCGGCCAGGCGCTCGGAGGCCTCCTTGCCCCAGTTCGCGGCGGCCTTCGCCGTGGAAACGGCGCGGTGCGCGGCCGCATCGCCCACCACCTTCGAGAGGTCCTCCTCGAGGTCCCACCGGAGGTTCTTCGCGAGGAAGGCCACCTCCCCCGCCAGTTCCATGTCGCCCTGCATCTCGACCTCGCGGAAGGCGGACTCGTCGCGCGCGGCGAGGCGCGGCAGCAGGAAGGGCGAGAGGCGCACCTCGAGATCGTTCGCCGCGCCCGGGACCGCGGGCAGCACCTCGCCCGTGGTCTGCACGGTGAGCGCGACCGG
>JBGAOO010000286.1:0-4718 GCA_044221765.1 Usitatibacteraceae bacterium | reverse complement strand
CCGGCGACGATCATGACCGACCCGGAGATGGCCGACGTCACGTACATCGAGCCCATCACCTGGCAGATGGTCGAGAAGATCATCGCGAAGGAGCGCCCCGACGCACTGCTGCCCACCATGGGCGGGCAGACCGCGCTCAACTGCGCGCTCGACCTCGCCAAGCACGGGGTGCTCGACAAGTACGGCGTCGAGATGATCGGCGCGAAGAAGGAGGCCATCGACAAGGCCGAGGACCGCGAGAAGTTCAAGAACGCCATGGCGAAGATCGGCCTGGCGAGCGCTCGCTCGGCCCTGGCGCATTCGCTGGAAGAGGCGCTGCAGGTGCAGGCGAGCGTGGGCTTCCCCACCGTGATCCGCCCCTCGTTCACCCTCGGCGGGGCGGGCGGGGGCATCGCCTACAACATGGACGAGTTCCTCGCCATCTGCGAGCGCGGCCTGGAGGCCTCCCCCACCAAGGAGCTGCTCATCGAGGAGAGCGTCCTGGGCTGGAAGGAGTTCGAGATGGAGGTGGTCCGCGACAAGGCGGACAACTGCATCATCATCTGCTCCATCGAGAACCTCGACCCCATGGGCGTGCACACGGGCGACTCGATCACCGTCGCCCCGGCGCAGACGCTCACCGACAAGGAATACCAGATCCTGCGCGACGCCTCGATCGCGTGCCTGCGCGAGATCGGGGTGGAGACCGGCGGCTCGAACGTGCAGTTCGCGATCAACCCCGACGACGGCCGCATGGTCATCATCGAGATGAACCCGCGCGTCTCGCGTTCCTCGGCGCTCGCCTCCAAGGCCACCGGCTTCCCCATCGCCAAGATCGCCGCCAAGCTCTCCGTGGGCTACACGCTCGACGAGCTGGCCAACGAGATCACGGGCGGGGCGACGCCCGCCTCGTTCGAGCCCACGATCGACTACGTGGTGACGAAGGTGCCGCGCTTCGCCTTCGAGAAGTTCCCGCAGGCCGACGACCGCCTCACCACGCAGATGAAGAGCGTGGGCGAGGTGATGGCCATCGGGCGCAACTTCCAGGAGTCGCTGCAGAAGGCCCTGCGCGGCCTCGAGGTCGGCGTGGACGGCTTCAACCTCAAGTCCGTCGACATGGAGAAGATCGAGGATGAGCTCGCGTACCCGCGCGCCGAGCGCCTCTGGTACGTGGCCGACGCGTTCGGGGTCGGGATGAGCCTGGAGGAAGTGCATCGCTGCACGAGGATCGACCCGTGGTTCCTCGCGCAGATCAAGGACCTGGTCGACACCGAGCTCGCCATCGAGAAGCGCGCCTTCGCGGATTTCTCCGCGGCGGAGCTGCGCGCGCTCAAGCGCCAGGGCTTCTCGGACCGGCGCCTCGCCCACCTCTGGAAGACCACGGAGCACGAGGTGAGGAAGCGCCGCCACGCGCAGGGCATCCGCCCCGTCTACAAGCGCGTGGACACCTGCGCCGCCGAGTTCGCCACGAAGACCGCGTACCTCTACTCCACGTACGACGAGGAGGACGAGGCCGAGCCGACCGACCGGAAGAAGATCATGGTGCTCGGCGGCGGCCCCAACCGGATCGGGCAGGGCATCGAGTTCGACTACTGCTGCGTCCATGCCGCGCTCGCGCTTCGCGAGGACGGCTACGAGACCATCATGGTCAACTGCAATCCCGAGACGGTCTCGACGGACTACGACACCTCCGACCGCCTGTACTTCGAGCCGCTCACGCTCGAGGACGTGCTCGAGATCGTGGCGATCGAGAAGCCGGTGGGCGTGATCGTGCAGTTCGGCGGCCAGACCCCGCTCAAGCTCGCGCGCGACCTGGAGGCCGCCGGCGTGCCGATCATCGGCACCTCGCCCGACTCGATCGACAAGGCCGAGGACCGCGAGCGCTTCCAGCAGATGATCCACCAGCTCGGCCTGCTGCAGCCGCCCAACCGCACCGCGCGCACGCCCGAGGCGGCGCTCGAGGCCGCGCGCGAGATCGGCTACCCGGTCGTGGTGCGCCCCTCCTACGTGCTCGGCGGCCGGGCGATGTAGATCGTGCACGCCGAGAGCGAGCTCGTGCGCTACATGAAGGAGGCCGTGAAGGTCTCCAACGATTCCCCGGTGCTCCTGGACCGCTTCCTGAACGACGCGATCGAGGTGGACGTCGATGCCGTCTGCGACGGCACCGAGGTCATCATCGGCGGCATCATGGAGCACATCGAGCAGGCGGGCGTGCACTCGGGCGACTCGGCCTGCTCGCTGCCGCCCTTCAGCCTCTCGGCGGGGCTGCAGGACGAGTTGCGCCGCCAGACGGTGGCGATGGCGAGGGCCCTGGACGTGGTCGGCCTCATGAACGTGCAGTTCGCGATCCAGGGCGACCGGGTTTACGTGCTGGAGGTGAACCCGCGCGCCTCGCGCACGGTGCCCTTCGTCTCCAAGGCGATCCGCACCCCCCTCGCCAAGGTGGCGGCGCGGTGCATGGCCGGGCGCTCGCTCGCCTCCCAGGGGGTCACGCGCGAGATCGTCCCGCCGTACTATGCGGTGAAGGAGGCGGTGTTCCCCTTCATCAAGTTCCCGGGCGTGGACACGATCCTGGGCCCGGAGATGAAGTCGACCGGCGAGGTGATGGGCGTGGGCGAGAGCTTCGCCGAGGCCTTCGTGAAGAGCCAGCTCGCCGCCGGCGTGCGCCTGCCCCGGGCGGGCAAGGTCTTCCTCTCGGTGCGCGACGCGGACAAGCCGCCGCTCGTCGAGGTGGCGCGCACCTTCGCCACGCTCGGCTTCGCCCTGGTCGCCTCCCGCGGCACCGGCGCGGTGCTGCAGGCCGCCGGCCTCAAGGTGCAGGTGGTGAACAAGGTGATGGAAGGCCGCCCCAACATCGTGGACATGATCCGCAACAAGGAGATCAGCCTCATCATCAACACGGTGGAGGAGGACCGGCGCTCGATCCGCGATTCCTGGTCGATCCGCAATTCCGCCCTGCAGATGCGCGTCACGTACTACACCACCCTCGCGGGGGCGCGTGCCGCCAGCGTGGGCATGCAGCATCTCGAGGAACTCCGGCCCTACGACTTGCAGGGCCTTCACGCCACGATCGCCTGACGTGGTCCGCCTCACGCGCCGCCGGCCACCGGGCCGGGGCGCGAGCCGTCCAGAAGAGGAAACACCGCATGGCCAAGATTCCCATCACCCTCGTGGGCGCGAACCTGTTGAGGGCCGAGCTGCACCGGCTCAAGACCGTCGACCGCCCCGCGGTCATCACCGCCATCGCCGAGGCGCGGGCGCACGGCGACATCTCCGAGAACGCCGAATACGAGGCCGCCCGGGAGAAGCAGGGCTTCATCGAGGGCCGCATCCTCGAACTCGAGGGGAAGCTCGCCAACGCCAACATCATCGACCCCTCGCGGCTGGAAGACGACGGCCGCGCGGTCTTCGGCACCACGGTGGAGCTCATGGACACCTCGGGCACCGTGAGCATGACCTACCAGATCGTCGGCGAGGACGAGGCCGACATCAAGCTGCACAAGATCTCCTACTCCTCGCCGATCGCGAAGGCGCTCATCGGGAAGTCGGCGGGGGACATCACCGAGGTCATGACCCCCGGGGGCCTCAAGGAGTTCGAGATCGTCGACGTGAGGTACGAGTAACGGCGGGGGCGGTTTCGCCGGCGCCGGGGCGCGGCCGGGCGCCGCGCGGGCCGGCCGTGGCGCGCGAGCGCTCCATCGGCGTGCGCTTGGGTTCCCGCGGCGCGCGCACGCGCTCCTCGCGCAGGGCGGGCTTCTTGCGGGCGGTGGCCTTGGGCTTGGCCGGGCGCTTGGCGGGGGCCTGGCGCGGCGCGGGCGCCTTCTCGGGATTCTCCCGCCAGATCACCAGCACCTTGCCGATCACCTGCACCGCATGCGCACCGAGCTTCTCGCAGATTTCCGCCATCCAACCCGCGCGGGCCTCGCGCTCGTCGGTGGCGGCCTTCACCTTGATCAGCTCGTGCGCCTTGAGCGCGCGGTCGACCTCGAGCAGGACGGTGGCGGTGAGCCCCTTGTCGCCGATCATGACGACCGGGCTCAGGGCATGGGCTTTGGCGCGCAGTTCGCTGCGGCGGGCGGAGGAAAGGGCGGGCATCCCGGAATTATGACGCACAACGCAGGCGAGAACCCATGAAGCGCTCGGCATCGAGCAAGCAGTGGCTCCAGCGCCACGTGAACGACCCCTACGTGCAGCGCTCGAAGAAGGAGGGCTACCGCGCCCGCTCGGCCTACAAGCTGATCGAGATCGACGACCGGGACCGGCTGCTCGCCCCCGGCGCGCTGGTCGTGGACCTCGGGGCGGCCCCGGGGGGGTGGACGCAGGTGGCCGCCAAGCGGATCGGGCCCGCCGGGCGCATCGTCGCGATCGACCTGCTGGAGATGGCGCCGGTGCCCGGCAGCGTGTTCATCCGCGCGGACTTCGCCTCCGCGGCGGGACTTGCCGCCGTCGAGCAGGCACTGGGCGGCAGCCAGGCGGGCGTCGTCCTGAGCGACATGGCGCCCAACATCTCCGGCATCGCGATCAGCGACCAGGCGCGCTCGATGGCCCTGGCCGAGCTCGCGCGCGATTTCGCCCTCGCGCGGCTGAAACCGGGCGGCGCCTTCCTGGTCAAAGTCTTCCAGGGGGCGGGCTACGACGAGTTCCTCAGGTCGCTGCGGGCGGCATTCGACAAGGTGGCGGTGAGGAAGCCCGACGCCTCCCGGGGCGAGAGCAACGAGCTTTACCTCCTTGCCCGGGGG
>JBGAOO010000285.1:0-4633 GCA_044221765.1 Usitatibacteraceae bacterium | reverse complement strand
GCCGTTGTCGATCGCGCACAGCAGGTGGATGCTGGCGGCCATGTTCACGCCCGTGAGCAGCGTGTGCGGGTTGATCGGCAGCTTCCAGGCGGAGGCGAGGGCGGCGATGCGAAGCGCCTCCGTGATGCCGCCGGTCTTGGAGAGGTCCGGCTGCAGGACGGTGATGGCGCCGTCCTCGATCACGCGCGCGAACTCGTAGCGCGTGTAGTGGTTCTCGCCGGCCGCGAGCGGCACGCGCCCGAGCGTGGCGGCCTGCGCGTAGCTGCGGTGGTCCTGCGGGGCGAAGGGCTCCTCCAGCCAGCGGATCGACGCCGCCTCGAAGGCCGGCATCACCGCGCGCACGTCGTTCACCGAGTAGGCCGTGTTGGCGTCGGCGAGCAGCACGAGGTCGGGGAAGGCCTTGCGCACCGCCTCGACCCGGCGAATGTCGCTCGCCACCGTGTCGCCCACGCGCAGCTTCACGGCCTTGTAGCCGCGGGCGATGAGGCCGCGGATCTCGTCGCAGAGCTCGGCCGGCTCCTGGTAGCCCAGCGAGATGCCGCCGGCGTAAGCCGGGATGTCGCGCGCCTTGCCGCCCAGGAGCCGGTAGACCGGCCAGCCCGTCACCTTGCCGCGGATGTCCCAGAGCGCGAGGTCGATGCCGCTCATCGCGAGGCAGGCGGCGGTGCCCATGCCGTGGCTCGCGAGCTGCATCCTGTAGATCCGCGACCACACTCCCGCCACGTCGCTGGCGTCCATGCCGACCACCAGCTGGCGCAGCGTGGTGTCGACGAGCTTCGCGATCGCCCCGGGGCAGCGGCCGTGGTGCGCCTCGCCCCAGCCCTCGGTCCCGTCCTTCGTGGTGACGCGCACGAGGATGGCATCGCGCTTCACGGCGCGCCCGATGCCCAGGGTGACCGGCTTCTTCACCGGGAACGAGGCCGGGAAGGCGGTGACGTCTGCGATGGTGAGGTCGTTCGCGCTCATGGCGTCCTCCCGTGGCGTTGCAGGTGGGCGTCCCAGACGGACGGATTGCACAGGTTCGCCGGGCGCTCGAAGGCGAGGAGGCGCACGGCTTCCTCCGCCGCGCCCTGGCTCATGCGCTTCATGCTCTCCTGCGTGATGCCGGCGGCATGCGGGGTGAGGATGATGTTCTCGAGCGAGAGGAAGGGATGGCCCCGCGGGATGGGCTGCTCGTCGTAGACGTCCACGACGGCGGCGCGAAGGCGCCCCTGGGCGGAGCGCCGAGCGAGCGCGCGCTCATCACCGGCTCGCGCGCGACGTTCAGCGATCGCGGCGCCGGGCTTCAATGCGCCAGGCGCTCCGCGTTCACGAGGTGGCGCGTCTCGTCCGTGAGCGGGCAGGCGAGCACCACGAAGTCGCTTTCGCGCAGGATCCGCTCCGCCGTCGCCACTTCCACGAAGGCGGGCGCGGGCTTGCTTCGGGAGACGGTGCCCAGCACGCGCATGCGGAAGGCGGCGGAAGCGATTTCCGCGATCCGCGTGCCCACGTTGCCCATGCCGACGATCCCCAGGGTGCGGCCGAAGAGCTCCGTGGAATCGTCCGAGTGCTTGCGGCTCGCATTCCAGTCCGCCTCGCGAAGCACGCGGTCCATCCGGTGGATCTTTCGGGCGACGAGGAGCATGCCGGCGATGGCATGTTCGGCCACGGCCTCGGCGTTGGAGCCCGGCACGTTGGCCACCGGGATCGCCTTCGCCGTCGCCGATTCCATCGGGATCATGTCGAGGCCCACGCCGTGGCGCACGACGCCCCGCAGCCGATGGGCGCCGTCGAAGATGTCCGGGGGCAGGAACGCGCGGACCATCAGCACGTCCGCCTCGAGCACCATCCGGTTCTGGGTATCGGCCTTCGCATCGGGCGCGACCACCACGTCTGCCGCGCGCGCGAGTATCTCGACGCCGCTCGGGTCGATGGGATTGGTGAGCAGGACCTTCGGCCGCGCGGGGGCCACCCTACTTCACCCGGTACTGGTCGAGGACGGCGCGGTCGACGTCGACGCCCAGGCCCGGCCGCTCGCACACGTCCACGAAGCCGTCCTTGTGCACGATGGGCTCCTTCGCGAGGCGGTCGCGGAACGGATTGAAGGTCTGCTCGTACTCCAGGAGCGGCGAGATCGGGAAGAGGCACATCGGCGTCTCGGGCAGGGAGGCGAGGTAGTGGATCGTCGCGGCGAGGCCGATGGCCGTGCCCCAGGCGTGCGGCACGCAGGCGATGGCGCTCGCCTGCGCGAGGGCGGCGATCTTCTTGCACTCCGTGATGCCGCCGGCGGCGCACACGTCGGGCTGCACGATGTCCATCGCGCGCGCGGCGAGGATGCGCCGGAAGCCGTACTTGGTGAACTCGTTCTCGCCGCCGGCCACCGCCATGTCGAGCGCGCGGGACACCTCGACGTAGCCGTCCAGGTCTTCGGGCGAGACCGGTTCCTCGAACCAGCTCACGCCCAGGCGCTCCAGCTCGCGGCCGATGGTGATGGCCTGCGGGACGGTGAAGGAGTGATTCGCGTCGACCATGATCTCCATGTCGTCGCCCACGGCCTTGCGGACGGCCTCGACGCGCGAGATGTCCTTCTTGTGGTTGCCCAGGCCGATCTTCATCTTGATGGCCTTGAAGCCCTGCGACTGGTAGCCCCGGGCCTCCTCGACCGCCTCCTCGTTCATGCGATCGAAGTTCTTGAAGTAGAACCCCGTGGCGTAGGCCTGCACCTTCTTGCGGAACGAGCCCCCGATCAGCTTGTGCACCGGCTGGCCCAGCGCCTTGCCGATGATGTCCCAGAGCGCGATGTCCACGCCGCTGATGGCGGAGATCGTCATGCCCGACAGGCCGTAGTCCTTGATCTTGTTGTAGAGCATCTCCCAGATGGGCTCGACGTCGAACGGGTCGAGGCCGATGAGGGCGGGCTTGTACACGGACTCGATGATGCTGCGCGAGACCGCCGCGGGGCCGTAGCAGTCGCCCCAGCCGACGATGCCGGCGTCGGTGACGATCTCGACGACACAGGCGCCTTTCGACTTGTAGTACTGGCCGCGGGCGGACGTGAAGGGCTCGTCGACCTTCACGACGAGCTGGTGGGCGATGACGTCGGTGATTTTCATGGGGCATTGCTCCGGGAGGCGGGGTTCAGTACGCGGGGCCCTTGGCCCAGGGCGAGAAGGGGGCGGGGACGAGGATCCGGTTCTCCTGGTTCAGCAGGAGCGGCACCACCTTGGCCGAGTAGGCCTTCCAGCGCGGATCCGAGAGCAGGGTCGCGCGGCGGGCGGCGCGGTCCGCGAGGTCCTCGTAGGCCCACAGGTGGATGACCTGGTTCAGGGTGCCGATCTCGCTCGTGAAGTAGCCGACGAGATGGCCCAGGATCGGGCGCTGGATGGCGAGGCCCTCGGCCTCGTACATGCGGACGTACTCCAGCGACTTGCCCGGCAGGGCGGTGTAGATGCGCTCCTCGACGATCACGGAACCCCCTTGTCAAAGTCCTATAGAGGAGTATAGTGCCTGAGCGCTACCCAAACGTCAATCGCTCCCGGAGGCCACAACCCATGAACCGATCCACTCTCGCCAAGGTCGCGTGCGCGCTGCTTGCCCTCGCCCTCCCGGCGGCGCAGGCGCAGGCGCAGGCCTGGCCCGCGAAGCCCCTCAAGATCATCGTGCCGTACTCGCCCGGCGGCACCACCGACCTGCTCGCCCGGCTCGTGGGGCAGGAACTGTCCAAGCGCCTGGGCCAGCCCGTCGTCGTCGACAACAAGCCCGGCGCCAACGGCATGATCGGCTCGGACCTGGTCGCCAAGGCCCCGCCCGACGGCTACACGCTCGGCATCGCCTCGCCCGGCTCGCACGCGGCCAACCAGAGCCTCTACAAGGACATCCCGTACGACACCGTGAAGTCCTTCACGCCCGTGACCCTGGCCGTGTCCGCGCCGATGCTCCTCGTGGCGCACCCCTCGCTCGGCGTGAACAACGTGAAGGAACTCATCGCGGCCGCCAAGGCGAAGCCGGGCGCGATCAGCTACGCCTCCGGCGGCAGCGGCTCGTCGCAGCACCTCGCCATGGAGTACTTCAAGCTCATGGCCGGCATCGATCTGAACCACATCCCGTACAAGGGCAGCGCGGCCTCCTACCCGGACCTCATCGGCGGCAACGTGATGACGGAGATCGACGTGATGCCCACGGCCCTGCCCCCGGTGAAGGCCGGCCGCCTCAAGGGCCTCGCCACGGGCTCGGCCAAGCGGCTGCCGATGCTGCCCGACCTGCCGACGATCGCCGAGGCTGGCGTTCCGGGCTTCGAATACGCCTCCTGGTACGGGTTCGTCGCGCCGGCCAACCTGCCGAAGGACGTGCTCGCAAAGCTGAACGCGGAGATCGTGCGCGCGCTCAAGCTCCCCGAGATCGCCGACAAGCTCTCGGGCGCGGGCGTGATCGTCGTGGCCGGCACGCCGGAGGAGTTCGCGGCGCACATCAAGTCGGAGATGGACAAGGCCGCGAAGGTGATCAAGGCGGCGAACATCAAGCCCGACTGACGGGGCGCGGCGCCGCAGGGTGATTCCCTCCGGCGACCGCGGTTTCCTATCCGCATGAACCTGCTGCGTCCCGCGGTTCCGGCATCGCCGGGGCCAAAGGACGCTCGATGGCAAGTCGTCAGCCT
>JBGAOO010000284.1:0-4590 GCA_044221765.1 Usitatibacteraceae bacterium | reverse complement strand
GCCGTGAAGCGCGCGGGCATCGACCCGGCCACGGTCGGCCACGTGGTGCTGGGCAGCGTGATCCACGGCGAGGCGCGCGACATGTACATCTCGCGCGTGGCCGCGGTCGAGGCCGGCATTCCCGTGGGCACGCCCTGCCTCACCGTGAACCGCCTGTGCGGCTCGGGCCTGCAGGCCATCGTCTCCGCCGCGCAGCACATCCTGCTGGGCGACATCGACGTGGCGATCGGCGCCGGCGCCGAGAGCATGAGCCGCGCCGCCTACTTCCTGCCGACCGCCCGCTGGGGCCAGCGCATGGGCGACGGGCAGATCATCGACGCGATGGTGGGCGCCCTCACCGACCCGTTCGGCACCGGGCACATGGGCATCACCGCGGAGAACCTCGCCGCCAAGCACGGGTTCACGCGCGAGCAGCAGGACGCGTTCTCGCTCGAGTCGCACCGCCGCGCCGCCGCGGCCATCGACGGCGGCCGCTTCAAGTCGCAGATCGTGCCCGTCGAGCTCAAGACGAAGAAGGGCGTCACGATGTTCGACACGGACGAGCACGTGCGCAAGGACGCCAAGCCCGACGATTTCGCCAAGCTGCGCACCGCGTTCAAGAAGGACGGCACGGTCACCGCCGGCAACGCCTCGGGCGTGAACGACGCGGGTTCGGCCGTCGTGCTCATGGAAGCGGGCGCGGCCGCGAAGGCCGGCGTGAAGCCGCTGGGTCGCCTGGTGGCCTACGCGCACGCGGGCGTCGAGCCGCACATCATGGGCGAGGGCCCGATCCCGGCCGTGCGCAAGGTCTTCGAGAAGGCCGGCCTCAAGCCCGCCGACATGGACGTGATCGAGTCGAACGAGGCGTTCGCCGTGCAGGCGATGACGGTCACGAAGGAACTGGGCCTGGACCCGGCCAAGGTGAATCCCAACGGCGGCGCCGTCGCCCTGGGCCACCCGATCGGCGCCACGGGTGCCATCCTCACCGTGAAGTGCCTCTACGAACTGCAGCGCACGAACGGCCGCTACGGACTGGTCACGATGTGCATCGGCGGCGGCCAGGGCATCGCGGCGATCTTCGAGCGCCTGTAGGACCTCACGCAACGGCCATCACCCGGAAGGAATCACGCATGTCGGAATCGATCGTCATCGTCGGCGCCAAGCGCACCCCCATCGGCGCCATGCAGGGCAAGTTCAATTCGCTGGCCGCCCCCCAGCTGGGCGCCGTCGCCGTCCGCGCGGCGCTCGAGCAGGCGGGGGTGGGCCCGGGGGAGGTGGACGACCTCCTCATGGGGTGCGTCCTGCCCGCCGGCCAGGGGCAGGCGCCCGCGCGCCAGGCGGCGCTCGGCGCGGGCCTCGCCCAGTCCACGCCCTGCACCACCGTCAACAAGATGTGCGGCTCGGGCATGAAGGCCGCGATGATGGCCGCCGACGAATTGCTCTCGGGGGGCGCGACCGTCGTCGTGGCCGGCGGCATGGAGTCGATGACCAACGCGCCGCACCTGCTGCCCAAGGCGCGCGGGGGCTACCGCTACGGCCACCAGAAGGTGCTCGACCACATGGCCTTCGACGGGCTGGAGAACGCCTACGACGGCAAGCCCATGGGCTTCTTCGCCGACAAGACGGCCGAGAAGTACGGCATCACGCGCGAGCAGATGGACGCCTTCGCGAAGGAATCGACCACGCGCGCCGTGAACGCGAGCCGGTCGGGCCTCTTCGCCGACGAGATCGCCCCCGTGACCGTCGCCGGCCGCAAGGGCGAGGAGATCGTGAAGGACGACGAGACGCCCTTCACGGTGAACGTGGAGAAGATCCCGCAGCTGCGCCCGGCCTTCAACAAGGACGGCACGGTGACCGCCGCCACGTCCTCGTCGATCTCCGACGGCGCCGCGGCGCTGGTGCTCATGACCGCCTCCGAGGCGAAGCGCCGCGGCGCGAAGCCCCTGGCGCGCCTGGTCGCGCAGGCCTCCAACGCGCACGAGCCGGAGTGGTTCACCACCGCGCCCGTGGGCGCCATCCGGAAGGTGCTCGCCAAGGCCGGCTGGCAGGCCGCCGAGGTCGACCTGTACGAGATCAACGAGGCGTTCGCGATCGTCGCCATGGCCGCGATGAAGGACCTGGGCCTGCCCGCGGACAAGGTGAACGTGAACGGTGGCGCGGCGGCCCTGGGCCACCCGATCGTAGCCACGGGCGTCGCATCCTGACCACCCTGATCTATGCCCTGAAGAAGCGCGGCCTGAAGAAGGGCGTGGCCGCGCTCTGCATCGGCGGCGGCGAGGCCACCGCCGTCGCGCTGGAGGTGCTCTGACCATGAACTCGACCATCACGCCCATCGAGAGCACCCCGGGCATCGGCCCCCACCTCGCCGGCGAGCTCCGCGGCGTCGGGATCGACACGCTCGAGGCCCTCACGCGCGTGGGCTTCTGGGATGCCTGGCAGCAGCTTCGCCGGGCCAACCCCGAACGCGACTGCCTGCCCTCCTGCCTCGCGCTCGCGGGCGCGGTGGCGGGCGTGCGCTGGAACCACCTGCCCCCGAAGGTGCGGGCCGACATCCGCCAGCGCGTGAAGGCGGCCCGCGCATGATCGGCCGCCACGGCCTGCCCGCGCTCGCCCTCCTCGCCCTCCTGGCCGGCTGCGGCAAGGAAGCGCCGAAGGTCGATGCCGCGAAGGAGCGGGAAGCGGCCACGCAGCGCGCCAGGGAGGGCGCCTTCGGCACGCAGATGAAGGCGCTCGACACGGCCAAGGGACTGGAGGCCGACGTGAACCGGAAGGCCCAGGAATCGATGGAAAAAGCCGAGAAGGACGCCAAGTAGGCCACCATGCTCGATCGCGCCCGCACCGACTTCCTCACCGACGAGCAGCGGATGATCCGCGACACGGCGCGCGAGTTCGCGCAGGCCGAGCTCGCCCCCCACGCCGGCCGCTGGGACCGCGAGGGCTGGCTTCCCGACGAAGTGCTCGCGAAACTGGGCGAGCTGGGCTTCCTCGGCATGGTGGTCCCGGAGCAGTGGGGCGGCTCGTTCACCGACTACACCGCCTATGCCCTCGCGCTCGAGGAGATCTCGGCCGGCTGCGCGGCCACCGGCGGCATCATGAGCGTGCACAACTCCGTGGGCTGCGGGCCGATCCTCGCCTGGGGCACCGAGGACCAGAAGCGGGCCTGGCTGCCCGACCTGGCCGCCGGCCGCAAGATCGGTTGCTTCTGCCTGACCGAGCCGCAGGCCGGCAGCGAGGCGAACAACCTGCGCACCCGGGCGGTGCCGGCGGACGGGCGGTGGGTGCTCGACGGCGCCAAGCAGTTCGTCACCAACGGCAAGCGGGCGAAGGTCGCGATCGTCTTCGCCGTCACGGACCCGGCGCTCGGCAAGAAGGGCCTGTCGGCCTTCGTCGTGCCCACGGACACGCCCGGCTTCAACGTCCAGCGCACCGAGAGCAAGATGGGCATCCGCGCCTCGGACACCTGCGCCATCGCGCTCGAGGGCTGCGCCATCCCCGAGGCGAACCTGCTGGGACCGCGCGGCAAGGGCCTCGCCATCGCGCTCTCGAACCTCGAGGGCGGGCGCATCGGCATCGCGGCGCAGGCGCTCGGCATCGCGCGCGCCGCCTTCGAGGCCGCCCTCGCGTACGCGAAGGAGCGCACGCAGTTCGGCAAGAAGATCGCCGAGCACCAGTCGATCTCGAACATGCTCGCCGACATGCACACGCGCCTGAACGCCGCGCGCCTGCTGATCCTGCACGCCGCCCGCATGCGCACCGAGGGCCTGCCCTGCCTGTCGGAAGCCTCCCAGGCGAAGCTCTATGCCTCGGAGCTGGCCGAGTGGGTGTGCTCGAAGGCGATCCAGATCCACGGCGGCTATGGCTACCTCGAGGACTACCCGGTCGAGCGCCACTACCGCGATGCGCGCATCACCCAGATCTACGAGGGGACCAGCGAGATCCAGCGCCTGCTCATCGCGCGCGGGCTGACCGAATGACGCGCCGGGGCTGACCGATGCCGATCCTGCGGACCAGACTCGACACGGGCAGCGAAGCCTTTCGCGCCAACGCGGACCACCACCGCGCCCTCGCGCAGGACCTTCGCGAGCAGGTGGCCCGCGTGGCCGAGGGCGGCGGCCCCGAGGCGCAGAAGAAGCACGCCGCGCGCGGCAAGCTCCTGCCGCGAGAGCGGGTGCGCGCCCTGCTCGACCCGGGCTCGCCCTTCCTCGAGCTCTCGCAGCTGGCCGCCTTCGGGATGTACAACGACGAGGCGCCCTCGGCAGGCCTCATCACGGGCCTGGGCCGCGTCGAGGGCCGCGAGGTGGTGATCGTCGCGAACGACGCCACCGTGAAGGGCGGCACCTACTACCCGCTCACGGTGAAGAAGCACCTGCGCGCCCAGGAGATCGCCGCGCAGAACCGCCTGCCCTGCATCTACCTCGTCGATTCCGGCGGCGCCTTCCTGCCGCTGCAGGACGAGGTCTTTCCGGACAAGGAACACTTCGGGCGAATCTTCTACAACCAGGCCAACCTGTCGGCCAAGGGTATCCCGCAAGTCGCCTGCGTGATGGGCTCCTGCACGGCGGGCGGCGCCTATGTACCGGCGATGTGCGATGAATCCATCATCGTCAAGAA
>JBGAOO010000283.1:0-4589 GCA_044221765.1 Usitatibacteraceae bacterium | reverse complement strand
GGCCGGCGAGCAGGGCGAGGATCGCGAGGATCGTGCGGCGGGTTCCGGTGCGTGACGTCAAGGGCCCCTCGCTGCGGTGGGCCGTCCGGCGGATACGGGCGGCGGTTCGTGCGCCCCGTATCAAAGCACGACGCCGGCCCGAATCCGAGTGAGGATTCGGGCCGGCGTGCGTGGCGTGGTTCACCGGGCGGCCTCGGCCGGGGCCGTGCCGGATGGGAAGGTCGGCGGCCCGATCACCAGCTGAAGGAGACGTTGGGCGCCCACAGCCAGCCCCAGATGGACTGCCAGCCCACCTCGTAGTACCCGAGCATGACGCCCGAGCCCGAGCCCGCGGACTTCGGGAACCAGGAGATGGCGATGCACTCGTCGCCGGAGCGGAAGAGCGGCTGCTGGTCGCCGTAGGTGTATTCCGCGGTGCCGAAGTCGTACAGGATCATCCAGACGTTGTTGAGCCCCTGGAGGGGCTCGGTGTAGCAGTTGCCGTTCTGGTCGGGCGCGGCGTGCCAGGTGGCCTGGATCCAGAAGAGGGAACTGGTGTCGACGGTCATCGTGTTGGCCTGGGCGCCGAAGGGGGCGAGGCAGAAGGCCAGGATGGCGAGCAGCTTTCGCATGGCGTGGGGACTCCTGTTCGAAAGTTAACGAGGCGCCACGAAATGTGACGCGCGTTAAGTCTCGGGTGGCTCCCTCGCGCCTGTCAACCTCCCGTGCGCGGATGTCGTGCACAGGCGACGCGCGGGCGGCGATCGAGTCGCCGCCGGCGCGTCGTGAAGGGCCGGAAATGCGGGTGAGGCTAGCGCCAGTAGGACGGGCGCTGCGGGCCGGGGCGTTCGGCGCGCGGCTGCACCTCGACATCCACCGGCATCGTCGCGCCGGGGTTGTAGGGCAGGCGCGTGCGGTATTCGCGGCCGTGGTATTCGTAGCGCACGTCGTAGCCGACCACGCGCTCGATCGGGGGCGCGGGCTCGCAGCGCTGCACGGTGCGAACGACGGGCACCTGCTCGTAGGCCACCTGCGGGGCGACGCCCGTGCGGTAGTAGCCGCCGTTCTCGCGATCGACGCTGCTGCCGATGAGGCCGCCGATGACCGCGCCCGCGGCGGTGCCGTGGTCGCGGCCGCCCGTGCTGTTGCCGAACTGGTGGCCGATGACGCCGCCGAGCACGGCGCCGAGGACGGTGCCCGGGCCCACGGCCGGCTCGCGATAGGCGACTTCGCGCACCACGCGGCGGTTCTCGTAGGCGGTGACCTGCTCGTTGAAGCACTGCGGCGCGGCGGCCACCCGTTCCACGACGGGCGTGGCCGACAGGACGGTGGCGAGGTCGCCGTGAGGACGGGCCTGCGCGAGGCCCGAGGCGAGGGCGAGGGCGGACAGCGTGGAGGCGGCGATCAGCTTGTTCATGCGGTTCTCCTGGCAGGGAATCAGTCCCTGTGCCCGAAAAACGGCCCGCCGGCGGCCTTCGTTGACCCGAAAGTGTGTCGAATTGTGATGTCAACCGGCTACAGGGCCGGCGCGTTTGCCGCTAGCCGGCGACGGCAGGCGGCACCTCGACGCCCAGCTTCCGCGCCCACGGCGCGAGGGCCGGCAGGATCTCGGGATTGAGCGCGATGCCCTGCTCGAGCTGCTCGCGCCGCTTCTTCTGCCCGCTTTCGCCGGGCAGGCGCACCGGCGGCAGTCCAGGGCGCGGCACGTTCGCGTGGCAGGCATCGGCCACCCACTGCGCCTGGCGCCGGAAATCGTGCAGGCCCCCGAACGCCTCCGGGTCCAGCACCTGCACGAACACCGTCGCGCCCCAGCCCTGCTTCGGATCCGCGCGGCCGAAGCCGGCGAGCCCCCCGGTCATCGCCTCGATCATCAAGGCGAGCCCGTACCCTTTGTGCCCGGTGTCGAGGCCGCCCAGCGGCAGGATCGTGCCCCTGGGGTCGGCGCCGAGCACGGCCGGGTCGTCGCTCGGCTGGCCCTCGCCGTCGAGCAGCCAGCGGTGCGGCAGCTTCTTCCCCTGCGCGCGCAGCCGGTTGGTGAGGCCATTGGTGGTGATCGAGGCCGAGATGTCGACGAGCACCGGGTCGCCCGACGTGGGGAAGCCGACGGCGACCGGGTTGGGCGTGAACACCGCCTGCGTGCCACCGAAGGGCGCGACGCTCGCGGAGTTGGCATCGGAACTGAGCACCTGCACGAGGAGCCCGTGCTCGGCCGGCTGGCGAAGGTAGGCCGCCAGGCAGGCGATGTGGTGGCTGCGGCGGATGACGACGGTGCCGGTGCCGCACTCGCGCGCCATGGCGCTCGCGCGCTCCACCGCGCGCAGCACGAGCCAGGGCCCGGGCAGGCGCTTGCCGTCCCAGGTCTCGGCGGCGGCGCGGCGGTTGAGCACCTCGGGCTGGCCCGACTTCGCCATCGTGCCCGCCTCCAGTTCCTTCAGGTACGGCGCGAGCAGGGCGAGGCCGTGCGTGTCGTGTCCCAGCAGGTCGCCTTCCACGAGGACGAGCGCGACATCGCCCGCCTTCTGCGACTCCAGGCCGGCTTTCTCGAGCAGCGCGCGGGCGAAGGCCTTGAGGGCGGCGGTGGCGTGGCGCGGCGTCATGGCGTCAGTACACGGCGCGGCCACCCGACAGGTCGAAGACGGCGCCGGTGGAGAACGAGCATTCCTCGGTGCACAGCCAGGCCACGAGCGCGGCGATCTCGTCCACCTCGCCGAAGCGCCCCATCGGGATCTTGGAGAGCATGAAGTCGATGTGCGCCTGGGTCATCTGGCTGAACATGCCGGTCTTCACGGCCGCGGGCGTCACGCAGTTCACGCGGATGCCCGTCTTCGCCGTCTCCTTGCCCAGGCTCTTGGTGAGCGAGATGACGCCCGCCTTCGAGGCGCTGTAGGCCGAGGCGTTCGGGTTGCCTTCCTTGCCCGCGATCGAGGCGATGTTCACGATGCGCCCGTAGCCGTTCGCGGCCATGTGCGGCACCAGCACCTTGTTGCACAGGAAGACGCCGGTCAGGTTGATGTCGAGCACCTGCTTCCAGTCGGCCAGGGGATACTCGGCCACCGTGGTGTTGGGCCCGGTGATGCCCGCGCTGCAAACGAGCGCGTCCACCTTGCCCAGCGCCTTCGAGGTGTCGGCGAGGGCGGCCTTCACCTGCGCCTCGTCCGAGACATCGAGCTGCACGGTGACGGTGCCCCCGCCCAGGGTCCCCGCCGCGGCCGCGAGCGCGGCCCCGTCGCGGTCCCAGAGGGCGAGCTTCGCGCCGGACAGGGCGAGGCGCGAGGCGATGGCGAAGCCGATGCCGGCCGCCCCGCCCGTCACGACGGCGTTGCGGCCCTTCAGGTCGAGCTGGTTCATGGTCTGGTCCTCCGGCGGGTGCGCCGAGGATACCGCAAAATGCCCGAATTGGCCTGACCACTTGACCACGGTCCGCGCCCCCCGTACCCTCGGCGGCACGAGAAGGGGACTGACACCTTCAGGAACCTGTTGCGAGAAGGCAACGGCAAGGCTCCCGCGCCGGAGCCGGAGGAGAGAGCCCGCATGGCGTCACCGAAAAAGCGCCGCCGCAGCCAGGAGTGGTTCGGCCGCGAGGGCAAGATGGGCTTCATCTACCGCTCGTGGGTGAAGAACCGCGGCATTCCCCACGACCAGTTCGACGGCCGGCCGGTCATCGGCATCTGCAACACCTATTCCGAGTTCACGCCGTGCAACTCGCACTTCCGCGTCCTCGCCGAGCAGGTGAAGGCCGGCGTGCTCGAGGCCGGCGGCTTCCCGCTCGAGTTTCCCGTCATGTCGCTGGGCGAGACGCTGCTGCGTCCCACGGCGATGCTCTACCGCAACCTCGCCTCGATGGACGTGGAGGAGTCGATCCGCGGCAACCCGATGGACGGCGTGGTGCTGCTCATGGGCTGCGACAAGACCACGCCCGCGCTGCTCATGGGCGCGGCGAGCGTGGACCTGCCCACCCTCGGCGTCTCCGGCGGCCCCATGCTCTCGGGCTGGTACAAGGGCGAGCGCATCGGCTCGGGCACCAACACCTTCTCGCTGTCGGAGGACCTGCGCGCCGGCCGGATCACGGCGGACGAGTTCCACGAGGCCGAGAGCTGCATGCACCGCTCGCACGGCCACTGCATGACGATGGGCACGGCCTCGACCATGGCCTCGATGGTGGAGGCGCTCGGCGTGGGCCTGCCCGGCAACGCGGCCTTCCCGGCGGTGGACGCGCGGCGCAACGTGCTCGCACGCCTGGCCGGCCGGCGCGCGGTCGAGCTGGTCGAGCAGGACGTGAAGCTCTCGAAGATCCTCACCCGCGCCGCCTTCGAGAACGCGATCCGCGTGAACGCGGCCATCGGGGGATCGACCAACGCGGTCATCCACCTCATCGCCATCGCGCGGCGCATCGGCGTGAAGCTGGACCTGGAGGACTGGGACAGGCTCGGCCGCGGCGTGCACACCCTCGTGAACCTCATGCCCAACGGCAAGTACCTGATGGAGGACTTCTGCTACGCGGGCGGGTTGCCGGTGGTGATCCGGGAACTCGGCGAGCAGGGCCTGCTCGAGAAGAAGGCGCTCACGGTGAACGGCCAGTCGATCTGGGCCAATTGCCGCAAGGCGCGGAA
>JBGAOO010000282.1:0-4593 GCA_044221765.1 Usitatibacteraceae bacterium | reverse complement strand
CCGTGTAGCCGGTGATCGTCACCCGGTCGATCTGGCTGTTGCGACCCAGCACGTCGGCGATCTCGTCCAGCTTCGGTTGCGGCAGGCGCAGCGTGGCGCTGTCGAAGGCGAAGAGCTCCGTGGAGGACAGGGTGACCTTCTCGAAGCGGGCGGGCGCCGCCGCGGGCATGGCCATCGGCGGCGGCATGGGCGCGGGCGCGGCGGCGACCACCGGTGCCGGCGATTCGACGGGCGGCGCGGCGCGGGCAGCCCGGACCGGCGCGGGCCTGTCGAAGGCGTAGGTGAGGCCGACGTTCACGATGTCGGTGTCGCTGCGCGAGAAGCCGAACTCGTCGCCGCGAAGCCACGCGTGCGAGCGGCGCAGGTCGGCCTGCATCCCCCAACGCTCGCCGAAGGCGTACTGCACGCCGATGCCCGCGCTCACGTACGGCGAGGTCTGGTCGGCCCGCAGGTTGTTGCGGCTCACCTTGTCGTACTGCGCGCCGGCCCCGACCAGCACGAAGGGGCGCAGGCGCCCGCGCGAGAAGAAGTAGAGGGCGTCCACGCCCACCGTGTTCTGGCGGTAGGTGGTCGATCCCTCGTGCGAACGCGCGAAAGTCGGGCCGAACTGGATGTCCCAGGAAGGCGAGACGGGCTTGCCCAGGCGCAGCGCGCCGCCTTCTCCCCGGCGACCGGTGAAGTCGCTGTCGGGATCCATGGCGAGGATGCTCGGCATCACGTACCACGACGGGTTGTAGCCGCGGTCGTAGGCGCCGGATTGGGCGAGCACGGGCAGGGCGGCGGCGCAGCCCAGCAGCGCGACCGCGGCGGCGATTCGCTTCAGGGACATCGGATGGGGGGTGGCTTTCATGGCGTTCCTCTTGCGTTTCGGTGGTTGCTGCGGCGGATCGGCACGGCGGGCTCCTTGTCGACAGCACTCGGTGCCGGCGGCCGTCGCGATGGCTTGCGCACGGAGAATGCGCGGGCCGTGCCCTGCCGGTCTGTGCGGCGTCGAACGGACCCCGGGGCACGGCGCCTTGTGTATTCCACCGCACCGACCGTGCGCGCGAAGGGTCCTATCGTGACGATGGGTGCCTTGCCCCTCGTCCGCTCCCTGGAGACCGCATGAAAACCCATCCCGTGGCCCTCGGGGCCGTCCGCCGCGACATCGAGTGGCGCCATGTGTCCTGAAACCGAGGGCACCGGCCTCTCCGCGGCGATGGGCGAACTCTCGCGCGAGAACTTCCGCCAATCGCACCTGCCGCCCGGAGGATCCCCCGGGACTTCGAGATCCCTGCCCGTGTACGTCTACGACACGCATGCCGATGCCGAGAACGCCATCCGCGCGCTCAGCAAGTCCGGCATCGACGTGAAGAAGCTCTCGCTCATCGGCAAGGGCTACCACAGCGAGGACAAGGCGCTCGGTTTCTACACCACGGGCGACCGCGTCCTCGCCTGGGGCGGCATGGGCGCCTTCTGGGGCGGCATCTGGGGCCTGCTGGCCGGTCCCGCGGTCTTCCTGGTGCCGGGCCTCGGACTGCTCGCGATGGCCGGACCCGTGGTGACCGCCCTCGTCTCCGCCCTCGAAGGCGCGGTCGTGGTGGGCGGCGTCTCCGCCGTGGGCGCGGCCTTCACGAGCGTCGGCCTGCCGGAGGAGGACGCGATCCGGTACGAGAAGGCGCTCAAGGCCGAGAAGTACATCCTGATGGTCCACGGCGATGCCGCGCAGGTGGACGCCGCCCGCGCGACGCTCGACGACCATCCGACCTGAGACCTTCCCCGCGCGCCAGGGGCACGCGCGGACTCCGGGGCCGCAGGACGCCCCCGCCGCCCGCCGGCCGCGAGGGATCACGCCCTGAATGGACATCCTCGCGCATGGCCTGTGGGCCGGCGCCGCGATCGCGCTCGCCCGGCCCCGCTTTCCGCTCGCGGCCCGCACGGCCGCCTGGACCGTGGGCCTCGCCGTGCTGCCC
Organism: Usitatibacteraceae bacterium; assembly: GCA_044221765.1. GTDB lineage: Bacteria > Pseudomonadota > Gammaproteobacteria > Burkholderiales > Usitatibacteraceae > FEB-7. The sequence goes on along the minus strand of JBGAOO010000282.1, from coordinate 2,641 downwards.
GACGTGCTTCACCTGCTGCCGCTCGTCGCCTGGTGGGCCCTGGGCGAGGGCACCGGGGCGGCGCTGCGCGCCTTCGCCCTCGCCGTGCCCGGCGCGGAGCCCGGCCTGCCGCCGCTCGTGGGCCTGCTCTCCCACCACCTGCACTGCATCATGCACAGCGCCCCGGTCGCCCTCGCGGCGACCGCCCTGCTGTGGGCGGCGCGCGGATCGTTCTGGATCCCGCTGGCCGGCTGGTGGTCGCACATCGTCATCGACGTGTTCACGCATTCGGCCGACTACTACCCCGTGCCCGTGCTCTATCCCTTCACGCAGCGCGGCTTCGACGGCCTGGCCTGGAACACGCCCTGGTTCCTCGCCCTGAACTACGTGGCGCTGGGCGCGTGCGCGCTCTGGCTGGTGCGCCGGCGCCGGCGGGAGGCGGCGCCCGGCGGCGCGGGAGCGGCCCCGCGCCCCTGAAATGGCGCGGCCGGAGGATCGCTCCCCCGGCCGCACCTGCTGCTTCCCGCGGCCGGCCCGTCCAAGGCCTGCCGCAGGCCCCCTACATCGAACGCATCAGGACTTGCCGAACTGAGCCTTGGCGCTGCTCACGCAGCCGTCCTTCGCGCCGCCCGAGAAGGTGTCGCACTTCTCGATGGCCACCTTGTATTGCGCGTTGCGCGTGTCCTCGCTCGCCTCGCTGCGCGCCTCGGAGCGCTTCTCGGCGCCTTCCTTGCGCGTGTCGGCCGCGACGCGGTCGACCTTCGCCTCCGACTTGCCCTTCACGAGGCCGGCCTTGGCTTCCTTCACGCACACGTCCTTCGGGTTGCCCGCCAGGTCGTCGCACTTCTCGATCGCGACGTGGTAGCTCGCCTGGGCATGCGCCACGCGCGCTTCCTCGCGCGACTTGGGCGTGTTCTTGTACGCCGCCTCGGCATCGGCCTTGGCCATGCTCTCGCGGCCCTTGGCCTGCGCGACGCAGATGTCCTTCGCGTTCGCGCTGAGCGACGAGCAGGCTTCCTTGTCGAGCTTGTACTGCGCGTCGGCATCCTTCTTGGCCGCCTTGAAGGCGTCTTCCGAGATCGGCGCGGCGACCCCGGCGGTGTTCATTTGGGCCGTGGCGGAACCGGCGATGCCGATACCGGCGGCGGCGAGCAGTGCAATCAGGATTCTGGACATGGTGTTTCCTCGAAGTGGTTCAAACCGGGGTTCGCCCTCCCTGCCGAGAGGCCGCGGCCGCGGCCTCGCCCCTTGCGGGCGGTCGAAGCGGTGCATCGGCCTGGCAACCGGCGGGACGGCAGCGCGAGATGCGCCTTCCCCTTGCTGCGCAGGCTACGCGCCCGAGCCAGCGCGGTCCGTTCGCTCACGCACAGAGCGCAATGTTCGCGGGCGCACAGACGCCGCTCGAGGGCGCGCGGGATCGTCCCGCAGAATATGCGCACCCAAAGCAAGCTCCTCTTCGCCTCGATCCCCGGCGCCCCGCTCGCGCCGATCTACGCCGCCCTCGCGCTGCTCGCACTCGCGAGCCTGCTCGCGCTCGCCGCGGCGTTCTGGCCGCTCGAGGAGACGCCCTTCGCGTCCCCTTCCGCCGCGCAGGATGCCGCGCCGGCCGGCGATGCCGCCACGGCCGCCTCCCCGCCCGCCGGCGAGGAGAAGGCAAGCAAGTCCGGCTGGGTCTGGATGTAGGCACGCTCGCGGCACGACAAAAAAATGAGCCCGGGAGTCGACTGCCCTCCCGGGCCCCAGTACTTCCCGCGTCCTGCGAGCCCCCAGGTGAGGGGAGGAGCGAGGACGGCGAACGCCATCGTGCCGCCTCGCCCGCCCGCCCACCGTTCGTTGGCGAACATTGCGGCCGGCCGCGGAGGCACGGGCCGCGGGCGCCGCGTTCGTGCGATGGCGCACGGCACGGGGCCGGTGTGTACGTTGGCGCACGGACCGAAGCGGGAATTGGCGCGATGCTGTGCTCGGTCCGGTCAACGGCCCGATGCGCGCGCAAGTGGCGCGACGTCGCGGACGGGACGGCGGACCCCAAGGAGAACACCATGCTGTACACCATCGCCGTCGTCCTCATCATCCTCTGGGCCCTCGGGCTCGTCACCTCGTTCACCATGGGCGGCTTCATCCACGTCCTGCTGGTCGTCGCCGTCGTCGTCATCCTGCTGCGGGTGATCAGCGGCCGCAGTCCCGTCTGAACCCGCCGCCGGCCCTGCCGGCGGCCCGCCCCGCGTCCGCACGCCCCTTCCGACCGGAGTCCCCGATGACCGTACCCGCCCGCCTCGTGACGCCGCCGGCGCTTCCGCGCGACAGCGGCGCCGAAGGGACCGGCGGGCACGAGGGCATCTCGGAATTCCGCCGGCAGGAGGCGCTCTTGAAGACCGGCGCCCTGCAGGACGCCATCTTCAACAGCGCGAACTTCTCGAGCATCGCGACCGACGAGAAGGGCGTGATCCAGATCTTCAACGTCGGCGCCGAGCGCATGCTGGGCTACGCCGCCGGCGACGTGCTCAACCGCATCACCCCGGCCGACATCTCGGACCCGCAGGAGGTGATCGCGCGCGCCAAGGCGCTGAGCGGCGAGCTGGGCACGCCGATCACGCCGGGCTTCGAGGCGCTGGTCTTCAAGGCCTCGCGCGGCATCGAGGACATCTACGAGCTCACCTACATC
>JBGAOO010000281.1:0-4597 GCA_044221765.1 Usitatibacteraceae bacterium | reverse complement strand
CGCTTCCGGAGAACCCCATGCCGCCTGAGAACCCCACCCCGCCCGCGCCCCGCCGCGGCCTGAAGCTCGCCGCCTGGGGTTTCGCGCTCGCCGCGGCCGCCATCGTCGCCACCGGCCTCGCCACGCGCTCGGCGGACGCGGAGCGCCTGCGCGCGCGCGCCGACGCGCAGTCCGTGCCCACCGTCGCCGTGATCGCCCCGGGCAAGGCCGGCGCGGCCGCCGCGCTCGAGCTGCCCGGGCGCATCGAGGCGTACTCGCGCGCGCCGATCTTCGCGCGCGTGGCCGGCTACGTGAAGAGCTGGCACGCGGACATCGGCGCGAGCGTGAAGGCCGGGCAACTGCTCGCGGTGATCGAGACGCCCGAGCTCGACCAGCAGCTGCGCCAGGCCCAGGCCGAGCTCGCCAACGTGCGCGCGAACGCCGAGCTCTCGGCCGCGACCGCCAAGCGCTGGACCGATCTGCTCGCCACCGGCACCGTCACGCGCCAGGGCGCCGAGGAGAAGCAGGGCGACTACGCCGCCAGGAAGTCCCAGGTGATCGCCCTGCAGGCGAACGTCGAGCGCTTCGAGACGCTCAAGCGCTTCAGCCGCATCGTCGCGCCCTTCGACGGCGTGGTCACCGCGCGCTCGACCGACGTGGGCGCGCTGGTGAACGGCGGCAGCACGCCCGGCAACGAGCTCTTCGTGATCTCGGACACCAGGCGCCTGCGCGTCTACGTGAGCGTGCCCCAGGCCTACGCCACCGCCATCCCGGCCGGAGCGAAGGCGACGCTCAAGGTGCCCGAGCGCCCCGGCCGGCGCTACGAGGCGACGGTGCAGTCGCTCTCCCAGTCCATCGCCGCGGGCTCGGGCAGCATGCTGGTGCAGCTCGCCGCGGACAACGCGGCGGCGGAACTGCTGCCCGGCGGCTACGCGAGCGTGAGCTTCCCGCTGCCGGCCACCGCCGGCGCCCTCACCATCCCGCCGAGCGCGCTCCTGTTCGACAAGGCCGGGCTGCGCGTGGCGACGGTGGACGCGCAGGGCAAGGTCGTCCTGAAGGCCGTCACGGTGGCGCGCGACACCGGCGCGCTCATCGAGCTCGCGACGGGCCTCTCGGCCGACGACCGCGTGATCGACAGCCCCCCGGACGGCATCGCCGAGGGCGACGCGGTGCGCGTGGCGCAAGCCGCTGCGCCCCGGGACGCCGCGGCCGGCCCGCCCAAGCCCTAGCGGCGCACCCGGCGCCCGACGGCCGGCCGGTTTCCCGCCGCCGCTTGATCTGCGGCAAGAACGGGCCCCGGCGAAGTCCGACACTGAAGCGAGTGGCGTCGCGGTTGCCGGGCGCGGTTCGCCGCGCGCGATGGCCTGCCGGGCTCGCCACGGGTATCCGGTGAGTCGCCGTGCACGCCGATCTCGCGCCATTCCCGTCCCACCACCCCCGAGACGACCGCTGGGGCCGCTGGCGCGAGCTGGCCCTGGGCGCCCCGCCGTTCCTGACCCCGGAATTCTTCGAGATGTCGCGGCCGCTCGTCACCGGCGGCGACCCGCTGCTCGCGGCGGCCTGGGACGATGGCCGCCTGGTCGGCGTCCTGCCGCTCGTGCTCGACGGCCGCACCCTCGGCGCGCTGCGCACCGACCACACGCCTTCCTTCGACTATGTCGGCGAGGGCGAGGGCCTCGCCGCGATCTGGCGGCGGCTGCGCGAGGACCGGCGCTGGTCGATGCTCGTGCTCAAGAACGTGCCCGCGGAATCGGCGCTCGCCACGCGCCTGCCGGCGCTCGCCCGGGCGAGTGGCTGCCCGGTGGTGGTTCGGCCCGGGGCGCGGCATCCGTGCTTCGCGCTGCCCGGCTTCGAGGCGCGGCTGTCGCCGAAATTCCGCACCAACCTGCAGCGCTGCATGCGCAAGGCGGGCGGCGCCGAGCTCGAGCGCATCGCGGTGCCGTCGCGGGCCGAGCTGGACGAGGCCCTGCGCCTCGAGGCGGGCGCCTGGAAGGGCGCCGCCGGCACCAGCATCGTCGCCGACGCGCCGGTGGCCCACCTGTACCGCGCGCTCGCCCGCCTCCTGGGCCGGCGCGGGCAGGCCTCGCTCAGCTTCCTGCGTGCCGGCGGCAAGCGCATCGCGATGCTGATCTCGGTGGAGGACGCGCGCACCCTGTACGCGCTCAAGATCGGCTACGACCCGGCGGCCACCGCGATCAGCCCCGGCCACCTGCTGGTGCTGCAGGTCGCGACCGACGCCGAGCGCCGCGGGCTCGGGACCTTCGACTTCGTCGGCCACGACGACGAGTGGAAGCGCAAGTGGACGGGCGAGGCGCAGGCGCACGTGCACGTCGTGGTCTACCGGCGCTCGCCGCTCGGCCTGCTGCAGTACGCGCTGCGCGAGCTGGTGAAGCCGCGCGTGCGGGCGGTGATTCCCGAGCCGCGCACGCCGCTGCGCCGCGGCTGCCAGCGCGAGGACGTGATCGGCCGGCACACCACGCTCGAGCGCATCCGCGGCCGGCTCGACCGCGGCCTGGGGATCAAGAGCGGGTTGCTGCGCGTGCTGCGCGGCCAGGCGCGCGCCGACACGCGCCTGGGCGAGGCCTCGCGCTTCCCGGTGGGCAGCTGGGTGCGCGTGCTCGACGAGGAGCGCGTGCGCGCCACCCTCGATGCGCGCTCGCGCCTGCGCGGCCTGGCGTTCGTCCCCACGCAGTGGTGCGCCTGCGGCAACGTCTACCGCGTCGCCGCCCACCTGCAGCGCATGCGCGACGACCACGGCCGCTTCCGCCCGATCGCGCGCACCGTCCTGCTCGAGGGCGTCACCTGCGCGGGCAAGGGCCCGGAGCCCGCGGGCTGCGGCCGGCACTGCCCGCTCATGTTCCGCGACGAGTGGCTCGAGCCGGCGCCTTCGCCGCACGAAGCCCCGCCGGGCGTTCGCACCGGGCTGCACGCCCGCGTGCGCGCCGCCGACGAGATCGCGGCCGGGCTGGACCTGCACGGGCGCCGGGACGGCCTCACCTTCCACCCGCAGATGGCGGCCCTCGCCGGGCGGCGCTTCCCGGTCGCGACCGCGCTCACCCGCGTGTTCGAATACGACGCGTGGGTCGACACGCCGCACCCGGTCTACATCCTCGTGGGTGCCCGCTGCGACGGCACGGTGCTCGGCCGGCGCGGCCCGTGCCACCGCGGCTGCGCGCTGCTCTGGCACGAGGACTGGCTCGTCCTCGAGGAAGCGCGCGCATGAGCACGCTGCTCGATGCCCGCGCGCCGGAAGCCGGCCGCGCGTGGCGGGCGCTCGAGGCGCGCGCGAGGCCGTCGTATTTCCAATCCTGGGGCTGGATCGACACCTGGCTCTACTGCCTGGAGGGCGAGGAGACGCCCCGCCTGCTGCTCATCGGCGGCGACGACGGGCCGGTCGCCGCGGGCTTCCTGGGACGGCGCCACCTGGTGCGCCACCACTTCGTGCCGAGCACGTCCCTCTTCCTCAACGCCTCGGGCGTGCCCGCGCACGACGAGCTGACCATCGAGCACAACGAGTTGCTGTGCGACCCGGACCGCGCGGGCGCGCTCACGCTCGCGCGCTTCGTCGAGGCCCTGCCCGAGGGCTGGGACGAGATCAGCCTGCCCGGGCTGCGCCTGGACGGCTTCCCCGGTCGCGCGCTGGACGAGCGCCTGCCCGGATACCGCGTCCGGATCGACCGCGAGACGATCGCGCCGCGGGTCGACCTCGCCCGGGTGCGCGAGGCCGGCGGCGACTACCTCTCGCTCCTCGCCGCCAACACCCGGAGGCAGCTGCGCCGGGCGTGGCGCGGCTTCGGCCCGCTGGCGGTCGAGGTCGCCGCCAGCCTCGGGCAGGCGTGCGACATCTACGAGGAACTGGTCGGGCTGCACCGCCGGCACTGGGCCGGGCGCGGCGAGGCGGGCGCCTTCGCCGATCCGTGGATCGACCGCTTCCACCGCACGCTGGTCACCCGGCGCTTCGGCCACGGCGAGATCCAGCTCGTCCGGGTCCGCGCGGGCGCCCGCACCGTCGGGTGCCTGTACAACCTGGTGAGCGGCGGCCGCGTCGCGTACTACCAGAGCGGCCTGGGCTCGTTCGACGACCCGCACCTCAAGCCCGGCTATGTCTGCCACGCCGAGGCGGTGCGCCTGAATGCCGAGGCGGGCCACGCCTGGTACGACCTGCTGGGCGGCGCCTCGCGCTACAAGCGCAGCCTCGCGACCGACGAACGCCGCCTGGTGTGGGCGAGGATCCAGCGCCGCCGCGTGCGCTTCGCGGTCGAGGACGAGTTGCGCGAGGAGAAGCGGCGCGTGAGGCGCGCGATCGGCGCGGTCCGCCAGGCGCTCGCCTCGCACCGGGACGAGGCCTAGGTCGGCGCCGTCCTCAGGCGGCCGTCGCGCGCTGCCAGGCGAGGCCGGCCACGGCCACGTCCTCGAGCCCCACGCCCACCGACTTGAAGAGCACGATGTCCGCCGGGTCGCGGCGCGCGATCGCGCGGCCGGCCACCAGGTCGCCCAGTTGCAGCAGGGGCACCGCGGCGAGCACCGCGGGATCGGCGAGCACGAGATCGCCCGCCTCGCGCAGCGCCTGGGCCTTCCATTCGACCACGACGGCCGAGCAGCGCGCGATGAGCGCATC
>JBGAOO010000280.1:0-4606 GCA_044221765.1 Usitatibacteraceae bacterium | reverse complement strand
ACCCGCACCGCGGCTTCGAGACGGTGACGGTCGTCCGGCGCGGCCTGGTCGACCATTCCGACTCGCTCGGCGCGCAGGCCCGCTACGGCGAGGGCGACGTGCAGTGGCTCACCGCCGGCGCCGGCATCCAGCACGCCGAGATGTTCCCGCTCGTGCACGAGGATCGCGAGAACCCCCTCGAGCTCTTCCAGATCTGGCTCAACCTGCCCGCCGCGGACAAGATGGCGCCGCCGCACTTCGCCATGTTCTGGGCGGACACGGTGCCGGTCGTGGCGCCGGCGCCCGGCGTGTCCGTGACCGTCGTCGCGGGCGCGCTCGAGGGCGTGCGCCCGCCGGCCCCGCCGCCGCATTCGTACGCCTCGCGCGAGCGGAACGACGTGGCCATCTGGACGATCCGCCTCGAGGCGGGCGCCCGCTGGACGATGCCGCCGGCTGCGCAAGGCACGAACCGGGTCCTCTACGTGCACGCGGGCCGGAACCTGCGCCTGGCCGGGCAGGTGCTCGCCGCGACCGGGCTCGTCGAGGTGCACGCGCACCTGCCGCTGCCGATCGAGGCGCCGGAGGCACCCGCCGAGATCCTCCTGCTGCAGGGCAGGCCCATCGACGAGCCCGTGGCCCAGTACGGCCCCTTCGTCATGAACACGCAGGCACAATTGCAGCAGGCCTTCGCGGACTACCGTCGGACGCAGTTCGGCGGCTGGCCGTGGGGCGCGCCCGACCCGGCGAACGGCACCGAGGGGCGCTTCGCCCGGCACCCGGACGGCACGCTCGAGCGGCCGTGACGGCCCGGATCACGCAAGGACAGCGTCACCAACCCGAGAGGAGGCACCCATGCAAGGCAACCCGGTCGGCTGGTTCGAGATCTACGTGCAGGACATGGCGCGCGCCCGCGCCTTCTACGAGGCGGTGCTCGGCGGCAGGATCGACAAGCTCCCCGGCGTCGACCTCGAGATGTACGCCTTCCCGATGGACGAGAAGACCTATGGCGCCGGCGGCGCGCTGGTGCACTTCGCGGGCATGCCCTCCGGCGGCAACAGCACCGTGGTCTACTTCCACTGCGAGGACTGCGGGGTCACCGCGGCGAAGGTGGTGCCCGCCGGCGGGAAGATCATGCGCGAGAAGATGTCGATCGGGCAGTACGGCTTCATCGCGCTCGCCTTCGATCCCGACGGGAACCTGATCGGCCTGCACTCGATGAAATGAGGACCGTGCACCCATGAGGCGAGCGCTGCTCCCCGTCCTCCTGCTCGCCCTCGCCGCCGGCCTCCCGGGCTGCGGCAAGTCGAAGTCGCAGGTCACGCTGCCGCCCGAACTGCTGGGCGTGCGCTGCCCGTCGGGCAAGACGGCGCACGCGGCGGGTGCCTTCGCCGGCGCGCGCGTCACGTTCCTGTGCATCGGCCAGGAGATCGCCGATTCGCCCCACCTGCTGCGCTGCGACCTCGAGAGCCGGCCCATGATCTGCGAGGACGAGGGGTCGTTCACCTACAGCGCCACGCAGGAAGGCACGATCCACGCGGGCATGCCCCAGGGAAAGGGCGCGCCGGATTTCGGCGGCGGCTCGCGCCTCACCGTCAACTTCCGGAAGGGACCGCCGCGCACCGCGACCTTCGACGAGGCCGAGACGGACTGGCGATTCGTGACGGAGGACGGCAAGCGCTTCCTGCCCGCCGGCTTCACCCTCGTGAAGGGCACGGTGTGCGACCGGGCCGCCACGGTGCTCGGCAGCGGCGTGTGCAACCTGGAGGCGCGCTCGGCCTCGCTCTACTGGCACATCGCGGTGCACGTGAACCGGCCGCGCGGCATGGAGATCTCGCGCGAGGAATACCGCGGGGAGCTCGAGTTCTGGCTGAAGCACCTGGGCCGGCTCGTGACCGACCCGGCGAAGTAGGACGCGCAGCCCTTCAGGAGACCCGGATCCGGCCCACCACCTTGAGGCCGCAGCAGCCCTCGGGCCGGACCACCACGATCTCGCCGGTGCCGACGGCGAGCTTCGTGAGCGCCAGGATGTTCACGTGGTGCGTGACCATCGCCACGTTCGCCTCGAGCTTGCGCGTCGAGTAGGTGCCGATGCGGCCCTTCACGCGGCCGGAAAGCTCCGCCTCGCGCGCGGGCGAGTCGAAGAAGCTCGAGAGCGCCTCCCAGTCCTCGGCCGCGCCGAAGGCGAGCGTGGCCGTTTCGCGGCAGCGGCACCAGGGGCTCGTGTAGGCCTTCGCGATCTTCACGCCCTCGGCGCGCAGGCGCTCGCCCAGCCGCCTCGCCTCCTCGCGTCCCTGCGCCGAGAGGTTGCGCTGCGTGGCGCAATCGTCCAGCCGGTAGCCCGGGGGATCGCCCAGGCCCGGCTCCGTGGAGGCATGGCGGATGAGCGCCACGTGGCCGCCCGCGCGCAGCGCGGCCCAGGCCGCGGCCTCGTCGGCGTGGCACGCGAGGCTCGCGAGGAGCGCGAGGACGGCGAGGACGAAAGCCCGGCCGCGCCTCGCCATGCCCTCAGCCCAGGCTCTTCTTCACCGACGCGAGCAGCTCGCCCAGGCCGCCCGCATCGGGCACCTCGCCGTTGGGCGTGAGCTTGTCGACGACATTGGGCAGCAGCTCGGAGAGCTTCGAGGACAGGTCGCCCTGCGACATGCCCAGGCTCTGCGCGAGGGAGCCGAGCTTGTCGCTGCCCAGGCCCTGCTGGATCTGGTCCGGCGAGATGGGCAGGTTGCGTCCCGTGGAGACCCAGCTGTCCACGAGGTTGCCCAGGCCCTTCTCCTGGAAGGACTGCAGCAGGCCGGGCAGGCCGCCGTGCGACGGGTCGTTCACCAGGCGCAGCACCGTATCCATCAGCGCGTTGCCGGAACCGCCGCCTTGCGTCATGGAACCGAGGATCGAGTCGAGAAGGCCCATGGTTTTCTCCTGGGTCAGGGGTTGGTGGTGGCCACTCGGGGCGGCCGTTCGGTGAAAGGATAGCCGAGCCCGGCCACTTCCGCGCGGACGAAATCCATCGCGCGGCGCACGCCCGCCTCGTCGCCGCGCACCGACAGCTCGATGAGGCGCCCGCCGTCCTGCAGGAACTGCGGCAGGCTCGAGAGCTTGAGCCGCGGGTAGTCGCGAACCACCGCGTTCATCACGTCGAGCAGGTCCGATTCGCCCGCCTTGGTGACCAGGATGGCCTCCTCGTACGGCAGCCGGTCCCGGAAGAGCGAGGCGTGCTTCGTGTCGAGCGCCCACTGCATCATCGCCCACGCCATCTCGGGGAAGCCGGGCAGGAAGTAGTGCGTGCCCACCGAGAAGCCCGCGATGCGGTTGTACGGGTTGGGCACGAGGTCGGCGCCCTCGGGGAACTCCGCCATGATCACGCGGCGCGGATAGGCGTCGGCGCCGAAGCGCGCCTCGATCTCCTTCACAGCCTCCGGGTGGCGCACCACCGGCCGGCCGAGCGCCGCCGCCGCGCACTGGCGCGTGTGGTCGTCGGGGGTCGCGCCGATGCCGCCGAAGGAAAACACGATGTCGTCGGTGGCGAAGGTGCGCCTGAGCGTGGCGGTGATGCGCGCCGGGTCGTCGCCCAGGTACTCGGCCCAGTCCAGTTCGAGCCCGCGGGCCCCCAGGATCTCGATCGCCCGGGCGAAGTGCTTGTCCTGCCGCTTGCCCGACAGGATCTCGTCGCCGATGATGACGAGGCCGATGGCCACTAGAAGGCGACCGACGGGTTGAGCGCGTAGAGGCCGGTGATCGAGGCCCGCGCGAGGATGTGCTCCTCCATCGCGAGGCGCGCCTGCGCCGCCGTGAACGCGCCGGAGACCTCCAGCTTCTCCACGTCGAGCGCGAACACCGCGAAGACGTAGTGGTGCACGATCTCGTCGTTCCAGGGCGGGCACGGGCCGTCGTAGCCGTAGTAGTCGCCGCCCATGTCCTTGTCGCCGGCGAACCAGCCCGTGTAGTCGTTGATGCCGTGCCGGGCCTCGCGCGGCGCGTGCGGCCCGGGCTTGCCGCGCGCGGTCACGCCGTCCGAGTGCGCGCCGCGCGCGATGCCGCCGGCGTCGGGCGCGATGTCGATCAGCGCCCAGTGGAAGAAGTCGACGCGCGGGAGCGTCGCCGGCACCACGCGACCTTCCTGGTTCACGTCGTCGCCGCGCGACGGCACGTCGGGATCGTGGCAGACGAGCGCGAGCGAGCGCGTGCCGTGCGGCAGGTCCGCCCACGCGAAGTCGGGATTGCGGTTGGCGGACAGGCGCACGTGCGTCGCCGGGTCGATCACCGCGAACGCGAACTCGCCGGGAATGATGCCGTGGTCCGCGAAGGCGGTCGTCGTGAGCTTCATCGTCAGTCCTTCTTCTGCCAGTGCGGCGGAATCGTCGCCGCGAAATACGGAAGCGCCTCCACGCGCGCCTTCCAGGCGGCGAACGGCGCCGGCATCAGCGCCAGCGGATCGAAGTCCGGCACCTTGATCCTGCACCGGTCGAGGAACGCCACCAGCGGATAGAGCGCGTAGTCGGCCGCCGACAGCGGGCCGGCGAGGAACTCGCCCGCGAGCGCGCGCGCGAAGAGCGCGCAATCCTCGGCCACCGCGGCCTTGCCGTCGGCGAACTTCTTCTCGTCCCGCGTCGCGGGATCCTTCGCGAACGCGTAG
>JBGAOO010000279.1:0-4607 GCA_044221765.1 Usitatibacteraceae bacterium | reverse complement strand
CGCGGGATACGCGGGATACGCGGGATACGCGGGATACGCGGGATACGCGGGATACGCGGGATACGCGGGATACGCGGGATACGCGGGATACGCACCCAGTGTATGCCTTTTGCGCCCCCTAAGTGCGACGTCGCACAAAGCCGGGCCCGCCTAGCGGCTCGTGGAGAGCGCCTGCGTGGTGTGCTGCGGGAGCACGAACCCGTTGGCCGGGTCGTCGAGCGCGGAGATCGCGATGATCGGCGCGGGCATCGACACCGTGCCGAAGATCGTGGCGAAGGACACGTCCGCGGCATCGCGGCCCGTGCCGATGCGCACCAGGCCCATCGGCGCGGTGATGCCCGTGGGATCGAACGAGTACCAGCGCTCGCCCAGGTATACCTCCACGAAGGCATGGAAATCGGTCGGGCCGAGCTCGATGGCCGCGCCGTAGTCGATGGCCGTCACGAAGCGCGCGGGGATGTTCAGGGCGCGCAGGAGCGCGATCATGAGGTGCGCGAAGTCGCGGCAGACGCCCACCTGCTCGACCAGCGTGTCGGTCGCCGAGGTGCTGCTGTTGGAGCTGCCGGAAGCGAACGCGGTGCGCCCGCGCACCCAGTCGTGGATCGCCTGCACGCGTGCGTAGCCCGTGCGCAGGTGCCCGAACTCGCGGGTGGCCAGGCGGCGCAGGCGGTCGGACTGGCAGTAGCGGCTCGGGTAGATGTAGGGCAGGACGTCGGGGGGCAGGTCCGCGATCGGCATCTCGTGCACGTGCTCGGGCGGGTCCAGGTGCGGCTGGATGTCGACGACGGCGTCGTAGCGCACCCACACGGGCCCGGGCGAGGCGCGCAGGCGCAGGTAGCGATTGCCGAGCGCCGCATCCTCCTGCAACTGGTAGGCGAGCGGCGGCGTGACGATCAGCCCCTCCGACACCACCGACTGGCAGGGCGTGCGCGCGGCGTGGATGTTGAAGACGAAATCGGCGGATTGCCCGGCGATCTCGTACCTCAACTCGATCGAGAACGTGAGGCGGATCAAGCCGGCGCTCCCGGCGCGAAGCCGCGCGAGGCCGGCCTGCCGGTCACTATTTCACGCGCATGTCGTTCTTGACGGACGTCACGCCCTTCACGCTCCGGGCCGTCGCGACCGCGGCGTTGATGTTGTCCTGCGAGCTCACGAAGCCGCTCAGCTGGACGGTGCCCTTGAAGGTCTCGACGTTGATCTCGGCGGACTTGAGCGTGGGCGCCTCGAGGATGGCGGCCTTCACCTTGGCGGTGATGACGGTGTCGTCGACGTATTCGCCGGTGCCTTCGGTCCTGGCGGTGGAAGCGCAGCCGATCATGCCGGAGACGGCGAGGACGGCGAGCAGGGAGAGGATGCGGGGGGACGTTTTCATGGTGTGCTCCTGGTTGGAAGCTCGAGAGTAGGCGGGCAGGCGTTCGCGGTCTGTACGGTGACGCACGCAGCGCTGCCGCGCATCGCCCTGGCGAAGGCCAGGGCGGCGCGGTAGACGCGGAAGACGAGGAACAGGCGCCCGGCCATCGCGACGGCGCGGGCCGTGCGCCCGCGCCCGGCGACGACGAGCGCGATCGCGAAGGCCGCGCGGTGCCAGCCCGGGACGGAAAGCGCGGCCGGGGCGGCGCGATGCAGGGGAAGCCGAAGGCGAAGCTCGGCGAGGTGGCCGCGCAGGCGCAGGCGGTTCAGCGACGAGCGCGCGAGGAGCAGGCGCTTCTCGGTCGACAGGGTGTCGGTCACGGTGTTCACCGCGGTGCCGTCCAGGCCGCGACATCGCGCTCGATTTCCTGCAGCGAGGCGGCGAAGGGCGGGGGGCTTTGCGCCATCGTGCGGCGCGCGTGCGCGAGCGTCGCCGCGCCGCAGGCGAGATAGAGAAGGGCCATGGCGCCGATCGCGGCAAGGCGGTGCGTGTCCCAGAAGGCCACCGTGACGAGGGCCGCCAGGAGCAGGAGCGACAGGTGCAGGAAGGCGACGGCGAGCGCCGCGAGCATCAGCTGGCGCTCGCGCCTGTGCAATTCCTCGCGCGCCTCCAGCCCCAGGAGCGCGCCGCGCACCCGGATGGTTTCCGCGAGCGTCACGCCGAGGGCGCGAAGGGCCGCCCCCAGTCCTTGCGGGGCGGCCGTGTCCGGGGCACGCAGGCTCATGGAAGCCGGTCAGCGGCGCGAGATCATCATGCCCGCGACGAGGCCGGCGATCGCGCCCAGTGCGGCGCCGACGCCGATGGCCTGCCAGGGGTTGTGGTGCACGTACTCGTCCGTCGCCGCGGCGGCCGCCGTGGCCTGCTCGATGGAGGCGGCCCGGATCTTCGCGAGCCGGTCGGCGGCCGTGGCGAGGCCCTGTTCGACGCTCGCCTTGATCGCGCCGGCCTTGTCGGCACCCGCGCCGGCCACGGACTTGAGCAGCTGCTCGGTCTCCGTGACGACGGTGTTGAACTCCTGGTACAGCCGTTCGTTGCTCACTTCGGGGTGCGGTTGGCTCATGGTTCGCTCTTCGTCGGTTGGGGGGGGGATTCGGATCCGGGCTCGCTCGCCGCCACGATCGCCGAGGCGGTCGGGGCGGGCGGCGCGGGCACCGGGGCCTGCGCGGGCTTGCGCAGTTCGGTCGAGACTTTCGCGAGGGACTGCTGCATCGTGTCCCAGGCCGCCTGCATGCCGGCCTGCAGCTTCGCGCCGGCCGCCTCGGAGGCCTCGCGCACCTGGTGCAGCGATTTCTGCGCCGCGGTGCGGTGCAGGCGAAGCTCCTTCAGCCGACGGGCGAAGGCGGTGCGCAGCTCGCCGCCCGTCTTCCTGCCCTCGGCCGCCAGGGCCAGGACCTCGGCGTCCCAGCGGTTGATCTGCGCCTGCATCGCGCTGACGAATTCGGCATTGGTGCCCATGGTGTCGCTCCTCGGGGGATTCGCGCGGGAGGTTCCCGCCACTGGGTTCGACGGTAGGCCGATGGCCGCGGGCTCACCGTGCGCCAGCGCACCGACGTGCCCCGGCACGCGCCGGCGGCCGGTGCCGATCGCCTGCGCGAAGGGCACCGCCGCCTCGTGGGCGGGCCGGAAGGTGAGGGCCACTTTCATCGCGAGCCCTAGGACCGCGGTTCGCCCTGCTGGTTGACGCTCACCGTGGGTCCGGGAGGCGAGGTCATCTGGATCCGATGCTCCTGGCCGCGGAATTCGTAGGTGACGTCCCAGTAGGCCGGGGCCGCCTGGCTCGCCACGGTCTCGCAGCGCTTCACGTCGCGGCCGTAGCTCGAGCTGGAGCCGTCGCGGCCGACATTGGAGCCCACGACCGCGCCGGCGATGGCGCCGCCCGCCGTGGCCGCGTCGTTGCCGCGCCCGCTGCCGACCTGGTGACCCAGCACGCCGCCGATCAGCGCGCCGACGATGGCGCCGCCGACATTGCGGTCGCCTCGGCCCTGGACCTGCTCGCGCTCGACCCAGCAGCGCGTCTCCGGGGGACCCACGACCGCGTGCACGGAGGTCACGTTGGCCTCGAAGAGGCGCTCCCGGTTGCGGCGGCGGTTGTCGTAGACGGGAACGGGCACGGGCGCGAAGCGCGAATCGTCCACGCGCGCACTGGAGGTGACCGGGCGCACCGAGGAGATCCGGTCGTTCAGGCCCATCGCGGAGAGCGAGTCGTAGCGGCCGGGACGCAGGATGATGCAGCGGCCGGAGAAGCGCGCGTCCTCGCAGACTTCCCAGCGGTTGCCCAGGACGATGACGGAGGAGGCGCGGTCGTTGAAGCCGGCGCGCTCGAAGTCGCCGACCTGCCTCGCCGTGGTGAAGTTGCGGCCCGAGAAGCCGTCGTGCTCGTAGAAGATGATGTCGGCGGCGGCCTGCGTCGCGAAGGCGACGCCGGCCATCGCGAGCGCGGTCCTGAGAATGGCGTTCATGGAAACCTCCTGGAGATCGTTCGATGGCCGGCGCCGTTGCGCCGGCCTTGCCCGTGCCCGCCGGGAAATCGCCGGGAGCATCGACACCCCACTGTGGATCCGGCGCCGCCGGCTGTCGGTGCGCGGGCGTACATACGCGCCGCACGTGCGACCCCTACGCCATGGCCTGCCGGTAGATGTCGAGATCGATCCGGTAGCAGGCGCAGGCGCATTGCGCGAGCCCCGCGCGGTCGAGCACCGTGACGTTGCCGCGGCTGTAGCGGATGTGCCCGCGGGCCTGGAGCGCGGTCGCCGCCTTCGTCACGCCCGCGCGGCGCACGCCGAGCATGCGCGCGAGGAACTCGTGGGTGACGTGGAAGGCGGTGGCATGCGCGCGGTCCTGGGTCATGAGGAACCAGCGGGCGAGCCGCGCCTCGACGACGTGGAACCGGGTGCAGCCGGTCGCCTGCGCGAGCTGCGTCATGCGCACGAAGAGATAGCGCTCCAGGTGCCTGCGCAGCGCCGGGCTGGTCGCCAGCACGTGGCGGAAGGCGTCCGCCTTCATGCGCAACGCGCGACCGGCACCCTGCACGATGGCCTGCAGGGGCGAGTGATCCACCCCGAGCGCGAGCGGGGTGCCCACCATGCCCTCGTCGCCCACCAGCCCGACTTCCAGGCCCGTCGCGCCATCCATGGGCGTGAGCAGGGAGACGTAGGCGGTGACCGGGAAATGCACGTGCCGGATGCGGTCGCCGGCC
>JBGAOO010000278.1:0-4706 GCA_044221765.1 Usitatibacteraceae bacterium | reverse complement strand
GCTCCTCGCGGCGCTGCTCGCCATCGAGCAGCGGCACGGCCGCGTGCGGGAGGTGCCCAACGGCCCGCGCACCCTGGACCTCGACATCGTCCTGCACGGCGATTCCGCCCTGCACGAACCCGGCCTCACGGTCCCGCACCCGCGAGCGCACGAGCGCGCCTTCGTGCTGGTGCCGCTGCTGGAGGTGTGGCCCGAGGCGAGCCTTCCCGGGCGCGGCGCCGCGGCCTCCTTTCGCGCCGCCGTGGCGGGGCAGGCGATCGAGAAGCTGGCGCCGGCGCCATGAAGCACCGGTTCATCGTGATCGAGGGGCCCATCGGCTGCGGCAAGACGAGCCTCGCGAAGCTGCTCGCCCACCGCCTGGGCGCGGGCCTGCTGCTCGAGGACCCGGCGGCGAACCCCTTCCTGCCGCTCTTCTACCGCGACATGCGCCGGCACGCGCTGTCCACGCAGCTCTTCTTCCTCTTCCAGCGCCTGAACCAGCTCGAGGCCGTGCGCCAGCCCGACCTCTTCGGCAAGCCCACCGTCGCCGACTTCGCGCTGCAGAAGGACCCGCTCTTCGCCCGCCTCACCCTGGACGACAACGAGTTCGCCCTCTACACGCGCATCTTCGAGCACGTGCGGCCGCAGGCGCCGACGCCCGACCTCGTGATCTACCTGCAGGCGAAGGTCGAGACGCTGGTCGAGCGCGTGCGCCGCCGCGGCAACGCCATGGAGGCGGGCATCTCCGACGACTACCTGCGCGCGCTCTCCGACACCTACACGCGGTACTTCTACAACTACGACGAAAGCCCCCTGCTCATCGTGAACAGCGAGAAGCTCAACTTCGTCGACGTGCCCGAGCATTTCGACCTCCTGGTCGAGCGGGTGAGCGCGATCCGCGGCGGCCGGGAGTTCTTCAACAAGGCCTGAGGGAGCCGTTTTCGGGGGCGCCGCGCCTTTGTTGCAATGCAGCGTAAACGTGGCAGAATGGCCGCCCGCTCCCGACTCTCGTGCCATTGGGAACCCCAATGAGAACAACGATCCCGAAGCTCCAGGAACGCGCACGTTCCGGAGAGAAACTGGCCATGCTCACGTGCTACGACGCGAGCTTCGCCGCGCTGTCGGACGCCGCCGGCGTCGACATCCTGCTGGTCGGGGACTCGCTCGGCATGGTGATCCAGGGGGCCGACTCGACCCTGGCCGTGAGCCTGGCGGAAACCGAATACCACACGCGCATCGTCGCGCGCGGCAGCCAGAACGCGTTCCTGCTCGCCGACATGCCCTTCGGCAGCTTCCAGGAATCGCCGGAGCAGGCCTTCCGCAACGCCGCGCGCCTGCTCGCCGCCGGCGCGCAGATGGTGAAGCTCGAGGGCGGGGCGACGATGGTGGAGACCACGCGCTTCCTCGTGGACCGCGGCGTGCCCGTGTGCGCGCACATCGGCCTCACGCCCCAGTCGGTGCACACGCTGGGCGGCTACCGCGTGCAGGGCAAGACGGACGACGGCGCCGCGCGCCTGGTGGCCGACGCGAAGGCGCTCGAGCAGGCCGGCGCCGCGATCGTCCTCATGGAGGCCATGCCGGCCGCCGTGGCGAAGCGGGTCACCGAATCCCTCGCGGTGCCCACCATCGGCATCGGCGCCGGGCCCGACGTCTCCGGCCAGGTGCTCGTGGTCTACGACATGCTCGACATCTACCCCGGCCGCAAGGCGCGCTTCGTGAGGAACTTCATGGAAGGCGCCCCGTCGGTGAAGGCGGGCATCGAGGCCTACGTGAAGGCGGTCAAGGCGAAGACCTTCCCCGGTCCCGAGCATTGCTTCTAGCCCCGGCGCCCCCGCGGGAAGCGGCCCCATGGACCTGATCCACACCGTCGCCGAGCTGCGCGCGCGCCTGGAGGGCGAGAGCGCCGTCGTGCTCGTCCCCACCATGGGCAGCCTGCACGCCGGGCACCTCGCCCTGGTGGCCGAGGCGAAGCGCCACGGCAAGTGCATCGTGACCTCCATCTTCGTGAACCGGCTTCAGTTCGAGCCCGGCGGCGACTTCGACCGCTACCCGCGCTCGCTCGAGCACGACTGCGCGCTGCTCAGGACGGCCGGCAGCCACGTGGTGTTCGCCCCGGACGAGAAGGAGCTCTATCCCACGCACCAGGAGATCCTCGTCTCCCCGCCGGTGGCGGCCGCGCAGCTGTGCGGCGACTTCCGCCCGGGCCACTTCATGGGCGTGGTGACGGTGGTGACGAAGCTGTTCAATATTGTTGCACCGCACACAGCCGTCTTCGGGCGCAAGGACTACCAGCAGCTGTTCGTGATCCGCGAGCTCGTGCGCCAGCTCAACTACGACATCGAGGTGGTCGGGGTCGAGACCCGGCGCGAGCCCGACGGCCTGGCGATGTCCTCGCGCAACAGCTATCTCTCCTCTGAAGAACGCACCAGCGCGGTGCGCCTGCACCAGAATATCCGCCGGATCTGCGAGCAGATCGCCAAGGGCCGGCGCAACTTCGACGAAATGTGCGTGGAGGCCGCGAAGGACTTGACGGCCGCCGGGTGGCGCGTCGATTATGTTGCAGTGCGCAATCAAGCGCGCCTGGCCGTTCCGGGCCCGGCGGACCGCGATCTGGTGGTCCTCGGGGCCGCCTGGATCGGCAAGACGCGCCTCATCGACAACCTCGAGGTTCGCGCCGGCTGACGTCCGTGGTTCCGGCTTCCCCGCCCCGGGGGAGCCCTGCTCGAGCTGGAGCCCGGCCGGATGCCCGCGTGACCCGGCGGAAGGACCGGCCCATGCAAATCGCGATGCTCCATTCCAAGCTCCACCGCGTGACGTGCACGCAGTCCGACCTGCACCACGAGGGCTCGTGCGCCATCGACCAGGACCTGCTCGAGGCCGCCGCCATCCTCGAGTTCCAGAAGATCGAGATCTACAACGTGAACAACGGCGAGCGCTTCTCGACCTACGCGGTCGCCGCCGAGCGCGGCTCGGGGATCATCTGCGTGTACGGCGCGGCCGCCCACAAGGCGCGCCGCGGCGACCTGCTGATCGTCGCCTCCTACGCCACGTGCACGGAGGCGGAGGCCGCGACGCACAGGCCGCGCCTCGTCTACGTCGACGAGAACAACCGCATCAAGTCCACGCGCAGCGACTTTCCGGTCCAGAAGGCCGCCTGAGGCGCGGGGCGCGCCCGCGCCCGGGCCGCGGGCGCGCGTATGATTCGCGCATGCCGTCCCTCCCCATGCAGCGCGCCCTCGCCGGCGCCGGCACGAGCCTCGCCGGCGTGCTCGCCGGCACCTGGCGCTGGTCGCTCTTCGCCGCCGGCGCGCTCGCCTCGGCGCTCACGCCGGCCACCTACACGCGCCCCGTGCGTGTCGCCGTGGCGCGACAACTCTGCCTGGCGACCCTGGACATCCTGCCCGGCGTGCTGCTCGTGTGCGCGCTCTTCGGCCTGGTCCTCTCGCGCATCGTCTTCACGGTCGCGCACGACTTCGGCCTGGGGCCCTATGCCACCGAGCTCTTCGTGCGCGGGCTGGTGATCGAGATCATCCCGCTCTTCGTCGCGCTCTTCCTCGCGCTGCGCTCGGGGGCGGCCTTCGCCACGGAGGTCGCGCTCGCCCGCGCGGGCGGCGCCCCGGAGGCGCCGGCGCAGGAGGTGCTCGCCCGCGGCATCGGCATCTCCCTCTCGGTCCTCGTCCTCACGGCGCTCGCCTGCTTCGTCGCGCTGGTGGTGGGCTACCTCGGCCTCTACGGCCTCTCCCCGTGGGGGCACGCGGCCTACTCGCGCACGGTGGGCCACGTCTTCGCCCCGGTGGTGATGGCCGGCTTCCTGCTCAAGCTCTTCTTCTTCGCGGTGGTCACCGGGGCGATGCCCGTGAGCGCGAGCCTCGCGCCCGTTCGCGGCCGGCACTTCGTCGCGCTCGCCGCGCCGCGCGGCCTGGTGCGCGTGTTCGTGAGCCTCGCGCTGGTCGAGGCCGCCTCCCTCGCCTTCAAGTACGCCTGAGCCATGGCCCCGCTTCCCGACGATCCCGCCCCCGAGCCCCGCGACGAACCCGCGGAGCGCAAGGCGATCGTGCTGCTCGCGATCGCCGCGGCCGTGGTCTCGGCCTTCGTGTTCTACGTGCTGCACGCGCGCGGGGTGTTCGAGGCCACGCAGTCGCTCGTGCTCGTGTCGGAGGACGGCGCGGGCGTGAGCGTGGGCATGGACCTCACCTTCTCCGGCTTCCCGATCGGGCGCGTGCAGCGCATCGAGCTCGACAAGGACGGCAAGGCGCGCATCGGGATCGAGGTGCCGGACAAGGACCTGAAGTGGCTGCGCCAGTCGAGCGTCTTCACGCTCGAGCGCAGCCTGGTGGGCGGCACGCGCCTGCGCGCCTTCACCGGCGACCTGAACGACAAGCCGCTGCCGCCCAACGCGGTGCGGCCCGTGCTGCGCGGCGATGCCACGGAGGAGCTCCCCGCCCTCGTCGCGTCGATGAAGAAGCTGCTCGAGAACCTCGAGCGCATGACGGCGGAGGATTCGAGCCTCAACGCGGGCCTGGGCAACGTGCGCACGCTCACCGACCGCATGACCGGCCCGCAGGGCGCCCTCGGCGGCCTGCTCGGCAGCGAGGAGAACGCGAGGAAGGTGATCGCCGCGCTGGACCGCGCCAACACGCTCCTCGCCTCGCTCGACAGGCTCTCCACGCGCCTGGACGGCACGCTCGCGCGCGCCGACGCGAGCCTCTTCGCGCCCGGCGGCGTGA
>JBGAOO010000277.1:0-5573 GCA_044221765.1 Usitatibacteraceae bacterium | reverse complement strand
GGCGCATGCTGCTCGCGGCGAACCTGCTCGCGCGCAACAACACGCCGCTCGCGCGCATCGCCGAGGACGTGGGGTACCAGACGGACACGGCCTTCATCCGCGCCTTCCGGCGCGAGTACGGCGCGCCGCCCGCGGCCTGGCGCCGCAGCCAGGCCGCGCGGGGACCGATGGCCTGAGGCGCGCCGCGCCGCTCAGCGCGGCGTGGGCGCGTTCTTCGCGAAGGGATCGCCCGCGGAGACCCAGCGCGAGGCGCGCTGGCGGGCCGGGCGCAGGTCCGCGAGCCACTTCACCGCGGTCCATCCCGCGACGATCGTGGACGAGATCGCATCGCCCAGGTAGAGGCTGCGTTCGGCGCGCGCGCGGCGGACGAGATGCTCGACGGCGGCGAAATCGGGATAGTCGTTCGGGATGTCCATGGCCCTCTCCTCGTGGAAGATCGCGGGGGCCGCGTAACGGGGTGGGTTACAGCGGCGAGGCCCGAGCGAGGGAACATAGGGGCGGCTCGGGCGATCGGCAAATCATTTATCCTGACGCGTCGCCTCAGCAAATCTAACCTGTCGCCCGCATGACGAAGCCGACGGAGCCGGTGTACTTCGCCTCGCCGCAGGCCCTGCGCGACTGGTTCGCGGCGCACGCGGCCAGCGCGAAGGAGCTGCTCGTCGGTTTCCACAAGATCCCGACCGGGCGCGCCGGGCTCACCTGGCCGCAGTCCGTGGACGAGGCGCTGTGCGTGGGCTGGATCGACGGCATTCACAAACGCATCGACGACGAGCGCTAGATCCGCTTCACGCCGCGCTCGCCGCGCTCGACCTGGAGCGCGGTGAACATCGAGCGGGTGCGCGTGCTCTCCCTGGAGGAGCGCATGCAGCCGGCGGGTCTCGCGGCCTTCGCGCTGTGCAAGGGGCCGAAGCCGCGTGCCTTCACGAAGGAAACACCGCTCGCCGAGCTCTCGCCCGCCGAGCTCAAGTGCTTCCGCCGCGCCCGCGCCGCGTGGGCCTTCTTCGAGGCGCAGGCGCCCAGCTACCGGCGCAAGCTGCTCTGGTGGGTGACGAGCGCGAAGCAGGAGGCCACGCGCGAGCGGCGCCTGGCCGCGCTCATCGAAGCGTCGGCGGGCGGCAGGCGGCTGGGCTAGGCCCTCAGGGGCGGGGCACGACGGGCAGCTTCCACTCGCGCGTCGCCTCGTACGCGTGCGCCGCGCGCAGCACGAGCGCATCGGCGTGCATGGGCCCCACGATCTGCAGCGCGATGGGCAGCCCCGCGCGCGTGAGCCCGCAGGGCACCACGGCCGCCGGCTGCTGCGTGAGGTTGAAGGGATAGGAGAAGGGCGTCCAGCCCAGGGCGTCCAGCGTGAGCGCCCAAGCCTCCGGCGCCTTCGCCTCGAACGCGGGCACCGGCAGGCCGGGGGTGAGAGCAGGTCGTAGCGCTGGTGGAACTGGCGCCGGAAGACCGAGCTCGCCGCGGCGCGCCACGGCCGCTGGTACTCGGCAGGCGAGACGCGGTTGCCGCGCTCGGCCTGCCAGCGCAGGGCGGGATCGGTGAGCGCGGCCTGTGCCGGCGTGAGATTGCCCAGCACGGTGGCCGAGCCCACGAACCAGAGCTTGGTGGTGATCTCCTCCGGGTTCTCGAAGCCCAGGGCCACTTCGTCCACGTGCGCGCCCAGGTCCTCGAACGCCCGCGCGGCCGCGCGCACGGCGAGCGCCACGTCCGGGTCGATGTCGCGCACGTAGCCCAGGTCCGGGCTGTAGGCCACGCGCAGGCCGCGCACGCTCTCGTGCAGCTCGAGCCGGTAGTCGCGCGGGTCGGGAGGCAGCGAGGTCCAGTCGCGCGCGTCGGGACGGCTCATGACGGTGAGCATCAGCGCGAGGTCCTCGACGCTGCGCGCGTGCGGCCCCAGGTGCGCGACGGTGCCGAAGGGCGAGAGCGGATAGGCGGGCACGCGGCCGAAGGACGGCTTGAGGCCGGGGATGCCGCAGAAGGCCGAGGGAATGCGGATGGAGCCCGCGCCGTCGGTCCCCACGGCGAGCGGACCCATCCCGGAGGCCACGGCGGCCGCGGCGCCGCCCGAGGAGCCGCCCGAGGTCATGGCGGGGTTCCACGGATTGCGCGTGATGCCGGTGAGCGGGCTGTCGGTGGTGCCCTTGATGCCGAACTCGGGCGTGTTCGTCTTGCCGAAGAGCACCGCGCCCGCCTCGCGAAGCCGCGCGGTGACCGGCGCGTCGACCTCCCAGGGCTGGTCCGGGTCCACCGTGCGCGAGCCGCGGCGCGTGGGCCAGCCCCTCGTGAGGATGAGGTCCTTGATGGAGACCGGCACGCCGTCGAGCACGTGGGTGTGCGCGCCGGATCGCCAGCGTTCCTCGGACGCGCGGGCGCTGTCGAGGGCGCGCTCGGCATCGACCAGGCAGAACGCGTTCACGACCGGGTCGACGGCCGCGAGGCGATCGAGCACCGCCCGCGTGGCCTCCACGGGCGAGGCCTGCGCGGTGCGGTACAGGCGCAGCAGTTCGGTGGCGGTGCAGTCGGCGAGGTCCGTGGCGGGGCTCATGGGGCGATGTCCTGGGGACGGGGGCGTCGGGTTGGCGCGCTCGCGCGGAGGGGTCGAGTCTACGCGCGGTTTGTGACGATGCGTTGCGCCCGCCACCGGCGCGGCGGATCGCGTGCTAGCTTGCGTGCCGCCGACATCCTCGCCGGGAGATCCCATGAACGCTGCGCTTCGCCTCGCCGTCCTGCTCGTCGCCGCGCCCGTCACGCTCGCCGCGGATCCCGCGGCGGGGAAGGCGAGGGCCTCGGCCGTGTGCGCGGCCTGCCACGGCGCGAACGGCGTGAGCGTGGGCGAGGGCATCCCGAACCTCGCGGCGCAGCGCGAGGCCTACCTCGTCGCGCAGCTGAAGGCCCTGAAGGCGGGCTCGCGCAAGAGCGAGGTCATGAACGCGATTGCGAGCCAGCTGGGCGACGCGCAGATCGCCGAGCTCGCGGCGTACTTCGCCTCGCTGCCGGGCGCGGAAGCGGGTGCCAGGTCGGCGCTCCTGCCGAACCTGCGCCCTCGAGCGGTCCTGCCCGCCGGCTACCCGGCCGGGTTCGAGCGCTACCTGGTGATGGGCGATCCCGACGCCCGGGTCGTGCGCCACTTCATGGCCAACGAAGCGGCACGCCGCGCGGCGAGCGAGGGCAGGGAGTTGCCCGAGGGCGCGGCGGTCGTCACGGAGGTGCGCCAGGCCCGGGCGGGCGAGGACGGCCGGCTGCTGAAGGAGCCCAACGGCGACCTCGCGGGCGGCGCGATTCGTGCCTACGCGGTGATGGCGCGAGGCCCGGGCTGGGGCGCGGAGATCCCCGACCTGCTGCGGAACGGCGACTGGAACTACGCGCTGCTCGGGGCCGACGGGCAGCCGCGCGCGGGCCTCAACCAGGCCGAGTGCCTCGCCTGCCACAAGCCCGAGGCGGCGCGCAGCTACGTGTTCACGCTGAAGGCGCTCGCGGGCACGAAATAGGCGGGCGTGCCGGCTGCGGCGCCGGCAGGCCCGCCGCACCCGGCTACTGGATCTTGCGACCGCGGTCGGTCACGACGTCCAGGAACGCCGCGATCTCGCGGTTCTGCATCTCGTTCTCGGCGGCCGTCGCGCCCGCACCGGAGAGGTGCCCCATCGGCCGCTGCGCGTTGATCGGCACGTAGCGCACGTCGCGGATGTAGTGCGCGGCTTCCTGCGCCTCGTACTCGGGATTGAGCAGGTCCGTGGAGCCGGCGAGGACGAGGGTCTTCGCCTTGATGGACTTGAGCGCGCGGTGGTAGTCGCCGCCGAAGCCGGGCGAGGTGCCCAGGTTGTGCTGGTCGTAGGCCCAGCTCTGGTAGATCCAGTCGACCGCGTCCATGCGCTTCCAGCCGCCGTCCTGCACGCCCTTCAGGTAGCCCACGGCGTCGAGGTTGTTCGGGTAGAGCGATTCCTGGTAGCCCGGCGTGCGCACGATGACGCCCGAGAGCCAGCCCGACCACAGGCGCATGCCCTGCTCCGGGGGCTCGCTCGCGGCATAGTCGCCGCCCTTGAAGCGCGGGTCGGCCATGATGCTCTGGCGCAGCATCTCGAGGATGCCGGTGGTCCAGGCGGGCGTGCGGCCCAGCGGGATGATGGGCACCACGCTCTCCATCGCGTCCGGGTAGCTCACCGCCCACTGCAGCGCCTGCATGCCGCCCATCGAGGCGCCGACCACGGTCACGAGCTTCCGGATGCCGAATTTCTCGGCCACCAGGCGCTGCTGCGAGTTCACCATGTCGCGCAGGTTGAACTTCGGGAACTTCATCTTCGGCTGCGCCTTGCTGTTCGAGGGCGAGGTGGTGAGGCCGTTGCCGATCGCGTCGGTGGCGATGATGAAGTACTTCGCGGGATCGAGCGCCCGGCCCGGCCCGATGAGGTAGTCGATGCGGTGGTGGTTGCCGCCGATGGCGGTGACCATGAGGATCGCGTTGGACTTGCTCGCGTTGAGCGTGCCGTGGGTCACGTACGAGATCGAGAAGTCCTTGATCGTCTCGCCGCTCTCCAGCTTGAAGTCGCCCAGGTCGAGCCGCTGGTGCGGCGGGTCGTTGGGGCCGTGGGCGAGGACGGGCGCGGCGGCGATCGAGGCGGCGAGCATCAGGCAGCGGATGAGCATGGACACTCCGGGGCGGTTGGCGGGGAGGGACGGGTTCTTCTCGTGGCCGGCCGCGGTTCCACCCGGTGGAACGGGCGCGGACGCGGCACGGGGCGGCCAGTCTACCGCGTGATCCTGCGCCGCGCGGCCGAGTGTGGTTCAATTCCGCCTTCCCCCCAGGATTCCCGAGGCGACCGTGGTGAAGAAAGCAGCACCGGTGGACGAGCGCAAGGCGCAGATCGACGCCATTCTCCTCAAGCTGCCGGGCGTGGCCGCGCGCAAGATCAACGGGCTGGACGCCTACTTCGTGAGCGACCGCATGTTCGCGTGCATCAGCGGCACCGGCATCGGCCTGCGCCTGCCCGTGGCGGTGGCGACGGAGATGCAGTTCTCGCGGCAGAACGTGGGGTCCTTCCAGCCCGCGGGCATGCCCAGCACGCGCGAGTGGATCCAGATCAACCGCGAGGACGCGGCCGAGTACGCGCAGGACCTCGAGCTCTTCGAGGCCTCGATCGCGTTCGTGAAGGGCGGCGGGCGCTAGCGACGGCGGGGGTTTGACGGAACCGGTTGCGCGGCGGCGCGGAACCGGTATCGTTGAAGGTGCCATGAATAAGCACCTTCTGCCCCGCGAGCACGGGGCCTACGCGGAACTGGGCTTCCCGCTGCTCACCGGGCTCGTGCTCGGCACGCCCACCTGGCCGGCCTGGCTCTTCGTCGCCGCCGCGCTCCTCTTCTTCTTCGCCAACGAACCGCTGGTGATCCTGGCGGGCGCGCGCGGCAAGCGGCTGCAGGCGGAACTGGCGGCGCCCGCGAAGGCGCGGCTGCTCCTGCTGGGCTCGCTCGGCGCCGCCTGCGGGCTGGCCGCGCTGTGGCTCGCGCCCGCGTCGGCCCGCTGGCTCGCGCTGGTGCCGGCCGCGCTCGCCGCCGGGCTCGCCCCCGTCGTGCTCGCGAAGAAC
>JBGAOO010000276.1:0-4736 GCA_044221765.1 Usitatibacteraceae bacterium | reverse complement strand
GCAGGTGACGCACCAGGCCGCGGTGAAGTCGACGAACACGGGCGTGCCGGCGGCGCGCAGCTCGGCGAGCTTCTCCGGCGACCAGGGCTGCCAGGCGATCTCGCCGGCCTTGGCGGGCGCGATCGCCGTGCCCGGCGCGGTGGCGGCGCCCGGCCACGCGAGCCACAGGCCGCAGGCCGCGAAGGCCGCGGCGAAGACGTGCCGCAGCAGGCCCTCGGCCCGCGCCCAGCGGCCGTAGATCCACGCGCCGATGCCCAGCAGCAGCAGCCCCGCGAGCAGCGCGAGCACCGCGTCGTTGCCCGCCTGCGCGCCGAGCACCCAGGCGAGCCAGATGACCGTGGCGAAGAGCGGGAAGGCCATCACCTGCTTGAAGGTCTCCATCCACAGGCCCGGCCGGGGCAGGCGCTTGAGCGCCGCGGGAAAGAGCGAGAGCGCGAGCACCGGCAGCGCCATGCCCACGCCCAGCATCGCGAACACCGCGAGCGCCACCGGGGCCGGCTGCGCGAGCGTGAACCCGACGGCCGCGCCCATGAAGGGGGCGGTGCAGGGCGTGGCCACCACCGTCGCGAGCACGCCGGCGAGGAAGGCGTCCGCATACCGGCCCTTCGCGGTGAGGTCCGAGGTGACCGACTGCGCGAAGCCGCCCCACTCGAACAGGCCGAACAGGTTGAGCGCCATGAGGAAGAAGAGCGCGGCGAGCAGCGTGACGAACGCGGGCGACTGGAGCTGGAAGCCCCAGCCGAGCTGCGCCCCGCCCGCGCGAAGGGCGAGGAGCGCGCCGGCGAGCACGAGGAAGGAGAGCAGCACGCCGGCCGAGAACACCACGCCCTGCAGCCAGAGCGCGCGCGCATCGCCGTGCGCGTGGCGCACGAAGCCCATCACCTTGATGCCGAGCACGGGGAAGACGCAGGGCATGAGGTTCAGCAGCAGCCCGCCCGCCAGCGCGAAGGCGAGCGCGACGAGGAGGCTGCCCTCGGTGCCGTCGCCGGCCGCGGCCACCGGCGGCAGGAGCGCCGGCAGCGAGGCGACGACGGGCGCGGCGAACTCCACCGCCTTGCGGCCCGCGTGGCCGGGCCAGTTGCCGTCGGTGACGAGCACGCCGCGCACTTCCTTCACGTCGCCGGGCACCGGCTCCATGAGCTTCACCGCCAGGCGAAAGCCCGCGCCGTCGCGCACGAGCGGCTGCGCGGCCGGATGGTCGATGAAGTTCTCGCGCTCGGCGAAGAACCAGGCCTTCGCCGGCGCCACCTGTCCCTCGGGCGGCAGGAAGCGGATCGAGAGCTGGTTGCCCGACATCGCCGACTGCGCGCTCCAGCCGGCCGGCACGGCGGGCAGGCTCGCCCGCGCCTTGGCGAAGCGCGCGGCCTGCGCGGGATCGGCGCCGCCGGGCCCGACGGCCAGGGCGAGCGTGAGGGAGGCCTTCTCGGGAATGCAGATCTCCCGGCAGACGAGCCAGTTCACCTCGGCCTTCGCCGTCACGGGGCCGGGCGCGGCGTTCGCGGGCGGCACGAGGTCCACGAGCAGCATCGTCTCGCCGCTGTAGCCGTAGTTGAGCAGGGGGCCGAAGGGCAGGCGCTCGGGGAAGGGCCACTGGATGGGGCCGGCGGTCCAGCCCTCGGGCAGCGTCCACTGGATGCGCGTGGGCAGGCCCGAATCGCCCGGGCTCTTCCAGTAGGTGTGCCAGTGGTCTTCCATGCGCAGGCGAAGGCCCACGGTGGCGGGCTGGCCCGGCGCGGCCGCCGTGCGTTCGGCGTGCAGCTCGGCCTCGACGTGCTCGGTCTTCACCGGCGCCGCGAGGGCGAGGCTGGAGGCGAGAAGGCAGGCGGCGAGCAGGGGTATCCGGGGCATCACGTACAATCCGGCAGGTCAACCTTCGTAGAGCGGCCGGCGGGCACGAAGTTCCGCCGGGGCCGCGCATCCATGCTCTGGGTCAAGTCCTTCCACATCGTGTTCCTGGTCGCCTGGTATGCGGGGCTATTCTACTTGCCCCGGCTGTTCGTCTATCACGCGATGGCCACCGACGGGCCCTCGATCGAGCGCTTCAAGGTGATGGAGCGAAAGCTCTACCACGGCATCATGATGCCGTGCATGGCGATCACGGTCGGCCTGGGCACCTGGCTCTGGCTCGGATACGGCATTCGCGGCGGCTGGCTGCACGCGAAGCTCGCGCTGGTCGCGCTGCTGCTCGCGCACCACTTCTGGCTGGGCCACCTCGTGAAGGTGTTCGCGCGCGACGCCAACGCCCGCTCCCACGTGTTCTACCGCTGGATCAACGAGATCCCGCTGCCCATCCTCGTGGCGGTGGTGATCCTCGTGGTCGTGAAGCCGTTCTAGGGCGCCCATGGCGACCATCACGCGCAAGACCCTCAAGCTCCCGGCCGCCGCCGTGCCCGTCACGCACAAGGCGGGCGGGCCGCTCCTGTTCTTCGCCCCGTGCCCGCGCGGGCTCTCCGGGGCGCTCGCGCGCGAGCTG
This sequence comes from Usitatibacteraceae bacterium, assembly GCA_044221765.1. GTDB lineage: Bacteria > Pseudomonadota > Gammaproteobacteria > Burkholderiales > Usitatibacteraceae > FEB-7. Next base: position 2,263 of record JBGAOO010000276.1, on the reverse strand, counting down.
GAGGGGCTGGGCGCGGCCAACCTGAAGGTGGGCGAGGCGGGGGTGGAGTTCGAGGGCGCCTTCGACCTCGCCTACGCGCTCAACCTCGAGTCGCGCCTCGCCACGCGCATCCTCTGGCGCGTGGCGCACTTCGAGTACCGCAAGGAGCAGGACATCTACGACGGCGCGAGGGCGGTGCGCTGGCACGCGCACTTCGGCCTGGAGCGCACCTTCAAGGTCGAGACCAATGCCGTGAAGGCGCCGGTGAAGAGCGTCGACTTCATCACGCTCAAGGTGAAGGACGCGATCGCCGACGCCTTCCGCGAGGTGTTCTCCAAGCGCCCGGACGTGGCCACCCGCGAGCCGGACGTGCGCGTGCACGTCTTCCTCGACGCCCGGCGCTGCACGCTCTACCTCGACACGAGCGGCGAGCCGCTCTTCAAGCGCGGCCGGCGCGAGCAGGTGGGCGAGGCCCCGCTCAAGAAGAACCTCGCCGCGGGATTGCTTCGCCTGGCGGGGTGGACGCCCGGGCAGCCCCTGCTCGATCCGATGTGCGGCGGCGGCACCATCCTCGTGGAGGCGGCGGAGATGGCGCTCGACCTCGCGCCCGGCCGCGACCGCCCCTTCGGCTTCGAGAAGCTCGCGCGCTTCGAGCCGGACAAGTGGGCGGCATTGAAGGAGGCCGCGCTCGCCCGCGCGCAGCCCGTGGCGCCGCGGCAGATCTTCGGTTCCGACCTGTACGGGCGCACGGTCGACGCCGCGCGCGCCAACCTCGCGAACATGGGCCTCGCGGACGTGGTCTCGCTCAAGCAGGCGAACCTGCTCGAGCTGTCCGCGCCGGCGCCCTCGGGCGTCATCGTGACCAACCCGCCCTACGGCGTGCGGCTGGGCGAGGCGCAAGAGCTCGCGGCGTTCTACCCGGAGCTCGGCCACCTGCTCAAGCAGAAGTTCGCGGGCTGGACGGCGCACATCTTCTCCGGCGACCCGGAGCTGCCGAAGCTCATCCGCCTCGCGGCCACCAGGCGCACCGTGCTCTACAACGGCGCGATCGAGTGCCGGCTCTACGAGTACCGCATGGTCGAGGGCGGCAACCGGCGCGCATGAGCGCCGTCCTGCTCGCCAAGCTCGCGCTGGTGCCCGGCGTGGTGTGGCTCGCGAGCCTCGCCGCGCGCCGCTGGGGGCACTCGGTCTCCGGCTACCTGGGCGGTCTGCCGCTCATCGGCGGGCCGATCACGCTCTACCTCGCGCTCGATCCCGGCCCCGCCTTCGCCGCGCAGTCGGCGGTGGTGACGCTCGCCGCGGTGGCGGGGCAGGGCGCGCACCTCGCGACGCTTTCCGCGGTCGGCCGGCGCTTCGGGCCCTGGGCCGGGCTGCTCGCGGGGTGGACCGCGTTCGCGACCACGGCGGGTCTCGTCGGCCAGTTGCCCCTGTCGCCGCTCGCCGCGCTCGCCGTCGCCGTCCTCTCGCTGCTCGTCGCCCTGCGGCTGCTGCCCCCGCCGCGGGGTCCCGCCACGAAGCCAGCCGTCCCGCCGGTGGAATTGTGGCTGCGACTGGCGGCCGCGCTCGCGCTCGCGGCGGCCATCCTCCTGGGCGCCGCGACGCTCGGCCCGACGGTGAGCGGCATCCTGCTGTCGATGCCGGTCACCGGCTCGATCATGCCGCCCTTCACCCTCGCGCTCTACGGCCCCGACGCGCTCGCGCGGCTGCTGCGCGGCTTCGTCACGGGCCTCACGGGATTCGTCGCCTTCTTCTTCGTCGTGTCCTCGACGCTGTCGTCGCTGGGCGTCGCGACCGCGTTCGTGCTCGCCACGGTGGCCGCGCTCGCGGCGATCGGCGGTGCCACCGCGCTCGCGCGGAAGGCCGCGCGGTCCTAGGACCGAAGGGATCTTCCAATCGCGGCAAAGCCTGATCTGCCTCAAGCGGGCGCGGCGCGCGCTTCGCTAGCCTTGAATCTCGAAGGCTGTCGGAGGGAGGAGCGGCATGGTCGCACCGCTTGTGCCGGAACCCGGCCCGCCGCGGCGCGCGATGCTGCCGCTGCGGATCCGGACCCTCGTGCGCCACCTGCCGCACGTGCCTTCCTCGGCCGTCGTCGCCACCGTGCTGAACCTGCTGCTGCGCCGCCGCCTGCCGGCGGACGTGCTCGAGCGCCTCGCGAGGCAGCCGTTCGTGATCGAGGTGAGCGACGCGGGCCTGTCGATGTCCTTCCGCTATCGCGAGCGCCGCTTCGTGCCGGTTCCGCCGGAGAAGGGCATGGCGCTTCGCTTCGTGATCCAGGCCCGCCACT
>JBGAOO010000275.1:0-4722 GCA_044221765.1 Usitatibacteraceae bacterium | reverse complement strand
GCGGCCGGCTGGTGGCCTTCCCGCGCGTTCTCGGCACGGTCCTCGGCAAGGCGCTCGTCGAAGGACTTGTGGCGCCGCGCGAGCAGCGTGTACGCCGTGGGCACGACGAACAGGGTGAGGAAGGTGCCCAGCAGCATTCCGCCCACGATCACCCAGCCGATCTGCTGGCGGGATTCCGCGCCGGCCCCTTGGGCCGTGGCGAGAGGAACGGCGCCCAGCACCATCGCGCCCGTGGTCATGAGGATGGGGCGTAGGCGCAGCACCGCGGCCTCTTCCACGGCCTCGAGCACCCCCATGCCCTTTTCCTGCATCTGGTTGGCGAATTCCACGATCAGGATGCCGTGCTTGGTGATGAGGCCCACGAGCGTCACCAGGCCGATCTTGGAATAGATGTTGAGCGTGCCCCCCGCGAGCCAGAGCGCGGCGAGCGCCCCGGTGACCGCGAGCGGCACCGTGAGCATGATGATGAACGGGTCGATGAAGCTCTCGAACTGCGCGGCGAGCACCAGGAAGATGAAGGCGAGCGCCAGGATGAAGACGAAGTAGATGTCCTGCGAGGAATCGCGGAACTCGCGAGAGAGGCCGTTCAGGTCCGTCTGCACGGTGACCGGCAGCACCTTCTTCGCCGTGTCCTGCATGAAGTTGATGGCATCGCCCAGCGCGTAGCCCGGCGCGAGGGTGGCGGACACGGTGGCGGCGCGGATGCGGTTGAAGTGGTTGAGGTTCTTGGGCGCCACCGACTCGCGCACGACCACCAGGTTCGACAGCTGCACCATCTCGTTGCCCTTGCCGCGAACGAAGATGTCCGAGATGTCCGTGGGCGCGCGGCGGTCGCTGTCGGCCACCTGCACGATCACGTCGTACTGCTCGCCGTCCTTCTTGAAGCGCGTCACCTGCCGGCCGCCGAGCATCGTCTCGAGCGTGCGGCCCACGGTCTCGACCGAGGCGCCCACGTCCGAGATCTTGTCGCGGTTCACGGTCACCTTGAGCTCGGGCTTGTCCAGGCGCAGGTCGGAGTCCAGGTTCTGGATGCCGGGGTTCTTCGAGGCCTCGGCGATCATGCGGTCGACCATCTGCTGCAGCACCTCGAAGGGTGCCTGCGTCATGATCACGAACTCGACCGGGCGCGAGCGCGGCGACTGGCCGAGCGAGGGCGGGTTCGTCGGGAAGGCACGCACGCCCGGGATGGCGGCGAACTTGGGCGCGAGCTCGGCCGTGATCGCCTGCTGCTTGCGCGTGCGTTCCTCCCAGGGCTTGAGCCGGGCGATCGCCAGGCCGTCGGCCACCGTCGGGAAGCCCGCCAGCGCGTTGAACTTGCTGGTCTCGGGCACGGCGCGGTAGAGGTCCTCGAGGCGCTTCAGGTTCTCGGCGGTGTAGCGCACCGTGGAGCCCTCGGGGGCACTGATGAAGCCGAAGATCACGCCCCGGTCCTCGATGGGGGCGAGCTCCGAGCGCAGGGTGAGGGCGAGCACGATGCTGAGCGAGCCCACCAGGAGCGCGAGCGAGACCACCAGCAGGCGGTGGTGGAGCGCGCGGTCGAGCAGGCGCCGGTACCCCTCGATCATGCGCACGAAGAGGCGCTCGGACCAGTTGTACATCGCGTTGTGCTTCACCTCGTGCCGCAGGAGCTTCGAGCACATCATGGGCGAGAGCGTGAGCGCGACGAAGCCCGAGACGAGTACCGCGCCGGCGAGGGCCAGGGCGAACTCGATGAAGAGCCGGCCCGTGCGCCCGGTCTGGAAGGCGAGCGGGGCGTACACCGCGGCGAGCGTGACCGTCATCGCGACGACGGCGAAGGCGATCTCCTTGGCGCCCACGAGCGAGGCATCCAGGCGGGACATGCCGTTCTCGAGGTTGCGGTAGATGTTCTCCAGCACCACGATCGAGTCGTCCACCACCAGGCCGATCGCGAGCACCATCGCGAGCAGCGTGAGCGTGTTCACGCTGAAGCCGAACAGGTACATGAACGTGTACGCGCCGATCAGCGAGACCGGGATCGTGACCAGCGGGATGAGCGTGGCGCGGAAGTTGCGCAGGAACAGGAAGATCACCAGGGCCACGAGCACGATCGCCTCGACGATGGTGCTGAAGACCGCCTTGATCGACTGCTCGATGAAGAGAGAGGAATCGTAGATCACCTCGATCTTCATGCCCTGCAGGCTCTTGTTGATCTCGTCGACTTCCTTGCGCACGGCCTTGGACAGGTCCAGCGGGTTCGCCACCGCCTGCTTGATCACGCCCATGCTCACGGCCGTGCCGCCCATGAAGCGCGTGATGACGCGCTCGTCCACCGGCGCCACTTCCACGCGGCCGATGTCACGGATGCGAACCGGGTACCCGCTCACGTCGCGGACCACGATCGCCTCGAACTCGGCCGGGCGCTGCAGGTCCGTCTGCGAGAGCACGGAGAACTCGCGCTTTTCGCTCTCGATGCGGCCGGCCGGGATCTCGACGTTCTGGCGGCGCAGGGCGTCCTCGACGTCCTGCGGCGTGAGGCGGTAGGCGGCGAGCTTGCCGCGGTCGAGCCAAACGCGCATGGAGACGCGCCGCTCGCCGAACACGCGCACGTCGGCCGCGCCCGGCAGCGTGGACAGGCGCGGCTTGATGTAGCGCGTCACGTAGTCCGACACCTCCATCTGCGACTTGCCCGGCGCCGCGACGGCGAGCCACATGATCGGGAAGGAATCGGCCTCGACCTTGGCGATGACCGGCTCGTCGATCGAGTCGGGCAGCTTGCCGCGCACGCGGGCCACCTTGTCGCGCACGTCGGCCGCGGCCGAGTCCGGGTCGCGCGTGAGGCGGAAGCGGGCGGTGATCTGGGAGATCTCGGAGCGGGAGACGGAGGTGAGGACGTCCACGCCCTCGATGCCGGCGAGCGAGTCCTCCATCACCTTGGTGACCTGCGACTCGATCACCTCCGCGCTCGCGCCCTTGTAGGTCGTCTCCACGGTGACGACCGGCTCGTCGATGCGGGGATACTCGCGCACCGACAGGCGCTGGTAGGAGATCGCGCCCACCAGCAGCACGACGATCGAGAGCACCGTCGCGAAGACGGGGCGCTTGATGCACAGCTCCGGCAGCGTCACGTCAGCTGCCCTGCGATTTCCGGGCCGTCTCGGCCGCGCTCGGCTGGGCCGGGACGGGCGCGACGACGCTCACGGCCATGCCGTCGCGCAGCTTGAGCACGCCGGCGGTCACCACGCTGTCGGTCTCGGCCAGGCCATTCACCACCTGCACCTTGCCGTCGCGGCGCAGGCCGATCTCGATCCGCTGGCGCTGGGCGCGGCCGTCCACCACCTTGTAGACGAACTTGTCCTCGCCGATGGGGAAGAGCGCCTCCTCGGGAACCACCAGCGTGTCGCGGTCGGCGCTCGTGAAGAGCCGCACTCGCGCGAACATGCCCGGGCGCAGCTGGCCCTGGGGGTTGGCGACCTTCGCCCGGATCACGATCGCGCGGCCGTTCGAGTCGACCAGGGGATTGATCGCGAAGACCTGGCCCGCGAACGTGCGATCGGGCAGCGCATCGAGCGTGACCTGCAGCGTCTGCCCGGCGCGCACCTGCGACAGGGCGAGTTCCGGGACGCGGAAATCGACCTTCAGCGGGTCGACCTCCTCCAGGTTCACGATGTCCTGGCCTTCCTTCACGTAATCGCCGATGCTCACCGAGCGCAGGCCGATGAGGCCGCTGAACGGGGCCTTGATTTCCATCTTCGCCAGGCGCGCGGCGGCGAGCTGCGCGTCCGCCTCGGCGACCTTCAGGGCGTTCTCGAACTCGTCGCGCGCCTGGCTCGAGATGAAGCCCTTGGCGTGCATGTCCACCGCCCTTTCGTACTTGGAGCGCGAGAGCGTGAGGTTGGCGCGGGCGCGCTCGTGGTCGGCGCGCTGCACGGAGTCGTCCAGGCGAATGAGGCTCTGGCCACGGTCGACTCGCATGCCTTCCTTGAACAGGATCCCGACCACGCGCCCGGCGATCTCGGGGCGGATCACGACCGATTCGTCCGAGCGGAGGCTGCCCACGGTGGTGAGCGATTCGGGCAGCTTCATGGTCGCCACGCGCGTGGCCTCGACGGCGATGCCCGCGGGCGTTCCGGCCGCCGCCTTGGGGGGCGCGGATGCGGCTCCGGCCGGGGCGGTGCCCGCGCCGCGCCCGCCGGCCCAGTAGGCACCACCGCCCACCAGAGCGAGGACGGCGACGGCAAGACCCAAGCGGAGTGGCTTCATCGGACGGGGATGGAAAAAGAGTGATTATCGTTCATCGGCCGCGAGCCGACAAAGGCGGGCCGCATCTCGGGGCGGAAATGGAGGGACTCCGGGCCGGGCCGGGAAGTTCCGTCCCGGACCCGTCTGGCGCGAGGGCCGGCGGCGGGGGGAGTCAGGCGGGAATGTCGGGGACCAGCTGCCGCTGCAGCATGAAGATCTGGTCCTTGAGCATCAACTTGCGTTTCTTGAGTCGCTTGAGCTGCAGTTCGTCGTGAAGGGGGTTGAGTTCCAGGGCTTCGATGGCGCGGTCGAGGTCGCGGTGCTCCAGGTTCAACTCGTTGATGCGCCGCTTGATCTCCTCGGCATTCTCCGCGATGGTCGGCATGGGTCTTGTTCCTCCGAAGATATGCCTTGAACCTTACTCCCAAGGCCCGTCCTTGGCTAGTCTTGACAGCCCGCGGCCGGGCCCTTCCGGGCGCTTGCGCGCGGAGCGCCCTACGCCCCAGAATGGCAGGATCGTCG
>JBGAOO010000274.1:0-4748 GCA_044221765.1 Usitatibacteraceae bacterium | reverse complement strand
GCGTCGACCAGGCTCACCTCCAGCGCCATCTGGCCGAGCGCGTGGGTGGCGCAGGACAGGCACGGGTCGAAGGCGCGGATCGCCACCTCGATGTGGTTGAGCAGCCCCTCGGTGAGCTCGTGCCCGTTCAGGTAGCGCTTGGCCACGTGGCGGATCGCCTCGTTCATCGCCTGGTTGTTGTGCGTGGTGGAGACGATGAGGTTGCACATCGTCACCAGGTCGTCGTCGTCGACGCGGTAGTGGTGGATCAGCGTGCCGCGCGGGGCCTCGATGACGCCCACGCCCTCGCGGGCCCGGTTGCCCGTGGCGACCAGGTCCGAGCCCAGGATGTCGTCGTCGTGCAGCAGGTCCTTGATCGTCTCGGCCGCGTGCAGCATCTCGATCATGCGCGTCCAGTGGTAGGCGAGCGGGGCGTGCATCGGCGAGCCGCCGGCGTAGTCCACGAACTCGCGCCGCTCCGCCTCCGCCAGGGGCGTGGGGATGTGGTCGCAGTTCTGCACGCGGGCGAGCGGGCCCACCTTGTACCAGCCCTTCTCCGGGCCGAGCGAGGTGAGGAAGGGGAACTTCATGTAGCTCCAGGGCTTCACCTCCTCGCGGATGAAGTCCCCGTAGTGGCGGTAGTCCACGCGGTCCAGGATGACCGCGCCCGTGTCGTCGCGCACGCGCAGCCCGCCCTCGTAGAAGTCCAGGCCGCCGTCGATGCCCACGAGCGACATCATGCTGGAGCGGAAGACGCCGAAGCTGTTGTAGAGCGCCGGGTCCTGGGCGTGCAGGTCCTTCACCAGGCGCACCGCGTCGCGGCTCCAGCCGACGATGTCGTAGATGTTGGCGAGGAGCGAGTCCCGCTCCGCCACCGTCACCGACTTGTTCACCCCGCCCGGGATCGACCCCGTGCCGTGGATGCGCTTGCCGGCGGTGATGCGGATCACCTCCTGGCCGAAGCGGCGCAGCAGCACGCCGCGCCGGGCGGTCTCGGGATGGGCCGCGGCCACGCCGACGATGTTGCGCCGGGCCGCCTCGCTCGCGAAGCCGAACAGCAGGTCCGGCGAGCACAGGTGGAAGAAATGCAGCGCGTGCGACTGGAGCATCTGGCCGTAGTGCATCAGGCGGCGCACCTTCTCGGCCGTGGGCGGCAGGCGCTTCACGCCCACGATCGCGTCCATCGCCTTGGAGGCGGCCAGGTGGTGGCTCACCGGGCAGATGCCGCACAGGCGCTGCACCATCACCGGCACCTCCCAGTACGGCCGCCCCTGGATGAAGCGCTCGAAGCCGCGGAACTCCACCACGTGCAGGCGCACCTGGTGCACCTTGCCCGCCTCGTCCAGCAGGATCGTCACCTTGCCGTGCCCCTCGACGCGCGAGACCGGGTCGATCGCGACGCGGCGCAGCTTCTCGGGATGCTCGGCGGTTTCCAGCTTGTAGGTCATGGTCTCTTCTTCGCGTTCCGGTCGGCCCGGGCCCGGGCCGCTAGTCGAAGTGGATCATCCCGTGCGCGGGCAGCGCGTCGCGCTGCTCGAGCAGGTCGGTGAACACCTGGAAGATCGTGTCGGCCGAGGGCGGGCAGCCGGGGATGAAATGGTCGATGCGCACCACCTCGTGCAGCGGGTGCACCTTGTCCAGCGGCAGCGGCAGCTCCGGGTCGTTCGGGATGAGGCCGTACTCCGCGCCCGGGTCGGTGCGGTAGATCTCCTGCAGGATGAGCGGCAGGCTCAGCCGGTTCCTCTGCGCGGGCAGGCCGCCGTTCACGGCGCAGGCGCCCAGCGCGATGAGCACGCGGCACTGGCGGCGGAACTCGCGCAGCACGCGCACGTTCTCGGCGTTGCACAGGCCGCCCTCGATGACGCCCACGTCGCACAGGCCCACCTCCTTGATGTCGGTGATGGGCGAGCGGTCGAACTCCACGCGCTCGAGCAGCGGGAAGAGCCGCTCGTCGATGTCGAGCATGGACATGTGGCAGCCGAAGCAGCCGGCGAGCGAGGTCGTCGCCACGCGCAGCTTGCGCCGGGGCGCTGTCGCGACGGATCCGGCCGCGACCTCCAGCACGTTCTTGTCCGGGTTCACGATCGTCCCTCGATTTCCGCGGAGGTGTCGGCCACGGCCGAGATGGGCTTCAGGTCGAACACCCGCCGGCCGATGGGCACGGCGAAGCCGCGCCGCTTGGGCAGGATGGCGCCGACCGGGCACACTTGCGCCGCCCGGTCCGTCGCCTTGATGTCGGTGTCGGCGAGGCGGCCCGAGGCCGCGTTCACGATGAGGCGCGTGCCGATCCCGCGCCCGGCCAGGCCGAAGACGCCCTTGCCGTCCATGTCGCGGCTCGCGCGCGCGCAGAGAGAGCACAGGATGCACCGGTTGAAGTCGAGCAGCAGGTCCGGGTGCGAGGCATCGAGCGGCCGGTCGGGGAAGAAGTGGTCGAAGTGCGGCGAGACCATGCCCAGGTCGTAGGCGGTCGCCTGCAGCTTGCAGTCCCCGCTCTTCTCGCAGGACGGGCAGAAGTGGTTCCCCTCGACGAAGAGCATCTGCACCAGGGCGCGGCGCTGGTCGTTGATCTCGGGCGTGTCGCTCTCCACCACGCTGCCCGCCTTCGCGCGCGTGGTGCAGCTGGCGGCCTCGCGGCCGTCCACCTTCACCGTGCACACCTTGCAGGAGCCGTGCGGCTTGAACGAGGGGTGGAAGCACAGGTGCGGGATGTACGCGCCCGCCGCCACCGCGGCCTGCAGGATCGTCTGGCCGTCGGTGAAGGCGACCGGCTTGCCGTCGAGCGTGAAGGCGGCCCTCATGATCCCTCCCCGGCCGCCAGGCCCTCGTGCGCCTCGCGGTCGTCGCGCCCGGTCATGCGGCGCGCCTCGCCCAGGGCGCGGTCCAGGTCGAAGGCGGGCTCGAACTCCTCGTGCTGCAGGCGCCGCTGGTAGGCCGGGCGGAAGCGCGCGATGGTGTGCAGCACCGGGTTGCAGGCCGACTGGCCCAGGCCGCAGTGGCTCAGGGTGCGCAGGGTCGTGTTCATCTTCTCGATCTCGGCGAAGTCGTAGGCGGAGCCGTGGCCGTTGGCGAGCTTGTCCATGAAGTTGCGCAGGAGCGAAGTGCCCACGCGGCAGGGCGTGCAGAAGCCGCAGCTCTCGTGCGCGAAGAACTGCACGAAGTTGCGCGCCACCTCGAACATGTCGCGCCGGTGGTCGAAGACCATGAGCGCGCCCGCGGTGGGCAGGTCCTCGAACTCGATGCGCCGGCCGAACTCGCTCTCGGCCAGGCAGTAGCCCGAGGGGCCGCTCACCTGGACGGCCAGCGTGTCGGCGGCGCCGCAGTCGGCCAGCGCCTCGCGCACCTGGAAGCCGAAGGGGTACTCGTAGACGCCCGGGCGCTCGCAGTCGCCGGAGATGCACACGAGCTTGGTGCCGGCGGAGACGGGCGTGCCGATCGCCGCGTACCATTCGCCGCCGTTCAGCGAGACGAGGCTGCTCGAGGCGAAGGTCTCCACGTTGTTCACCACGGTCGGGTGGCCCAGGTAGCCGCTGGTCACCGGGTAGGGCGGCCGGTTGCGCGGGGTGCCGCGCTTGCCCTCGAGCGACTCGATGAGCGCCGACTCCTCGCCGCACACGTAGGCGCCGGCGCCCACGTGGATGGCGAGGTCGAAGTCGAAGCCCGCCCGGCCCAGGATCGACTTGCCCAGCAGGTGCGCCTCGCGCCGGCGCGCCAGCGTGCGCTCGAGGTGCTCGAGCAGGAAGCGGTACTCGGCCCGCAGGTAGAGGAAGCCGCGGCGCGCGCCCACGGCGAAGGCGGCGAGCGTCATTCCCTCGATCACCAGGTCCGCATGGCGCGAGAGCAGCACGCGGTCCTTGAAGTTGCCCGGCTCGCCCTCGTCCGCGTTGCAGACCACGAAGCGCTCGGGGTCCGGGGCGGCCCGGCACGCCTCCCACTTGGTGCCGGTGTGGAAGCCGGCCCCGCCGCGCCCGCGCAGGCGCGAGGCCTTCATCTCGTCGATCACGCCCTGGGGCCCGCGCGCGACGCCGGCGGCGATCGCCGCGCCCGGCTTCACGTCCGACGAGAGCAGAACGTCCTGGCGGCGGACGTTGTCCTCGATGCGGAAGAACGCGGCCGGCCAGCGCTCGAAGGGCACCGACTCGCGCACCAGCTCGCAGATCTCGTCCACGCGCCGCTCGGTGAGTCCGCCGATGGCCCGCCCGTTCACCAGCATCGCCGGCCCCTGGTCGCACAGGCCGGTGCACGAGACGGTGTCCACGCTCACCAGCCCGTCCTCGGAGACCTTGCCGCGCTCGATCCACAGGCTCTGGCACAGGCGCTCGAGCAGCGCCTCGCTCCCGAGCATGCGGTCGGTGATGTTGTCGCTGAAGAGGATGCGGTAGCGCCCGCGCGGGGTGGTGTGCAGGAAGGCGTAGAAGCTCGCCACGCCCTCGATCTTGGCGTGCGGCAGCGACAGCCCGTCGCCGATGCGCCGGATCGCCTCGGGCGGGATCCACCCGCAGGCTTCCTCGACTTCGCGCAGCACCTGCAGCAGGTCGTGGGGGTTGTGCCTGTGCCGCGCCATGGCCGCGCTGGCCGCATCGGCAGGGTCGCGTAGCGCTCGGGATTCGGCGGGATACATGGGTCGCTCTTTCCGGGCGGCACGCCGGCGGCGCGCCGGGCCCTCACGCAGACACCCTACCCGCAAAAACCGCGCGAACCTTGACGAGGGTCTAATCGCCGGGGATTGGGGAGCCCGGCGAAGGGCGACATTGGGCCCCGGAATCGGCCCT